>CAYPNR010000085.1:0-2915 GCA_964412125.1 uncultured Planctomycetota bacterium | reverse complement strand
CTCCGCGCCGACGGAGCGCTTCTCCGTCGCGCGGCATCCCGCCGCCGCGCCGCACAGCGCCGCCAGAAGCACCGAAATCGCCGGTACGTGGAGCGGAAAGTCGAAAAGCGAGTGCGCGGCCGTCAGAAACAGCGCCGACAGGGCGAGAGCGGCCGCCGCCCGACGATGGCGACGCGAAGAGGAAAGCGCCGGTCGCAGATACAGCACCAGAAAAACGACGAAGGTCGCAATCAGAACCAGCAGGACGGGACCGCCCTCCACCAGACCGTTGACGTAGTCGTTGTGGGCCTCCGACCACGTTCCGGCGAGACGAAGACTGTCCTTCACGGGCGCGAACGCCCAGCGGAAGGCGAAGAGGCCGCAGCCGGTCACCGGATATTGCATGGCCGCGGCGCCGGACGCGCGCCACGCAAGAAAGCGGGTCGGCTCCTCGCGAAACGTGTTTCCGTAGCGGACGAGGACGGGTTCGACGCCGGCGAGCAGCACCAGTCCGACGAGCGCGACGAGCGCCGCGCCTGTCCAGAGCGCGCCGCGTCGACTCTCGACGCGCCGGGTGAGAAACACAAACGCCAGCAGCGAGACCAGAGCCGCCGCGGTGCCCGCGCGGGAGAGAGAGAAGACCACGCCGGCCAGAATGATGAGAGTCGCCAGTAGAACAAGAAGACGCGGACGACTCGACTCGACGGTCGCGGCGTGTATGAAGCGGCGCCACGAAGTGCCCGGATGCACCTCCGGCAGCAGACAGACCAGAAGAGCGACGGCGGAGAGAGCGCCCATCCCGGCGTAGGCGGCGTAGTGGCACGAGTTCACGAAGGTCGCGCTCACCCGCGTCACAGGCGAAGCGCCGGCCGCCGCGACGCCGTAGATCGCAAGAGCGGCGGAGGTCGCGGTGACGGCCGAAAGCAGAACGATGAAGCGACGCCGCGAACGCACGAGAAGAAAAGCCGCGAGAAAGACGGCGAGCGTCGCGGCCGCTTGAAGACAGAACAGAATCGTCTCGTCCGGACACAGCGAGAGCGGCGCTCGAGAGACGTCGGCGGCGCGGTAGTGCGCCGCCGCGGTCGGCGAGACGCGCTCCAGCAGCCCCGTCGGAAGCGGAACGAGTTGGACGAGCGCCAGCAGCAGCGGCGCCGTCGCAAAGGCGGCCACGAGCCTGAAGCCGCGGGGAAACGCGGCGCGAGCGGAAACCAGCGCCAGCAAAAACGCACTCGCCGCCGCCGCCAGCAGCAGCACCAGCGGCGTTCGGGTCACCGAGCCGTAGGGGAGAGGTGAAAGAGCGACGGACGCGAGAAGCATGAAAAAGGCGAGCCAGCGAACGCCGGTCATCATCCCTTATTCGTCCTTCTTCGTTTTGTCGGACTTCCTGGATGGCGTCTCTTTGCCGCCGCCGTAACGGTAGTGGTAATGGTAATAGTAGTCGTAGTAGTAGGAAGCCGTCCGCTTGGTGACCTCGTTGAGAAGTCCCGCGATCAGCGGCGGCTTGGCGCCGCTCAGGTGCGCCACCGCGCGTCTCAGTCCCGCCTGTCGTGTGTGGCCGGCCAGCGCCACCAGAAGTACCGCGTCGGACAGCCTCGCCAGTATGGTGGCGTCGGCGAGTCCGAGAACCGGAGGAGAGTCGAGAATCACGGTGTCGAAGCGCTCCTTGAACGCCGCCGTCGCGTTCTCCATCCGCGGGGAGGCGAGCATGTCCGCGGGGTTGGGAAGACGAGCGCCGCACGACACTATGGAGAGACCCTCGACCGGACCGCTGCGGATCACCGCGTCGGGCTCCGCCTCGCCGGCCAGAAGGTTGGAGAGTCCCGGCTCCGCTTCCACCTCGAAAATCTTGTGGATCGACGGCCTTCGCAGGTCGGCGTCCACCAGCAGCGTTCTGCGGCCCAACTGCGCCATGGCCAGCGCCAGATTGGAGGAGTTGAGCGTCTTGCCTTCACGAGGATTCGCGGAGGTCACCAGAATCGTGTGCGGATTCTTCGTGCGGAGCAGAAACAGCAACGCCATACGCGCGGCTCTGACCGACTCGGCCGCGCGGGACTGCGGATGGGTCTCGACCACGCGTTCGCGACGGCCCTTCTCCCTGATGTACGGCACCGCGCCGACGGGCTCCAGACCGGCGCCGCGCAGGGTGTCGTCGTCGCGTACGGTGTCGTCGAGATGGTGGATGAGAAGAGCGAGTCCGACGCCGAGCAGCAGTCCCAAAAGTCCCGCGACGGCCGTCCAGAGCATGGGTCGCGGACTGATCGGCACACCGGGCTCGACCGCCCACTGCCTCACCTCCACGATCCGCGGCGTCGAAAAAATGCCCGCCTCCAGTTGCTCCCGTCTCTTGCGCGCCTCCGTAAGCAGACTACGAGTGGTCTGGAGACGGTTCTGCAGACGCTGGTATCTGTTCAGGAGTCCGAGCGCCCTCTTCTCTCGGTCTTCGGCCGACGTGAGCAGATCTCTGGTCTGGCTCAACTGCGCTTTGACGCGTTCGTAGTCCACTTTCAGACCGTCGGCGCGCTCCCGCGCCGCCTCCGTCAGCGCGCTCTCGATCTGGCGCAGTTGCTCATCCACCGCCTTTACGTGACCGCTGCCGGGCGCGTAGGTGCGCAGAAGCGTCGTCTTCTGGTTCCGGAGACGCTCGCGTTCTTTCAGGTAGTGGCGAACCAACTCGTCGTTCGCCACCTCCGGAAGCGTCAGCAACTCGCTCAAAACATAGTCGCCGTCTTTCCTGCAATTCTCCGCGTCGGCCCAGCGCGTCTTCAGTCGCGCTTCGTCCACCAGAAGTTGAGTCACCTTGCTCCGGTAATAGGAAACCTCGCTGTCCAGCCGCGCCAGTTCCTTCTGATACGCGGCGACGTTGTTCTCCTTCTCGAACGCCTCCAGTTCCTTCTCGATCTTGTGGACGCGCTCCTCCAGATCCTCCGTGCTCTGCT
>CAYPNR010000084.1:0-8883 GCA_964412125.1 uncultured Planctomycetota bacterium | reverse complement strand
TCCTTCGGCTCTTCTTTCACTTCTTCCTTCGGCTTCTCTTCCTTCTTCTCCTCGGCGGCCTCTTTCTTCTCCTCCACCTTTTCCGCGGCGGCTTCCGCCTTCTCCTCGGCGGCCGGCGACGG
This sequence comes from uncultured Planctomycetota bacterium, assembly GCA_964412125.1. Lineage (GTDB taxonomy): Bacteria > Planctomycetota > SKW154 > SKW154 > SKW154 > CAYPNR01. The sequence goes on along the minus strand of CAYPNR010000084.1, from coordinate 8,761 downwards.
AATCTCCTCCAGCGGCTCCTCCTCCTCTTCGAGATAGATTTCGTCGGGCTCGTCGCCGTCCACCTCGTGGCGCAGCAGCAGATACGCCTTCATTCTGGAGCCGAGCCAGAACGCGATGGCCGCTGCGAAGATGAAGACGTGAACCAGCCAGAACAGGAAACGCGTCACGATGCCGAGCACCATCAGGCTCCACTGCTTGCCGGCGAACGCTTCCTTGTAGGAGACGGTGGATATGTAGTTGTCGCCCATGTAGTTGCTGATGGCGCCGTACTGGCCGTCGCCGAGACCCCAGTTGAGCATGGACTCGGCGCTGTCGAGCGCGAAAGCGCCGAAGAAAAGAAATATGCCGACGAAGGCGACCGTCAGGAAGGTGTAGAGAAGCGTGTGCCAGGGACGCTCGAGAATGTAAGAGTAGGCGCGACTGACCGCGTCGAACGGGTCGGTGTACTCGGCGGCTATCGCGGAAGAGATCATGTTGAAGCAGAACATCAGGCCCACCACCAGCAGCGCGATGATGAAGCCCGCCACCAGGACGAACGGCAGGCCGATTATCACCACGAAATGGCCGAAGTAGTTGAAGTAAGGTATGGAGCCGAACAGCGCGACGAGACCCACCACCAGCCAGAACATGGCCGCGATTATCACGGCGATGAGGAGGCCTGAGAAGAAGTGCGTGAAGAACGTTTTGAGGCCGAAGGCGAGCGCCTCCGAAAGCGTGATCGTCTCGTCGCGACCGATGCGGAAGGCGTAGACGCGGTTTATCGCGCCGGCGAACAGGGACCACATCACCAGGAACCAGAGTCCGTAGGCGAGGAAGGCCCACCAGGGAGCGGAGGCCGGATTGAACTCGCCCACCCTCGGCGGCGGCGGATTCTTCGCCTCGTAGTCCTTACGAAACTTCTCGGTCATCGGCGGCGCGGGTCGACCGGGATTGGCGGCGGAGCAGGTCTCGCGCCACTCGTCCGCCATCCTCTGCTCGTAAGCGAGTCTGCGACGCGCCACGTCGCGCATCATCTCGCCGCCGGAGCGGACCAGAAGAACCGGCCTGGCCACGAGATCGAAAGCGCGACCTCCGCCGGGAACGCGCGAGATCCAGGAACGAACGTTGTAGACGAGTCGCTCGTAAGTGAACGGCTCGTCGGGAGCGGTCCTGTCCGCCACCCAGTTGATGAACCAGGCGCCGAATATGAAAAACACATAGGCGACGAAAGCGAGCAGAAACGCGTTGAGAACCGGCGGCGTGCCGAGCCCCTTGAAAAGACCGCGCTCCTCCGGATAGGTGAGAGCGGGATCACTCTGCTGGAAGGTGGACTTCTCCATCTTCGCCTCCTTTCAATTTGTATTCCTCATTGGACCACATGCCCAGATCCGCCATCCTGCAACGCCGACTGCAGAAGGGAAGGAACATCCGGGCCGGGCCGTCGTACGACACCTTCCTTCCGCAATAGCGGCACAGGTAGACACGCATACGCCTACTCCGTCCCTCCGTCGGCGTCTCCGTCCCCACCTTTCCCGGAACCTTCTCCAACCGTCTCTCCTTCCGCCTTCCCGGCCTTCGGTTTCCCGCCGCCGGCGTCGGATCCGCCTTTGTCGGAACCGCCGCCGCTCCGCTTGTAATCGGTTATGTAGAAACCGGAACCCTTGAAAATCACGCCCGCGCCGGCCCCTATCAGCCGTCGCACTCTTCCGCCGCAGGCCGGACACTTCCGGAGCGGCTCGTCCGTGATCGCCTGGAAGCGCTCGAAGCGATGCCCGCAGCCCTCACACTCGTACTCGTAGGTCGGCATCCGGGGCACCTCCAGAAAGCCGCATTATAAATCCCCTTCTTTTCTTTGCAAATAAAATCCGGGCCGCGCGAAACCCGGCGACGGAACGCACGTCACTCCTCCCGACACGGTCCACCGGAGACTCCGACCTTCGCCGGCACGAGTACCGTCTCATCGTCTCCGCTCCTCAACAGCCAGCCCGGCTCCACCACGCAGACCACCGTGTTGGGATCGACGCCTTCCTCCTCACGCACCAGAACCGCCTCATGGTAGTGCGGGTCGAACGGCACGCCCGTCTCGTTGATCGGCTCAAGCCCCAAGGACGCGGAAAGTTCGTCGAATCTGCGGGTGACGATGGCCAGTCCCTCTCGAAGGCCCTCGAGGTCGTCGGCGCAGGTCGCCGCGCCGAGCGCCCGCAACAGGTCGCCCAGCGGCGCGCAGAGCCGCCGAAGCAGCCTCTCTTCCGCCTCCTGCGCGGCCCGCTCCCGCTCCTTCTCGCTGCGGGAGCGGTAGTTCATGTATTCGGCCATTATACGCTTCGCGTGCTCCTCCATCTCCGCGGCCTTGCTCTCGAGACGCTCGAGTCGCTTCGGATCCACGGCGATCAAAGGACCGCCCGTCTCCACGTCGGCGGCGGAGTCGGGCTCCTCCGCGCCCCCGGAATCTCCTTCCCGCCCGGAGGACGACTCCTCGTCGACGGAGTCGTTCCGGCCCGTCTCTTCCTCTCGACGGTCCCTTTTCGGCAACATCACCGCATCTCCCACCCGGTCGTCCTGCGTCGGCCGCGCGCGCGGCCGCGCGCTCCGCGGCCGAACGGGGCGCTACGCGCCCTCACCCGTCTCTGTTGCGCAAATATCGTTCCACTTCCTTCCAAAAGCGGGCGACGACCCTGGGCGGCCGCTCCTGCTCGCACTCGCTCAACTCCTCCATCAGGCGCCGCACACGCCTGTCCGGCGACGGCAACTCCACCGAGAACACCACCAGCATGTCGCCGCGACCGCCGCCGCCCAACTCCGGCAGACCTTCTCCCTCTATCCGCTCGACGTCGCCGGTGCGCGTGCCGGGCCTGACGCGCACGCGTCGCACGCCCGTGGGCGTCGGCACCTCCAGTTCGCCGCCGAGCACCGCCTGAGAGACGGTCACGGGCACCTGCAGGACGACGTCGTCGCCGCGGACGTCGAACAGCGGGTGCCGCTCCACACGAACCACGCAGAGCAGGTCTCCCGGGGGGCCGTTCCTCTCGCCCGCGTCTCCCTCGCCGGCCAGTCTCAGCGTCTGACCGTCACGTATGCCGGGCGGCACTTTCAACTCGATTTCGCGTCTGCTGCGGATCAGCCCCGAGCCGGCGCACTTCCTGCATGGGTCGCGAACGGCCCGGCCGCTGCCGCCGCAGCGCCCGCAGGCGGCCCGCACACTGAAGAAGAACTGCTGGCGATGAATGTAGCCCGTGCCGCCGCAGTCCGGACAGGCGTCGGCGGCGGAGCCGCTGGCGGAGCCGGTGCCGTCGCAGGCCGGACAGGAAACGAGTTTGCGGACGTTTATCGTACGAGTCGCGCCGGAAATCGACTCCTCCAGCGAGAGAGTCACCGAGCAGCGCAGCGAGGCCCCGCGCCGGCTCCGGGACGTCTCTCGAAAGCCGCCGCCGAAAATCGTCTCGAACGGATCGCCGCCGAAGAACGCGTTGATTATCTCGTCGACCGAAGGATATCGCTCGACACGAACGCGACCCGACAGCCCGGCGTGTCCGTAAGCGTCGTAGGTGCGCCGCTTCTCCGGATCGCTGAGGACCTCGTAGGCCTCCACTATCTCCTTGAAACGCTCCTCCACCTCCCTGTCGCCCGGATTCTTGTCCGGATGGAACTTGAGCGCGAGTTTCCTGTAAGCGTCGCGTATCTGCCGTCGGTCGGCGTCGCGGGGCACGCCGAGAACCTCATAGTAATCTCTCGGCATAACAGGTCACCAACGTGGAGTAAGGCCGCCGTTCCGCCGACCGCGGTCGGCGCTTCTCGTCCGGCCGAACGGCTCACCGGCGCCGGGCGGCGCCGGTGAGCGGAGCAAACGAAATCCTCCGAAGCGTCGCGCGTCCGCGCAAGCGATCCCACTCTCCTACACCACCGCGCCTTCGGTCTCCTTCTTCTTCTCCTCGCAGTCGGTCACGAGAGTCTCGGTGGTCAGAATGAGACCGGCGACCGAGGCGGCGTTCTGCACGGCCGAACGCACCACCTTGGCCGGGTCGATGATGCCGGCCTCGAACATGTCCACATACTCTCCCACGCGCGCGTCGAAACCCTTGTCGCCGCCGAGCGAGCGTACCTCGTCGACGACCACGGCGCCGTCGACGCCGGTGTTGTGCGCGATCTGCCACAGCGGCATCTCCAGCGCCTTCATCACTATCCGCGCGCCGACCTTCTCGTCGCCTTCCCACTCCTCCATCTTCTCCTTCAGTCTCTCCTGCGCCCGCAGGAGCGTAACCGCGCCGCCGGCCACTATGCCTTCCTCGACCGCCGCGCGGGTGGCGTGGAGCGCGTCCTCTATCAGCGCCTTCTTGTTCTTCATCTCGGCCTCCGTCGAGGCGCCGACCTTGAGAACCGCGACGCCGCCGGACAACTTCGCCAGTCGCTCCGTCAGTTTCTCCCTGTCGTAGTTCGAGGTGGTCTGCTCGATCTGCTTCTTGATCTGCTCTATCCTCTTCTGAATCTCCTCCGGCTTGCCGGCGCCGCCGATTATCGTGCAGGTGTCCTTGTCTATCTTCGCCTTGTCGGCGCGACCGAGATGCTCAAGGCGTACGTTCTCCAACTTGATGCCCAACTCCTCGCTTATCATCTGTCCGCCGGTCAGAACCGCGATGTCCTCCAGCATCCGCTTGCGCCGCTCGCCGAAGCCCGGCGCCTTCACCGCGCAGCAGCGGAACACGCCGCGTAACTTGTTCAGCACCAGCACCGCAAGCGCTTCGCCTTCCACGTCCTCCGCGATCATCAGAAGCGGCTTGCCCGACTGCGCCACCTGCTCGAGCGTCCTCAACAGGTTGCGCGCGCCGGAAATCTTCTTGTCGTGAATGAAAATGTACGGCTCCTCGAGTTCGCAGACGGACTGCTCCGCGTTCGTGACGAAGTACGGCGATATGAAGCCCTTGTCGAACTGCATGCCTTCGACCACCTCCAGTTCGGTCCTGGTGGTCTTGCCCTCCTCCACCGTTATCACGCCGTCGTTGCCGACCTTCTCCATGGCGTCGGCCAGCAGCGCGCCGATGTCGGGATCGTTGTTGGCGCTCACCGCGCCGACGGACGCTATATCGTCCTTGCCCTTCACCTCCCGCGCCACCTCCTCGATGTAGTCGACGACGACCTCGGTCGCCCTGTCGATGCCGCGCTTCAGCGACATGGGATCGTGACCGCTGGAGACCATCTTCATGCCTTCCTCGAGGATGCCGACCGCCAGGACCGTGGCGGTCGTGGTGCCGTCGCCGGCCACGTCGGAGGTCTTCGACGCCACTTCGTTCACCATCTTGGCGCCCATGTTCTCGAACGGGTCCTCCAACTCCACCTCCTTCGAGACGCTGACGCCGTCCTTGGTCACCGTCGGTCCGCCGTAGGACTTCTCCAGTATCACGTTCCGGCCGGTCGGGCCCAGCGTCACCGCCACGGCGCCGGCCAGGGTCTTGGCGCCGCGCAGCAGCCTCTTCCGCGCCTCCTCACTGTATAGCAACTGTTTCGGTGTCATCTCCGTTCCCTCCAAATACCGCCCCGGTCGCTAATCTTCCACCACCGCGAGCAACTCGCTCTCGCGCATCACGCTGTACTCCTTCTCGTCGATCCTCACTTCGGTGCCGGCGTACTTGCCGTAGAGCACCACGTCGCCGACCTTGACGCTCATCGACGCCCGCTCGCCGTTCCTGAGCATCTTGCCCGGCCCCACCGCGATCACCCTGCCCTTCTGCGGCTTCTCCTTCGCGGTGTCCGGCAGCACTATGCCGCCCGCGGTCGTCTCCTCCTCCTCCACGGGCTCGACCACCACGTAGTCGTCCAGCGGCCTCAGATTGATCCCCATCCTCTATCCCTCCAAAAAGTGTCCGTCGAACAAGCCTCGATTTCCCCGCCGCGTCAGAACTGCGGCATTCCGCCCATGCCCGGCTGCGGCATCTTCTGTTCGTCGTCCTTCTTGGGTATCTCGGTGACCAGGCAGTCCGTCGTCAGAAGGAGCGTCGCCACCGAAGCGGCGTTCTCCAGCGCCGAGCGAACCACGCGTGTCGGATCCACGACGCCGGCCTCGAACATGTCGAGGAACTCCATTTTCTGGGCGTCGAATCCGTAAGCGCCGGAGCCGCGCTCCACTTTCCGGACGATCACCGAGCCGTTTTCGCCGGCGTTGGCGGCGATGTGCTTGAGCGGCTCGCGAAGCGCCTTACGCAGCACTTCCAGTCCCTGCTTCTCGTCCTCGCCGTCCACCTCGACGCCGTCCAGGACCTCGGAAGCGCGCAGGACCGCCACGCCGCCGCCCGGAAGGATGCCCTCCTCCACCGCGGCGCGGGTGGCGTGAAGGGCGTCCTCCATCAACGCTTTCTTGTTCTTCATCTCCGGCTCCGTGGCCGCGCCGACGTATATCTGCGCCACGCCGCCGGAGAGTTTCGCCAGTCGCTCCTGCAGTTTTTCGCGATCGTAGTCGGAGTCGGTCTCTTCGAGTTGTCTCTTTATCTGGGCTATCCGCGCCTTGATGTCGTCGGTGCTGCCGGCGCCTTCCACTATCGTGGTGTGCTCCTGCTCCACGACCACCTTCTTCGCGCGGCCCAGGTCCGTCAGCGCGACGTTCTCCAGGTCGACGCCGAGGTCCTTGAACAGGGCGCGACCGGCGGTCAGCACCGCGATGTCTTCCATCATGGCCTTACGACGCTCGCCGTAGCCGGGCGCCTTCACCGCGCAGCACTTGATTATTCCGCGCAACTTGTTCACCACCAGCGTCGCCAGCGCCTCGCCTTCCACGTCCTCCGCGATCACCAGCAGCGGCTTGCCCGCGCGCGAGATCTTCTCCAGAAGCGGAATCATCTTCCGCGCGTTCGAAATCTTCTCCTCGTGGATGAGTATGTACGGCTCTTCGAGAACGCACTCCATCTCGTCCGGATCGGTTATGAAATGCGGCGACAGATAGCCCCTGTCGAACCGCATTCCTTCGACCACCTTCACCTCGGTTTTGAGGGACTTGCCTTCCTCCACGGTTATCACGCCGTCCTTTCCGACCTTCTCCATGGCGTCGGCTATCAGTCCGCCGATTTCGGCGTCGTTGTTGGAAGCGATGGCGCCGACCTGCGCCACGCCCTCTTTGCCCTTCACCTCGCGGCTGTCCTTCTTCAGCCTCTCGACCACCGCCGCGACGCCTTTCATGATCCCGCGCGCGAGGGCCATGGCGTCCGTTCCCGCGGTCACGCGTTTCATCCCCTCCACGAACAGCGCCTCGGCCAGCACGGTCGCCGTGGTGGTGCCGTCGCCGGCGACGTCGGAGGTCTTGGAAGCGGCCTCCTTGACCAGTTGCACGCCGAGGTTTTCGTACTTGTCCTTGAGCGATATCTCTTTTGCGACGCTGACGCCGTCCTTGGTGACCGTCGGCGCGCCCCAGCCCTTGTCGAGCACCACGTTGCGCCCCTTCGGTCCGAGCGTCTCCTTCACCGCGCGGGCCAGTTTCTGAACGCCCGCCTTCAACCTCTCCCTGGCTTCCATCTCGAAAGCCAACTGCTTCTTCGCCATCTCTCCGTCCCTCCAAATGAAATTTGAACAATGTTCCCGTCATCGGTTCCCGACGCCGGAGGAGCCGGGCGGAACGGCATCACACGCAACTGGAGTGCCAGAGGTGCCGGAGACCGACTTTACTGGGCTTGCGGCCGCCCGCGGCGGCGGAGCGCGTCTGCCATTGTGGCAGAAGAGCGCCGCGGCGGGGCCAAAACGGTCCTTGAACCGGCGGAGCGCGGGGCCACGCTCCGCATCACGCGCGGGGATGGCTGCGCGAGTAGATCTCTTTCAGTCGCGCGCGCGAGGTGTGGGTGTATATCTGCGTGGAGGTTATACGACGGTGGCCGAGCAGTTCCTGAACGCTCCTGAGGTCGAGTCCCGCGTCCAGCAGGTGCGTGGCGAAGCAATGCCGCAGCGTATGCGGATGCACGGCGAACCCCAGAGCGCGAAGGGAATACTTCTCGACTATTCTCCGGACGTAACGATCGGTGAGCGGCCGCCCGTAACGGTTGACGAACAGGGCGTCGCATATTCGTTTTGCGGACTCGGTCGAGGCGAGATAAGCGCCGAGGGCCGCCGCCGCGGGAGCGCCGACCGGCGCGAGTCGCTCACGTCCTCCCTTACCGAGGACGCGCACGTATCCTCCGCGAAGGTCCACGTCGCCGGTTCTCAAGCCGACGAGTTCGCCCACACGCAGGCCGCTGGAGTAGAGGAGTTCGAGAACGGCCCTGTCGCGCAACTTGAAGGAGGAACCGAGTTGGTCCGGCGCGGCGAGCAATTTTTCGACCTGTTCGACGGTCAGCACGCCCGGCAGTTTACGGCCGCGACGCGGGCCGCGGAGGCCGGCCGAAGGATCGTCGTCCCGGCGGCCGGTCAGGAGCAGCCACCGATAGAAAGCGCGCAGCGCGGAGAGTCTTCGCGCGACGCTGGAGCGCGCCCTGCCCTCCCGCAGGAGTCCGGCGAGGTGGAGTCGGAGGTCGGCGGTGGACGCCTTTTCGGGAGGCCGGGCGGAGTCGCTTGCGAATCCGGACAGGTCCGCCCGATACGCCCGGACGCTCTCGGCCGAGAGCCGCCGCTCGTCGGCGAGATGTTTCAGGAAGGCGTCGACGGCGTTCAGAGCGTTCAGAGAGAGACCTCCTCCATGGCCTCGATCATTGTGCGGCGGCAGAGGCGCTCCATGATATTACGGACGTCGATGGCGTTGAGATTGTAGTGGGCGTTATGCGCGAACCGCAGCAGCACCCCGCAGAGCGCGCGGAGGTCTCCGCCGGGGTAGAT
>CAYPNR010000083.1:0-8941 GCA_964412125.1 uncultured Planctomycetota bacterium | reverse complement strand
CGCCTCGCTCAGCCAGGCCGCTACCCGCGAAACTCCGCCGACCGGCTTCAAAGGAATGCTTCTCTCGTCGAACTTGCTGTGGCAGAGGAACAGAATCGCGTGAGCGGCCAGGCGACGAACGTCCGCGTCGTCGTCCAGCAGGAGTCGTGTCCGGGCGACGAGACCGTCCACGGAGAGGGGCGAGTCCATCATTCGCGCGGCGATCTGTCTCCGGCACCACACGGGCAGACGCGCCACACGCTCGGCCGCGCGCACGCTGCGGGGGTTCAGCACCCTCGTCAGCGCCTCCATGAGCACAAGACCCTCAGGCGTCTCATCGCGCGCGCGCGCGACGATCGGGAACAACGCGTCCGCTATGCCGTCCCGGGCGTCGCCCGGCTCGCGCGCGGCGAGCACCAGCGCCTCCGCGGCCAGAGGACTCTTCCGCCGACGCGCGAACCGCAGCAGGGAAGGGCCCGAAGGCGTAAGCGCCTTGAAAAGCGCGAGAAGTCCGCGCCTGCGTTCGTTCGTCACCACGCTCTGCAGACTGCACACTATCTCGGCCGCGCGTCCGTCGGAAAGTCCGGCGCTCTTCAGTTCGCGTATCCACTCACCCCACTCCCGCTCCGCTTCCAGCACGCGGATGAGACGCTCCAGTTCGTGCCTCTTCCGCGGAGCGGCGGTCTCCGCCGCCCTGCGCAGCCTGCCGATAACGTCGGGGCCCATCGCCCGCAGATGTGAAAAGGCCGCCTCGCGGCGCTCCCGAACCTCGGAGTCGAGACGTCCGATGAGGTCGTCCACCGCGTCGGCGCAGACGAACGCGGACAGCGTCAAAACCGCCAGCGCCGCCGCCGCACGAGGCGTCATCGTAACAGCACCACCAAAAGCGCCGCCACCGCCACAGCAAGCGCCGTCGCAAACAGAATCACCTGTACGCGCGCGCGCCGGCGCGTCTCCGTCACCAACTCCCGTAACGACATCCTCTGCGTCGATTCCACCGCCTGCAGCATCTCCACCTGGCGTCCCATGTGCGTGGAAACCTCGCGCAGGACGCCCTGCACGCCTTCGAGATTCTGTCGTATGGCGCTCTCCTGCCGTGCGGCGGCCTCGAGTTTGCTCGCCAACTCCTTCAACACGCCCACCTGGCGACGCTCCTCGGCGGGCAGCGCGTCCAGTTTGGAGGATATCTCGCGAAAGACCTCAAGCGCCTCGTCGGAGCGCATGGCCTGCTCCTTCAAGCGCTTCTCCAGCCGCTCGAGAAGAACGCGTTGCTCCTCGGAGACCTGAGGAAGCGAGCCGAGCGCCGGCAGCGCCTTCAAACTCTCCGCCATCTCCTCGAAACGACGGCCGTGGTCCTTCAGGAGACTCTCCATTCCGCCCAGAGTCTCCACCTGCCTGCGAACTCCCGCTTCGACCGAGAAAATGGCCTCGCCGTGGGCGTTCAGTCTGTCGCGTACGGCTTCCAGAACGCCGCCTATCGCGTCCATCCACTCCGAAATCCTCTGCATCGTCTGCTCGCGTTGCGCCGCGAGCATCTCCTGCACCGCTTCGGAGGCGTCGTTCGGCATCACAGGCGCCACCTCCTTCGACTCCACTCTCTCCGGCGTCACGCCCCTGCTGCCGAATAACTTGCTGAAAAGTCCCATATCGCGTCTCCCGAAGCGTCACCTCACATTATATCGTTTTTCGCCGCGGGCGCAAATCACAACCGCCACGGTAAACCCGAGGACGCCGAACGACAAATTTCTCCCAAAAAATTATTTCTCCTCGCATCCCCCCTTTCCGGATCGCGTCTACAGATGCGTTCTCAGGTATTAGGAGGACCGTGCATGAGGGGTGTGTTGCTGGTGTTGATGGCTGTGGCGCTTCTGGTGGCCGGAGCGCTCTTCAGCAGCCTGAGCGCGGGAGACGTCTTCAAGCCGTCCTCGCCTCACGAGCGGGTCGACATACCGGTGGAGAAGCCGAACAGGCCGACCAACTGGGAGGACGAGGACTCCGACGACGAGGAAGGCGAGGAGGACGACGACGACGATGATGAGACGCCGCCCATCGAGTTCTTCGACGAAGAAATCGAAGGCGACAAGGTGACCTACGTGATGGACTACACCGGCTCCATGGCGGGTCGAGTCGGCCACTCGATAACCGACGCCAACGGCAAGGTCATCGGCAATCCGACCAAGATGCAGCACATCAAAGCGGAGTTCGCCAAAAGCGTGATGGCGCTGAGCGAAAACGTGAAGTTCTCGGCGGTGATGTTCGCCACGCCGGCCTGGCAGTGCAGCCGCGTGGACGTCAAGGTCTGGAAGTCGCAGTTGGTGGACGCCACGCCGCAGAACAAGCAGTCGGCGATAGCGTGGGCGAACGGCTTCCAGCCCGCGGGCTGAACTTGCATCTATGATGGCTTCGAGGCCGGAGCCAAGATCCCCGGGACGGAGATCGTTCTTCTGCATACCGACGGTGTCCAGAACACCGGTCGCTATCCGACGCCCGAGCAGTGCGGTCCGGCGGTTATCAACTACGCCAACGGCAAGAACATCAAGGTCTACACTTTCGGCCACTGCATGAACTCCTACTACGGCTCCTCGACCAGCAATAGAGGCAAGAAGATGCTGCAGCACATAGCCAACGGAACGGGAGGCACTTTCACACAGGTCAACTGAGGACTCGAAAAGACGCTCACAAGAAGCGGACGCTGCCTGAAGCGGCGTCCGCTTTCTTTTCCGTCGAGGAGCCGCCGGAGGACGCCGGGCAACAAAATTCTCCCAAAAAATCGTTTCTCCCCGCACCCCTCCTTTCCGGATCGCGTCTATAGATGTGTCTTCAGGTATAGGAGGACCGTGTATGAAAGGTGTGTTGCTGGTGTTGATGGCTGTGGCGCTTCTGGTGGCCGGAGCGCTCTTCAGCAGCCTGAGCGCGGGAGACGTCTTCAAGCCGTCCTCGCCTCACGAGCGGGTCGACATACCGGTGGAGAAGCCGAACAGGCCGACCAACTGGGAGGACGAGGACTCCGACGACGAGGAAGGCGAGGAGGACGACGACGACGATGATGAGACGCCGCCCATCGAGTTCTTCGACGAAGAAATCGAAGGCGACAAGGTGACCTACGTGATGGACTACACCGGCTCCATGGCGGGTCGAGTCGGCCACTCGATAACCGACGCCAACGGCAAGGTCATCGGCAATCCGACCAAGATGCAGCACATCAAAGCGGAGTTCGCCAAAAGCGTGATGGCGCTGAGCGAAAACGTGAAGTTCTCGGCGGTGATGTTCGCCACGCCGGCCTGGCAGTGCAGCCGCGTGGACGTCAAGGTCTGGAAGTCGCAGTTGGTGGACGCCACGCCGCAGAACAAGCAGTCGGCGATAGCGTGGGCGAACGGCTTCCAGCCCGCGGGCTGAACTTGCATCTATGATGGCTTCGAGGCCGGAGCCAAGATCCCCGGGACGGAGATCGTTCTTCTGCATACCGACGGTGTCCAGAACACCGGTCGCTATCCGACGCCCGAGCAGTGCGGTCCGGCGGTTATCAACTACGCCAACGGCAAGAACATCAAGGTCTACACTTTCGGCCACTGCATGAACTCCTACTACGGCTCCTCGACCCACAACAGAGGCAAGAAGATGCTGCAGGACATAGCCAACGGAACGGGAGGCTCTTTCACACAGGTCAACTGACGACTCAAACGCTCGACGGAGAAGCGGACGTCGCCTGAAGCGGCGTCCGCTTTCTTTTTCCATCGAGGATCCGCAACGGATCCGCAGCGGCGCGGCGGACGAAAGACCGAAAGGCGGTTTGAGACGGGACACGCTCCACGTTAAGATGGCCTCCGCAGGAAAGACGGCGATCGACGACCGCCTCGCTTCGTATGGGAGACGACGGCTGTGACGACCGAAAGACGCGGCGTTCTGCTGGCGTCACGTTCGGAGTCCCGCAAGCGCCTGCTGGAGACGGCCGGCTGGCGCGTCCGCGTCGCGGAGCCGCCGGAGGACGCCCCTCCCGAAAGCGGCGTCCGGCCGGAGATGTACGCCCGGGAGACGGCCCGCCGCAAGGTCGAAAGCGTCAGGGCGGAAAAGGGCCTGGTGGCGGCCGCGGACACGGTGGTGGTCTGCGACGGACGCATCCTGGGCAAGCCCCGCGACGCGACGGAGGCGCGACAGATGTTGAGGGCGCTCAGCGGAAAACGTCAGCGCGTCGTGACCGGAGTCTGCGTCCGAAACGCGGACACAGGGCGCGTCGCCTGCGGAACGGCCGTCGCCGAGGTGCGGATGAAGCCGCTCTCGGAAGACGAGATAGAGAAGATCATCCGCGACGGTCGCTCGGCGGGCGCGGCCGGCGGATACGCCGTGCGGGAGGACGGTCCGGACGAGCACGTGAAGATCTTGAGCGGATCGATCTCATGCGTGGTGGGACTGCCGCTGGGGTTGTTCGAGCGACTGGTGCGCGAGGTGGGAGGAGAGGAATGTTTACGGGAATAGTATCGGACAAAGGCAGAGTGGTACGCCTGGAGCGCCGCGGTGCGAAAGCGCTGCTCCACCTGGAGACGAAGCACGCGGAGGACGTACGCGTCGGGGACTCGGTGGCGGTGAACGGCGTCTGTCTGACGGCGACCGACGTCGGAAGCGGCGCGGCGACTTTCGAAGTGATGGGCGCGACGCTCGAACGCACGAACCTGGGCGCACTCTCCGCCGGCGACGCCGTCAACGTGGAACTCGCGCTGACGGCCGGGGGGCGGCTCGGCGGACACATGGTCAGCGGCCACATAGACGGCGTGGGCACGATAAGGCGCGTGACGCGCGGCGCGGGCGAGACGGTCATCGAGATCTCCTGCGGAAAGGAACTGCTTACGGAGATGGCGGAGCGCGGCTCGGTGGCGGTGGACGGAGTGAGCCTGACGGTGGCCGCGCTCTCTGACGAAACCTTCAGCGTGAATCTCGTCACGCACACCCTTCAGGCGACCACCCTGGGCGAGAGACGCGTCGGAGACACGGTGAACATCGAGACGGACATACTGGCCAAGTACGTGAGGCGTCTGCTGGAGAGCCGGGCCGGCGCCGGAAGGATAGACGAAGATTTTCTCAGGGAACACGGATTCATGTAGAAGAGCCGCGGAGCATGAGCCGCGGCTCTTTTCTTACCGCAGGTCTTACCGATCCAGGCCGCGTCGCCGACGCTACCAGTCGATCGGGTAAGGAGAGGCGCTCTCGGCCGGCATCCATTCCATGTCGAAGATGAGGCGGTCCACGTCTTCGTGGAACTTCGCCAGGTCGTCGCGGATCTTCTGGATGTGGCGGCCTATGTGCGCCCAGTTGCACCCGATGCCGACAAGAAGCAGACAAATAAGCGCCAAAAGCACCACTTTGCGCATCCCATCTTCTCCTACCCGCACGTCTTCACCGTCGAAATTGTCGCGACGCGGAACGCGGCTGTCAAGCGAAAAATCGACGCTTCCGTAAAAAGGGCCGACCCGCCGCGGGTGCTCCCCGACGACGGGCCGGACCCCGGAGGGGGTGGAGTGTCAGAAGCGCAGCACCACCTGCAGCAGCGCGGTGCTGAAAGTCTTGCGCGACGAATCATCCCCCAGCATGTAGTCGCTCTGCACCACAAACCCCATGCCGAAACGGAATGCGAGATCACCGGTGTACTGCCACTTCACCTGAACGTCGATCTCGCGGCCGAGACGGTCCTTGGCCGTGTAGTCCCGCGCCCTGCGGAAGTTCGCCAGCGTCACCCACGCCTGCACTTCCTTCCACGGATGGAAGCCGGCGATCAGTTTGACCGCTTCGTAGTTGGTGTCCATATCCAGTCCGTAACGCCCCTCCTCCATTATCAGTGTGGAGTCCACGGCTTCGTAGGCGATGAAGTCCTGATTGCGCATGTCGTGCGGACTCTTGTCGCCGCCGACCCACCAGTATGAGAAGTCCAGATAGGGCCGCCATTTCGCCATAAGAGAGCCGTCGTCGCCTTTCGACCTCATTTCGTAACGGCCGCCGAGATAGCCCGCAAACGCCTGCTGCGTGACCGTGCCGTCACGTGTGGCGAGCCAGTGGTAAGGATCGCCCGCGGGCGGCCTCGTGAAGCCCTCGCAGAACTCGCCCGTCTGCCCCCACGCTTCGCCGTAGATCCTGAGAGCGCGGGTCGCCTTGAACGCGAAACCGCCGCCGATGCTGTATATGCGGCTGTTCGCGTTCTGCGACATGCTCACCAGACCGGCGAGCACGCGCAGGTTCGAGTCCTTCTCCGTGGGATAGTTGACGTCGGCCATCAATCCTATCACGTCGCGGTCCTGGTTGAGATAAAGCGTCTCGTAGGTGGTCATGCAGAAGAAGTCGATCTTGTAGTAGACCTTGTTCTCGCTCTTCTCGGCGATGTTCATCTTGCCTTTGTAGGAGACGACGAAACCTCCGGCCTCGACGCTGCCGGCGCGGCCCGGCGCGTTGAAACTGGCCCTGTTGGAGTAGACGGCGGTTCCGCCGCGATTGACGGGCCAGTTCGCACAGACGTCGCCCTCGAACGGATCCTCGGACTCGCCCAGCGCGAGGAAGAAAGCGCCGTGTTCGGTCAGTCGGTAACTCATGTTCTTCACGCCGATTGTGAGACTCACGTTCGGCCACTTGTAGAACTGGTTCGCCTCCAGATAGATCTGCGACACCTCGAAGATGCGTCCGGGATAGTGGATCTGCTCGCCCGTCACCGCGTCCTGGAAGATCCACGAGCGACTGCCGAGATAGTCCCGCAGATACGGCGGCGTGCGGACCTGCAGGCCGGCCACGACCTGCTTGCGCACCCTGAATCTCGCGCTGATGCTGACGGTGGGATCGATGAAGGATGAGTTGCGCTTGACGCCGTGGACGTAGTTGTTGAGATCCACGTCCTGGAAGAGTGCGTCGAGCCGCGTCTCTCCTTCGAGTCGAAGTTCGGCGGACTTCAACGAGATCTGTCCGGCCGAGACCGCTCCGGCGGCCAGCACGGCAGCCAGAAGAACCGAAATGCGCCTCATCATAAGGCCCCCTCCAAAAAAAACCTGCTCTCATCCAACTCCGAGAAGCCGCTTCGCGAAAGCCATCTCCTCGGACGTGGTCAACTTGAGATTGGTCGCGGCGCCCTCCACCGCCGCCACGGTCAGTCCGAGTCGCTCCACCAGCCACACGTCGTCCGGCGCGTCCGCGGCGAACGCCTCGCCGAAGGCGCGTTCGGCGACGCCGGCGCGCATCACCTGCGGCGTGAGCGCGCGCCGCAGGCCTTCCCTGCCGATCGTGCGCGCCACCCGGCCTCCGACCACCTCTTTCACGGTGTCGGCGACCGGCGCGACCAGCACCGCGGCGCCGTACTTCTCCGCCGCGTCGTAGACCGCCTCTATGTCGGAGCGGTCGACGAACGGTCGCGCGCCGTCGTGAAAGCCGATGAGGTCGTGTCCGCGCGTCGCCGAGTATCCGGCCCTGGCCGACTCGGCGCGCGTGGCGCCGCCGACGACGATCCTGTCCGCGCCCCAGGCGCGGACGGCCGTCTCGCTCAGAAGACCGGCCTCCAGATCGGCCGCGGAGGCCACTATGACGATCTCGTCGACCAGACCTGTGAATCTGCCGACGGTGTGAGCCAGAATCGGAGCGCCGCCCGCCTCCGCGAGCAACTTGTTCTTTCCCTCTCCGGCCCGCTCTCCTTTTCCCGCCGCGAGCACCAGAACGACTCTGCTCACATGCCGTCCCCCTCCTCATTCAAACTATCGGCAAAGCGCGGACGCGATTTCCGGCGCGTCGCCGGAATCCGCTGAATTTTCCGCGACAAGTTCTAAAATAGCCCGTTGAAGTCGGTCGTTAGGTGTGTGCGGCGGTGCGGAACGACTGTTCGGACCGTCGGGGAAACGGCAGTCTCTATGGGAGGTTCTCGAATGATCAGATTGGTGGTGTTGCTCGCGGCGGCGTCCTGCGGCGTCGCTTTCGCGGACGAGCCGGTCAGGAGCCCCGTCGACCGGGCGTTCGACGCGAACAGGGACGGTCGCCTGTCGGGACGGGAGTTGGAGATGCGCGACACTTTCGTCGAGAAGTTCGGCGAACTCAGGAAGGAGATAGGCGCGCTGAAACGCAAGGCGCTTCAGTTGAAGAAGGAAGGCTTCGGCGAGGAGGCCGAAGACCTGATGCGCGAGGCGCAGAAACTGGCGGAAGCCCTGGAGAGAATGCAGGAGGAAGTGAAGCGCAGAGCGAGAGAGTACAGGGAAAGACCGCCGGAAGAGGAGCGGCCCGGGCCGGAAGGCGGGCGAAAGGAGTTGCTCGGCGAAAGAGAGGAGATCGAGCGGCAGTTGAAGATGCTGCACGAAGGTCTGGCGGAGGCGAAAGAGGAAGGCGACCGGAGACGCGCGGGCCAGATAAAGAGGCGCATCAGCCGTCTCGAAAAGAAACTGGAGGCCATCGAAAGAGAGATGGGCGAACGCGGCGAGCGCGACGAAGGCGAACGTGAAGGCCCGCCGAGGATGGATCGCGAGAGGATGAGACGCGTTCACGAACTGCTTCGCGCCGCGGAAGTCGCCGAGAGGGAAGGCATGAAGGATATGGCCGACGAGTTGCGTCGCAGAGCCGAAAGACTCAAAAGCGGCGGCGAAGGCGAAGAGGGCGGAAGAGGCGAGCGCGAGGCGATGATGGAGCGTCTCAGGGACATCGAGAGGGAGAAGGCGCAGGTCCGCGACGAAATGGGAGAAGTCAAAAGACGTCTGAACGAACTCACACGTCACATGCGGGAGTTGGAAAAGGAACAGGAGATGCTGAAGCGGCGACTGCACGGGGAGAGATAACGAAAGCCCGCCGGCGCGGTCAAGACGATAAACGGCCCGCGGAGTTCCGCGGGCCGTTTCGTTTCGGATCGAACAAGCCCCGCAAAGAGAACGCACGGAACGCTCGGGCGCATCACCGTATCAGCATCGTCGGCGGCGCGGGACTATTTCCCGGCGGGAGGGGCGGGAGGCCGCTCCGGCGC
>CAYPNR010000082.1:0-9207 GCA_964412125.1 uncultured Planctomycetota bacterium | reverse complement strand
GCGGGGCGGAGATAAATAACTCACTCCCCGGAGCCGCGGGTGCGAAGGCGCGCCGTCGCAGCCGCGTCAACCTCCCACCTCTCCGTGTCGATCACCACACCGTAGTCGCGCTCGGCGGATTCCACGCTTACCTTTCCGTCGCGAACGTCCTTGAGCACCGCTTCCGCGTCGCGCTCGAACGGGTCGCCCCAGCCGCCGCCGCCGCCGGCCTCCTGATAGTAAATCGTGCCCGCAGGTACGTCGTCCAACAAGTCCTTGGTGGTCGTCAGATACTTCGTCCCGTCGGGATAGGTGAGTTCTATCTTGTTGAGCGTGCCCGGCTTGCCGCCGTGCGCGCCGAGCGGCGGCTCAACGTCGCCTTCGCCGAAGGTGACCAACTTGTTGTCGCGACCGCCCAACTTCAACTCCGTCACCACGCCGAGACCGCCGCGCCACCTGCCGGCGCCCGCGGAGTCCGTCAGATATTCGTGCCGTAATACCATGTGCGGCGTCTGCTGCTCGAACATCTCGTAGTCCTGGTCGAGTACGCCGCCGGAGGCGTCTATCATGCCGATGTGGTCGTAGCCGTCGCAGCCGCGTATGCCGCCGGAGCCGCCTTTCAGGCCCATGAAACAGATGTCCACGTAGTGCTCGTTCTTCCGCTCGTCCACACCCGTGGTCAGCGAGCACAGCAGTGAGTTCCACTCCGCGGTCACGCGGTCGGGTATCACCGGCGAAAGCGCGCGCATTATGGCGGAGGCGGTTATCGGACAGAGATGGTTGCCGTAAGTCGTGGCGGCGGGATACGCGGCGTTCAGAATCGTGCCCTCAGGTATCACCATCCGTACGGGCCGCACCATGCCGTCGTTGTGCGGTATGTCGGGATTCACCATCTGCAGGAAGGTCAGCATCACCGCAGAGGCGCTCGAGGTGAACGTGCCGTTGACGAAGCCCGGCGTCTGGGGGTCCGTCTCCGAGAAGTCGAACGTTATCTCTTCGTCCTCGACGACGACCTTCACGCGTATCGTGTATTTCGAGCCCGGCGTGCGGCCGTCGAAATAGCCGGTCGCTTCGCCGTGGTAGACGCCGTTCGGAATGGTGCGGATCTCGGCGCGCATCATCTTCTCGGTGGCGTTGAACAACTCCTCCTTGTGCGCGTTGAAGACGTCGAGTCCGTACTTCTCCACCAGTCTCAGGACGCCGCGCTCGCCGACCACGCAAGCGCCGATCTGCGCGCGCATGTCCTCCTCCACCATCTTCAGCCGGATGTTCGCGAAAATGAGATCCCAGACGTCCCTGCGCCGCTCGCCGCGCTCGTAGACCTTCACCGGCGGTATGCGGAGCGCCTCCTGCCAGACCTCGGTCGCCTGCGGATTGTATCCGCCGCGTACCGCGCCGCCTATGTCCGCCTGATGCCCCTTGCAGGCCGCCCAGCCCACAAGCGCCTCGCCGTGAAATATCGGCTTGTACGCCGCCACGTCGTTGTTCTGGTTGCCCATCGAGAAGACGTCGTTGTGGAATATCACGTCCCCGGGATATATCTCGCCGCGGAAGTAGTCCACTATGTACTCGCAGACCGGCCCGAGCGAAAACGACAGTATGGGCAGGTTCTCTTTCTGCTCGAGCATCTTGCCTTCCGCGTCGTAGAGGCCGGTCACGAAGTCGCGCGCCTCGCATAGAATCGGCGAACGCGTCGTCATCGTCAGCGCGATGGACATCTCCTCCGCTATCGACCGGAATCGTCGCTGCAGTATCGAAAGCAGTATCCTGTCTATCTTCACGGCGCTCATTCGGTGACCCTCCCGACGACCTCTTCCTCCAGTTCCTTCAGGTAAAGCGTGTAACTGCCGAATCGGTCGACCACAAGATCGTACTCCGGAGCGACGAAAGTGGTGGTGTTCACCTGCTCGACGACGGCCGGACCTCTGATGCGGTTGCCGTAGCGCAACTCGAAGCCGTCGAAGACCTCGACGAGTTCGAAACGTCTCTCGCGCGGCAGCCAGACCTCGCGCTCGTGCTTCTTCGCCGCCGACGGGTCCTCTCCGGCGTAGTCCTGCCGCCGGAACTCGGGCTTGTCGGTTCTGCCGACGCAGAGGAGCCGCATGTTGATCAACTCCACCGGCGTCGAGCCGTCCTCGAGCGAGTAGCCGTAGAGCGCGTTGTGCCGCGGATGAAAGCGGGCGGCCATCGCGTCGAAGTCGGCTTCTTCCACCTCCTGCGCCGTCACCTCCACGTTCACCTCGTGGTACTGGTTGAGATAGCGCAGGTCGAGCGAGTGCACGAACTCCACGCGCTCCAGCGGAAGACCTTCGTTTCGGAGCAGCGTCGCGCCTTCCTCGCGCATCGCGGCGAACAGTTCCCTGAAACGCTCGGGGTCCGCTTCGCGCAGGAGCGTGGCGTAGGTGCGCACGAAGTTGTGCTTGAGATCGCTCATGAGCATGCCCGCGGCGCAGAAGATGGACGACTCGCGGGGCACTATCAGCACGGGTATCTCCAATTCGAGCGCTATGCGACAGGCGTGTATCGGACCCGCGCCGCCCGCCACCACCAGTGGAAAGTCGCGCGGGTCCTGGCCGCGCTTGACCGCGACCTCGCGGACGGCCGCCGCCATGTTCGTGTTTATCACATCATACATGCCCGCCGCCGCCTCCTCGAGCGACAACCCCAAAGGCTCCGCGATGCGCCCGCCTATCGCCTTTCCTGCGCCTTCTGTGTCCAACTTTATCCGGCCGCCGGCGAAAAAGTCCGGGTTCAGATAGCCCAGCACCAGATCGGCGTCGGTGCAGGTGGGCTCGACGCCGCCGAGACCGTAGCAGACCGGTCCGGGCTTGGCGCCCGCGCTTCGCGGCCCCATCCGCAGCATTCCGCCTTCGTCTATCCAGCCGACCGAGCCGCCGCCGGCGCCGATGGTCACCACATCCAGCATCGGCAGCGCCAGCCTCAACCTGTTGATCTCGCCGACGGTCGTCACAAACGGCTCGCGTCCCTTCACGAGCGAGGTGTCGAAACTGGTGCCGCCCATGTCCATGGTGATGCAGTCTTCGTAGCCCTGAATCGAGCCGTACATGATTCCGGCCACAGGACCGCCGGCGGGACCGGACAGAAGCGTCGCCGCCGCGGTCTCCATGGCGATCTCCGGCGCGATCACGCCGCCGTTGGACTGCATTATCAGAAGAACGCCGCGATACTCCTGCTCCGCCAGCCTGCTCAGAAGCGACTTCAGATAGCGTTTCAGTATCGGTCCGACGTAGGAGTTCAACACCGTCGTGCTGACCCGATCGTAGAACCTGATGGACGGCAGGAATCTGCTGGAGACCGTGAGATAGGCTTCCGGCAGCCTCGCGGCGATCACCTTCGCGGCCGCCTCCTCGTGAGAGGCGTTCGCAAAGGAGTTCATGAAGCAGACGGCGACCGCCTCCACGCCCTCCTTCCGAAACAGGTCCGCGCCGCTCTCCACGTCGGAGATCTCCAGCGGAACGACCACCTTCCCCGCGTAGTCGAGTCGCTCGCGGACCGGCACGCGCAGGTAGCGGCGCACCAGCGGCTCGACGTTGCGATAGCGATTGTTGTACTGCTCCTCACGAATGCCGCGTCGCATCTCCAGAGCGTCGCGCACGCCTTCGGTGGTCAGAAGTCCCGTTTTCGCGCCGGTGTAGGTGAGCACGGCGTTGGTGGTCACCGTCGTGCCGTGAACTATCAGCCTGACGCCCCGCAGGAACTCTTTCGTGGAGAGCCCTTGGTCTGCGGCCATCCGGCCGATGCCCTCCATCGTCGCGATCGACGGGTCGTCGGGCGTCGAGAGCACCTTGTATATGCGGCTGCTTCCGTCGGGACGCAGAAGCAGAAAGTCGGTGAACGTTCCTCCCACGTCGATGCCTATCCTCAAGAGAGCGCCCTCCTCACAACTCCCCTGTCTCCGTCGTCCGCGGACGCGGCTCTCTCATATCACGCCTTCGGACCTGAGACGCGACAGCCGCTCCTCGTCGTAGTTCAAAAGCCGCCTGAGCACCTCGTCGGTGTGCTGGCCGAGCCGCGGCGTCGGCGCGAGCGGCTGTTCGTCCACCTCCGGCTGGCGCACGGGATTGCCTATCATCTTGATGACGCCGCCGGCCGGATGCTCCACCTCCACCACCATTCCGCGCTCCAGCACCTGCGGATGCTCGAAAACCCTGTCGATGGTGAGCACCGGCGCGGCCGGCACGCCTTCGGCCTCGAGCAACTTCATCCAATCCTCCGTCGTCTTCAGCGGAAACACCTCCTCGAGCACGGCGTCCACCTCCGCGCGCCGCTCGAGTCGCTTCGCCGTGCTGTCGTAACGCTCGTCGCGTCCCAGTTCGGGTCGTCCGATGACGTTGCAGAGCCCCGCCCAGAACTTCTCCACGAAGATCGCCACGGTCAGAAAGCCGTCCCTGGTGCGGTACGCGCGATACGGCACGACCGACATGTGACCGCTTCCTATCAACTGCGGCAGTTGTCCGCCGAGCCAGTAGTACTCGGAGACGTAAGTGTGCAGACTGATGAGACAGTCCAGCAGCGAGAGGTCTATGAAACGTCCCTCTCCGGTTTTTTCGCGCGCGTAAAGAGCGGCGGAGACGGCGAAGACGGCGAAGAGCGAGCCGGCGAGATCGCCCATGGGCGCGCCCATTCTCACCGGCACCCGACCCGGCTCGCCGGTGTAACTCATCATGCCGGACAGCGCCTGAATGACCAGATCGAAACCGGGGCCGTTCTTCAAAGGCCCCGTGTGGCCGTAAGAACTTATGGAGCAGCAGATGATGTCCGGCTTGATTTTCTTGAGCGTGTCGTAGTCGGCGCCCAGGCGTTCGAGCACGCCGGGGCGAAAGTTGTCGAAGACCACGTCGCTGACTTCCACCAGTCGATGGAAAACCTCCCTGCCTTCGTCCTTGCGGAGGTCCAATGTGACGCTTTTCTTGTTTCTGCTTATGGAAAGGAAGTAGGCGCTTTCGCCTTTGTAGAAGTGCGGCGGCATCCGCCGCAGCGGATCGCCCTTGCCGGGCGCCTCTATCTTTATGACCTCCGCGCCCAGGTCGCCCAGCAGCATCGCCGCGTATCCGCCGGTGAGCATCCGCGTCAGGTCCAGTATCCGTACGCCGTCGAGCGGCTGTTTCACCACTTCCCCTCCTCCGTGTTTCGCGGACGGCGACTCCGACCGCCTACATCGACGGTTCCCTGAACTCTCCGAAGACGTCGCGCCAGACGGCCGCCATCTCGCCGACGGTGCAGTAGGCGGCCACGCAGTCGAGTATGTACGGCATCAGATTCTCGTCGCCCGCGGACTTCTTCCGCAGCGTCTTCAACGCTTCGGCGACCCTCTTCTCGTCGCGGTCCGCCTTCACCTTCTCCAGTCTCTCCATCTGCTCCCGCTGCACTTCCGGATCGAATCTGTGCAGTTCCACTTTCCTGGAGGTCTCCCGCTCGCTTTCGCTCACGTACTTGTTGACGCCGACCTTGACCTTTTCGCCGGACTGCAGCGCGCGTTCCGTTTCGTACGCCTGCAAGGAGACCTTTTTCTGGATGTAACCGTTCTCTATACACTTCACTATGCCGCCGAGGTCCTCTATCTTCCGCATCTCCTCGACGATGCGCTCCTTCATACGCGCGGTGAGCCACTCGACGTAATAGGAGCCGCCGAGAGGGTCCACCGTGTCGCAGAGACCCATCTCCTCGGCGAGTATCTGCATGGTGCGCAACGATATCAAAGCGGCCTTCTCCGACGGAATGGTGTACGCCTCGTCGTAGCAGCACAACGCCATCGTCTGCGTTCCGGAAAGAGCGGATATGAGAGCGTAATAGGCGCCGCGGACGATGTTGTTCTCCGGCTCCTCTCTCGTGAGTCCGCCGCCGCCGCCGCCGGCCATCATTCTCATGACCATGCCCCGCGGATCGGTGACGCCGAATTCGTCGCGGCAGATGGCCGCCCACAACGCACGACCCGCGCGGAACTTCGCGACCTGCTCCCATATGTTTCCGTGTATGTCGAAGTTGAACGCGAGTTTGCGAGTGAACTTCTCCGGACTTATACCGCGGTCGACGACCAGTTTGGTATAAGTTTTGGCGATCAGCAGCGCGTAAGCCATCTCCTGGGCGGGCGTGGCGCCGGACTCGCGGATGTGATAGCCGCAGACGCTCACCGGATTGAAACGCGGAAGTTCCTTGATGCAGAACTCCGCGGTGTCCGCTATCAGGCGCAGCGACGGCTCGATCGGAAATATCCATGTTCCGCGACCGATATACTCTTTGAGGATGTCGTTCTGCGTGGTGCCTCTTATGCGCTCGTTCGGCACGCCCTGCTTCCGCGCCACGGTCATATAAGCGCATATCATGATCGAGGCGACCGGATTTATCGTCAGCGAAGTCGATATTTTCGAGAGGTCTATACCGTCGAACGCCTCCTCCATATCGGCGAGCGTATCCACGGCCATACCGACGCGGCCGACCTCGCCCCAGGCCCGCGGATCGTCCGAGTCGAGACCGTTCTGCGTCGGCAGATCGAAAGCGACGTTCAAAGCGTTCTGGCCGTGCTGGATGAGGTACTTGAAGCGCCGATTGGTCTGCGACGGCGTCCCGAAGCCGGCGTACTGGCGCATGGTCCACGGTCTTGCGCGGTACATGAACTTATGGATGCCGCGCGTGAACGGAAACTCACCGGGTCTGCCGACGTCGCGCTCGAAATCGACGTCCCGGATGTCTTCCGGTCCGTAGACGGGTTTGACTTCGATACCGGACTCCAGGACGCAAGGCTTGATTTGCGGCTCTTTTCGGCCCTTACTTTCCGGCATCGGCGACCCCCTTCATGAAAGCGACTATTTCATCGTAGCGGCTTCCCGTCGGAAAGACGGCGGCGACGCCTGTTTTCAGCAGTTTCGGCACGTCTTCGTCCGGGATCACGCCTCCGACGACCACTTTTTTATCGGTTGCGTCCGCTTTTCGGAGTTCCGCCATCAATTTTTCGGTCACCGGCAGATGCGCTCCTGAGAGGACACTGAGCCCGATGACGTCCACGTCCTCCTCGACAGCGGCCTTGACGATCTGCTCCACCGTTTGATGAAGGCCGCCGTAGATCACCTCGAAGCCGGCCTCTCTGAGAGCGTGCACCACGGTTTTCGCGCCCCGATCGTGTCCGT
Organism: uncultured Planctomycetota bacterium; assembly: GCA_964412125.1. Taxonomy (GTDB): domain Bacteria; phylum Planctomycetota; class SKW154; order SKW154; family SKW154; genus CAYPNR01. The sequence continues at coordinate 2,083 of CAYPNR010000082.1, read as the reverse complement.
CCAGACCGGGTTTCGCGACGAGGATTCTGATTCTGTTTTCACTCATATTGCGTCTCCTTCCTCACGCGCTCCAGCAGTCCCGCCGCCGCCGCGAACAGTTCCTTCGCCTTCCGGTGGGAAGGCAGCGCAGCCTCGGACCTCGGATACTTCAAAGGAATAAAGCAACTGTGCAGTTCCTGAAGAAAGTCCATCTCCTCTTCAGAAAACTCGAAGAAGCCTTTTTCGGCGAGAGACGCGGCCAGCATCGGCAGGTCGTGTGTCCTTTCGGGCAGTCCGCCTTCATGAAACACCCGGACGGCTTTCAAGGCGTGTTCCATCATCTGGTGCGCGCACAGCGCCACATGGCGCGCATTCCCCGGCTCATCCATGCGGCCCTCCGCAAAGTCCCTGTCTTCCTGCGCATACTTCAGCCAGGCACGCCAGTCGGAACTGTTGCCGCGCCCGCTCATCCTTACGCCCTCCCGTATATCACCCGCATCTTCGGCAACACCTCCTGCTTCACGAACATGTCTTTCTCCTTGAGGCGTTCCCAGGTCGCGAGGTCGAAAACCTCAACGTCCATCGGAAAGGCTTTCAAATCACGCATGTTCAGGACTCTTTTCCGCGCCTCGTCCACACTCTCGAACCCATCGGTTATCACATAGACGTCCAGATCGCGTATTTCCGGCCGCAGCAGCCGCCGGGCGTCTTTCCACCACCTCGCGGCGGAGCCGTAAACAAGCGCGCACCTTATCCGTCCGTCTTCTTTCAACCGCCCGACGAACGCCTCTAAACTCTCCTCTATCAGCCGCCATTTCCACATCCCTTCCCTGATCTCCTCGTACACATGTGGCGGGATTCGCGTCTTGAGGTCTTCCAGCAACCCTGCGGCGGCGTCATACTCTTTCAGGTTGAACGAGACCGCAATTTCAAGAAGCGCCACGGTCTCTTCAGGAAACAATCCTTTGAGTTTTTTGAGTTTCTCCATCTCCTCCTTCGCTCTTTCCCCCTCACCCGAAGCGGATAAAACCAGCACGCGATTGTAAAGCGCCTCCGCATACCGCGGTTTCAACTTGATGGCCTCGTCGTAGTCTGCGATAGCACCATCATAGTCGCCCTTGGCGGCTTTTGCAGTACCGCGGTTGTTGTACGCATCCGCACAGTCCGGACCCAACTTTATCGCTTCGTCGAAATCCGCAATCGCACCGTCTTGATCGCCTTTTTCATACTTGGCGTTGCCGCGGTTGTAGTACGCATCCGCATACCGCGGGTTCAACCCTATCGCCTCGTTGTAATCCGCTATCGCGCCGTCGTAATCGCCCTTATCCGCCCTGGCGGCCCCGCGGTTGTTGTACGCGTCCGCATACCGCGGATCCAATTCTATCACCTTGCCATAATCCGCTATCGCACCGTCATAATCGCCCTTTTTCTTCTTTGCGTTGCCGCGATTGTAGTACGCCCCCGCATACCGCGGATCCAACCTTACCGCCTCGTCGAAATCCGCAATCGCGCCGTCCAAGTCGCCCTTTTCTTGTTTGGCGTTGCCGCGGTTGTTGTACGCATCCACATAGTCCGGTTTCAACTCTATCGCTTTGCTGCAATCCGCAATCGCGCCGTCGTAATCGCCCTTGCAATACTTTGCACTGCCGCGGTTGTTGTACGCTACCGCGTAGTCCGGATTCAACCTTATTGCCTCGTCGTAATCCGCTATCGCACCGTCGTAATCGCCTTTTTCATATTTGGCGTTGCCGCGGTTGTTGTACGCCTCTGCAAAATCCGGCTTCAACTTTATCGCTTTGCCGTAATCCGCTATCGCACCGCCATAGTTGCCCTTTTTCTTCTTCGTGAGGCCGCGGTTGTTGTACGCCAACGCCGCCTCGACCTTATTACCCGCATCCTCGAACAAATCTATTGCCTCATCGAAATCCGCAATCGCACCGGCGTAGTCACCCTTACGCGCCTTCGCGGCCCCGCGGTTGTTGTAGGCATCCGCGAGCCGCGGATTCAACTCGGTCGCTTTCGTGAAATCCGCAATCGCACCGTCAAGGTCGCCTTTCCGATACCTGGCGTTGCCGCGGTAGAAGTGGACAACGGCCCGCGCCTC
>CAYPNR010000081.1:1680-9293 GCA_964412125.1 uncultured Planctomycetota bacterium | reverse complement strand
TCGGTCATCCTTTCGTGAAGGAGCCTTTCTCCGGAAGCGTTTCGTGTTGCAGACGCGAGCCGTTTGGAACAAAATAAGCGACGTCACCCTTGGGGGAGTCGGGTCCATGCGAAGATTTCTTGTGCTGACGCTGCTGTCGTTCTGCTCGTGCTGGTTCACGATCCATCCCGTGCCCAGGCCTGAGAAGGAACCGGCGCCGCGGCCGCCGGGCCGGGACACGTTGATCCTGACCAAAGGCGGCGAGGAGGAAGGCCGTCTGGAGGAGGTGAACGAGAAGGAGGTGATTTTCACCACCAGAGAGGGCAAGCGTCTCCGCTACTCCCGCGACGAGGTTCAGAGTGTGGAGATGCAGAAGTTACGCAAGGGCTACGCCGCGGAGACGGTTTCCGAACTCAAAGACGGAACCCTGACGGCGACTCTCTCGAAGATGCCGACGGCGAAGGACTATCCGACGGCGCACTACGTCGTGCTTCGCGACGAGACGGAGATACGTTTCGAGGGGGCCGGCGCGACGGTACGTCGACGCCGGATAATACGCGTGTTGAGCGAGCGCGGCAAGGCGATGGTCGGCAACCGCGCGATGAGTTACCTGCCCGACCGCCAGAAAATGAAGATCCTCTGGGCGCGCACCATCGTGCCGGAGGAAGGCGCCGAGTGCGGACGGTGGAGAGTCCACCATCTCAAGGACATGTATATCGAAGACGGAGCGGTTTATCCTTCCGAAGCGGGCTACGATCTTCTACGCAGGAAGAAGTTCGCGCTCAAGCCGATGGCCCCGGGCGTGGTGGTCGACGTCTGCGTGGAGGAGGTCTGGGACAGGACGGACGCGCTTCGGCCGTTTGCGCGGATGTACGTCTTCGGCGGCCAGGAGCCGATACTCCGCAAGGAGGTTCGCGTCACATGCGGCGAGGGTCGCGACGTGACGATCCGCATCGAGGGCGACGACGGCCGCCTGAAGAAGAAACAAGACGGCGCCACGACGACGATCACGGCGGAGAACCTGCGCGTACTGGAGAGGGAGGACGACACGCCGCCGGTGGTGGATCTTCTGCCGGTGGTGGTCGTGAGCACCTCCGACGGCGACTGGAAGGCGCTTGCGAGGCGATTCAAAGAAGCGGCGGCCGCCTCGGTGTCCGCGACCGAAGCGGTGAAAGCGGAGGCCGAGCGACTCACCGGGGACGCGACGACCGAAAAGGAGAAAGCGGCCGCGATTTACCGCTTCATCGCCTGCAAGAAAGACTTTCTCCCGATGGATCTGGACTCATGGCGTCTGACGCCGCACGAGCCCGACTGGTCGCTGGCCGCTTCGCGACTGGCGGCCGTGGACAAAGTGGCGCTCTCCAAGGCGCTGCTTTCGGCCTGCGGCATCTCCAGCAGGATTTATCTGGTTCGGACCCGCGCGGCCGGACATCTGCCGCGCGAGAATCCGTCGCTGGGCTTCTTCGACGGCGTCGCTCTACAGGCGCTGGTGGGCGGCGAGAAAGTCTGGTTCTGCGGATGGGACGAAAGCGTCGCGATGGGATACCTGCCGGCGCGGCTGCAGGGCGGACCGGCGCTGTCGATTCCGGACGGCCGCGTGACGGAGATGCCCGTCCTGCCGCCGGAGAGCGAGGCTTCCGGCCTCGAGGTGGAAGGCGAGTTGAAAGCAGACGGCACGCTGGAGGCGGAGGTGAAGGTGGTCGTGAAAGGCGAAGCGGAAGCGGCGTGGCGCGCGCGCGCGTCCTTCACCGAAGAGAGGATGCGACAGCAGTTCGCCGCGCTGGCGCAGCGGCTGCATCCCTTCGCGGTCGTACTGGAGTGGAAGGCGGAAAACCTCGGCGATCCGACCGCGCCGCTGGAGATCCGCTACAAGGTACGCGTGCCCGGCTTCGCGACCGCGCTGGACAAGCGACTGGTCTCCTTCCGCGTCCCCGGCGTCGAGTACAGCGCGTGGGGACTGCTGGGCAAACGCAAACTGCCGCTCTTCTTCGACCGCGCCGACAGGGTCTTCCATCGCGTCCGCCTGCGACTGCCGAAGGGCGTCAAGGCGCATCTGCCGCCCGCCAGGCGGAACGTGGGCGACGCCGCACTGGCGGGATACTCGCTCGAGTATCGTCTCGAAGGCGACGTCCTCGTCTTCGAGGACGCCCTCGAGCGTCGCGCCCTCGTCGTCTCCGCGGCGGACTACCCCGAGTACAAAAAAGTGATGAGCATGGGCGCGCGCGTCGCGCGCGAACTGGTGTTGCTGGAGCGACAGGCGAAGGAAGACGGAACGGAGAAGCCGAAGTAGACACGGTTTCGCCGGGCTTTTCACCGAAGAACATCAGGTTTGGGGGAACGGAATATGAGGAAGGCCGGACTGGCGGCGCTGGTCGCGACGATCGCGGCGGCGCTCGCTGCTGACCAGGTGGTGCTGCACGACGGCGGCAAGATCAAAGGCAAGATCGTCTCCTACGACGGAAAGACGGTGCTGCTGGAGACGGAGAAAGGGAAGCGGAAGATCGACTGGCCCGCGGTGAAGAGACTCGTTTTCGAGAAGGCCGCGGAGAAAAGCGCGACGGAGAAGCCGACACGTGCGGTGCCGAAAGACGTGCAGAAGATACTCGAAGCCGCGCGGGAGGCGGCCAGACGCTATCCGCAGAAGAAATACGTGGTGCTGATAGACGAGGGCAAGGAGATCGTCGAGGAGAGCGGCCGCCGTATAAACGAGTATCACGCGGCGGTGCTGATTCTGAAGCGGGAAGCGTTGCGGTTCGCCAACCGGGCGATGTGGTTCGAGCCGGGTCGCTCCACCGCGGAGGTTCTCGCGGCGCGCACCATCAAGCCCGACGGCACGGTGATCGAAATGGATCCGTCCAGCGTCAAGGAGCAGAGTCGGGCGCAGAGCGCCTCGTTCTACGACTACGGTAAGTTGCTGGTCTACACCATTCCCGGTGTGGAGGTCGGCTCTGTGGTGGAATATCGGACGCGATGGGTGAACGAGCGTCCTTACGATCCGAACATTTTTTCGTTCGAGTGGCACTTCGGCTGGGAGCAGCCCTACATGTGGTCGTACTACGAGGTGGAGGTGCCGAACAAGGTGACGCTGCACCACAAACTCTACAACGCGCCGAAGGTGACCTTTCAGAAACTGCCGGGGCGGCGGACGACGCGTTACATCTGGGAGATGAGAGACTGGCCGGGAGTGGAGCCGGAGCCGCGGATGATCGCCCTCGGCGATGTGGTTCCCAAGGTCTGCATCTCTCCGTTCGCGGAGGGGGACTGGACGTATCTGAACAACTGGTACACGAAGCGGCTGAAGCACAACATGCGGGTGACGGAGGCGCTGAAGAAGACGGCCGGGGAGGCCACGAAAGGCGCGAAGGACGACGAGGACGCCGTTCGCAAGTTGTATCACTGGGTGCAGAGGAACGTGCGTTACGTTTCGGTCAAGCGAAGCATAATGAGCGGACTCTGCGGGCATCCCGCCGCGGAGACGCTGGAGCGCAAGACGGGCGACTGCATAGACTGCGCGGTGGCGTTCTGCGCCCTTGTCGCGGCGCTGGAGAACCCCCGCGTAAAGGCCTACCCGGTCGGCGTCCTGACGAACGACGAAGGCATGCCGGAGAAGGACCTTCCGAACTTTCTGGGCAATCACGCGATCGTGGAGGTGAACATCGAAGGCAAAAAACCGTTTCTGCTGGACCCGACCGGCAGCGACTATCGTTATCCGTCGCGCTGGTCGGCGAGTCACGACACCTGGATTCACAACCCCGTACTCGGCAAGGTGTACCGCTCGGAGTTGCCGCCGCCGGAGGCCGATCTCAACGACTTCAAGGCGCGTCTGTCGCTGAAGGAGGACGGCTCGGCGGAGTTCGAGAGGACCATCTCCGGCACGGGCGAGGAGGAGGCGTGGATCCGCGGCGTCACGCGACACAACAGACCCGACGTACTCGACCGCTGGGCGGAGCAGGTGGTCAACCACTACGCGCCCGGCGGCACGCTGAAGGAGAACAAGTGGAGCGACCCCGACGACTTCGACACGCCGATGTGGTGGCGCATCAAAGCGCATCTGCCGGCCTACGCCAACCGCTCCGGCTCCTTCATGCTCTTCCGGATCCCCGGTCTCGGATACCGTTTTCGGGAGGTGGCGACGCAGAGCCGCAAGTTCGCGATCCAGTACGGCACCACCTACTGCGAGAGGCACAAAGTGGTGATAGAGTTGCCCGCGGGGTGGCGGGTCTACCGGCTGCCGCCGAAACTCGAACTGAAGACGCCGCAGGCCGCCTATCGCGCCGAGGCGAAAGTGGAAGCGGGAAAGGTGATCTTCGAAGACGAGTTCCGACGGACGGCGCGATTCGTGCAGCCGAAGGACTATCCCGCCTACCGCGACCTTCTGAGACGCGTGGCGGAGTACTCGCAGCAGCGCATCTTTCTCGTCCGCGAAGAAAAGAGCGAAGGAGAAAAGAAGTGAGATCGTTCACGTCCCGTCTCCGACACGAGCCGCACCACGAGGATCGCGCCCTCCTGCAGGTGCCCGTGAAACTGCAGGACTTCACCAGGACCGATCCCTGGCGGATATTCCGCATACTCGGAGAGTTCGTGGAGGGCTTCGACGCGCTCAGCAAGATAGGCCCCGCGGTGACGGTGTTCGGCTCCGCGCGCACGGCTCCCGGCTCGCCTTTCTACGAGGCGGCCGCCCGCACTTCTCAACTTCTGGCGGAGGCGGGCCTGGTGGTGATAACCGGCGGCGGACCCGGCATAATGGAGGCGGCGAATCTCGGCGCCTTCCGCGTCGGCGGCACCTCCGTCGGCTGCAACATCGAACTGCCCATGGAGCAGCGGCCGAATCCGTTTCAGACCATGCCGCTCCACTTCCGTTACTTCTTCGTCCGCAAGATGATGTTCGTGAAGTACTCCATCGCCTATGTGGTCTTCCCCGGCGGCTTCGGCACCTGTGACGAACTGTTCGAGGCGCTCACGCTCGTCCAGACCGGCAAGATCGAGCACTTCCCCATCGTTCTGTACGGCACCGACTACTGGAAGGGACTGCTCGACTGGATACACACGCGCATGCTGGAGGAGGGCTGCATTTCCTCCTGCGACGAGTCTCTCTACCTCACCACCGACGATCCGGTGGAGGCGGCGGACGCGGTGATCCGGGCCGCGAAGAAACTCGACTACATCTGACGACGGGACGCTTCCACTCGAGGGTGCGGAACGGTCATGGACCGACGGTGCGACGTGGTGGTGATAGGCGCGGGACACGCGGGATGCGAAGCGGCCCTGGCGGCCGCGCGTCTCGGCTGCGAAGTCGTTCTGCTCAGCCCGTCGCGCGGGACCGTGGGCCTGATGTCCTGCAACCCCGCGATCGGCGGACTGGCCAAGGGCCAACTGGTACGCGAGATAGACGCGCTCGGCGGCCAGATGGCGCTCGCCACCGACGCCGCGATGCTTCAGTTCAGGATGCTCAACACCCGTAAAGGCGTGGCCGTACGTTCGCCCCGCGCGCAGTGCGACAGGGCCGCATACGCCGCCGCCGTGCTCGCCGCCGTCGAAGAGCAGCCCCGTCTCGAACTGATGGAGGGACTGGTCGAGGAGGTGCTCGTCAGCGGCGGTCGCGTCGCGGGAGTGGTGACGCGCGAGGGCGCGCGCGTGGAGGCGGAAAGCGTGATTCTGGCGGCGGGCACGTTTCTGCGCGGACGCATCCTCGTCGGCGACGCCGAGTGGGGCGGCGGCCGCGACGGCGAGCCGGCCGCGGAGAACCTGAGCGGCTGTCTCGAACGGCTCGGCTTCGAGGTGCGGCGTTTCAAGACCGGCACGCCGCCGCGGGTGGACGCGGCCTCGGTGGACTTCGACTCCATGCGACGCCAGGACGGCGACGTCCCCATCGTGCCGTTCTCCTTCGAACACGACTCCCTGCACCTGGAGCAGATTCCGTGCTGGCTGACGAACACCACGCCGCGGACGCACGACCTGGTCCGCGGGAACCTGGTCCGCTCGGCGCTCTACGGCGGCCGTATCAGGTCCACAGGCGTCCGCTACTGCCCCTCTCTCGAAGACAAGGTGGTGAAGTTCTCCAAGAAGGACAGACATCTGGTCTTCGTGGAGCCCGAGGGCCGCGACGCGGACGAGTTCTACCTCAACGGCGTCTCCAACTCCCTGCCCGCGGAGATACAGGAGCGGATGGTCCGCAGCATACCGGGTCTCGAAGAGGCGCGGATCACGCGTTACGGATACGCCATCGAATACGATTTCCTTCCGCCGCTGCAACTCGGCGCGACGCTCGAGAGCAAGGCGGTGGAGGGTCTTTTTCCCGCCGGGCAGGTGAACGGCACGACGGGCTACGAAGAGGCGGCGGCGCAGGGGCTGGTGGCCGGCGTGAACGCGGCGGCGAAGGTGCGCGGCGCGCCGCCGCTGATCCTGCCGCGACACCAGGCGTACATCGGCGTGCTGATAGACGATCTCGTCACGCGGGGCGTGGACGAGCCGTATCGCATGTTCACCAGTCGCGCGGAGTTCCGTCTGCTCCTGCGCGCGGACAACGCGGACCGGCGACTGACGCCGACGGGCCGCCGTATCGGCCTCGTGCGACGCGCCCGCTGGCTGCGGTTCGCCGCGAAGGAACGGGCGATCCGCCGCGTAATCGAGACGCTGAAATCCGAGCGTCGCGACGGCAAGAGTCTGTTCGACGCCCTTCGCCGGCCGGAGGTCGCGATACGCGACCTGCTCGAGAGTCTTCCCCGGCTCTCCGGGCTTCCGCCGACGGTGCTCGAACAGGTCGAGATAGACGCGAAGTACGCCGGCTACATCGAACGGCAGTCACGCGAGATCGCCCGGCTGCGCGACCTCCAGAGCAGACGGATTCCGCGGGGGTTCGATTTCTGGTCGCTGTCGACGATAAAGTACGAGGCGCGGGAGAAACTGTCCCGCGTCCGTCCGGAGAACCTCGCCCGGGCCGCCCGCGTGCCCGGCGTCACGCCGGCGGACCTGCTGGCTCTGATGACGGCGCTTTCCGGACGTCGTCCGCTCACAAAAAAATGAAGACGGCGCTCGTCGCCGCCATGATGAGCAGCGCGACGCGGACCGGCGGCAGCAGTTTCGGCTTCAGACGCTCACGAAGGTCGGCTATGCGTTCTTGACCGAGTTTCCTCGAAATTTTCGTGCCCCAGTCGTACAGCGGCCGCACGAAGAGCAGGACCACGCCCCAGAGAGCGGCGAGCGCGGCGAAGAAGTACCAGGGCAGGCCGCCCGCGCGCGCGCCGAGCATGGGCAGCCACCACAGACATCCCAGCGGCACGATCACCAGCCACCACCAGTTCACGTCGTCCTCCCCCGGAACCTCCACGTCCAGTATACCGATTCCGGGGAGCGCCGCGCGGGAAATCCGAGGGTTTCGGCAAGCGCGGCCGGCGGGCCGCGGCCGTAGTGAGGGTTTTTCGTCAGTCCCATGTGCCGTCGACGCGGGCGGCGAGCCACTCGGCGACCCGCAACCGCGTCTGAAACGCCAGTTCCGAGACGGCCGACGCCCAGCGGAGCAGGGCCGCCACATGTCTTCTGTCGAGACGGAGTCGTCCGAAACGCGACGGCGCGAGTCGCAACATCCCCGCGACGGCGGCGCTCGCGCCTTCCGGAAGCGTTATCACCTTTCTCCC
>CAYPNR010000081.1:0-1580 GCA_964412125.1 uncultured Planctomycetota bacterium | reverse complement strand
CGTGACCGAGCCGCCGCGTTTGAAGTAGAAGACAGCCGAGCCCGCGCTGAGGAACTCTATCGCGCCTTTGACGGTCGCCTCGCGCCGTCGCGCGCCGCGCGCGAGCGCGACCACGCGACCGTAGTTCCTCGTGTAGAAGTCCACTACGAGGCTCGTCTCCGAAAACGGTCGCTTTCGGACGACCACGGCGTCGGTTTCGTCGCTTATCACTCGATTTTCTCCGAGGGAGTCGCGTCTTTGCGATTATAGCGACTCCCGGCGAGCAGGAAAACCAGTCCCGGAAGCGCGCAGACGGGTTTGAGGACGTGCATCACGAGAGCGGCGCCGGCGCCGGCGCCGGCCGCGCACGCGCCCGTCAGCAGCCACTCGAACGCGCCTTCGCCCACCCCCACACCCGCGATGGAGATCGGCAGCGCTTCGAGAAGCAGACCCACAGGAACGCAAAAGACGATGAAAAGCCAGCCGACGTCGCAGCCGACGCCGGCGCGCAGGAGAAGCCAGAAAGCGAGGACGCTGAGGGCGTGCGCCGCCAGCGAAAGCGCGCCGGCGCCGGCGGTCGCGCGCGCGTGCGCGCGAACGGCGGACGCGGAAGCGATCGCGCGAAGGAGCAGGCGTCTCTTCGGCAGGCGCATGGCGAGGCGGCGAAGCGGTCGATCGACGTAGCGCCAGAGGAGGGCGGCGGTGAGCGCCGCCAGCAGAAAAGCACCGAGCAGCAGCCGCGCCGCTTCGAGACCGGGTGGCAACGCCAGCGCGGCGCCCGCGAAAAGCGGTATCGCCGCCATCACGATACTGCCGATCACGCGATCGGCGAGAGTCGCGGTCAACGTACGCGCCAGCGACGCGTGACGAGCGGCGACGACCGCCTTCACGGCGTCGCCGCCGACGACGCCCGGCAGCGCGTAGTTGGAGATGTGTCCTATGTAAGTCAACCGCAGCGCGACGGGGTACGGCAGACGCGTTCCGGTGGAGGCGAGTACGAGACGCCAGCGAGCCGCGCCCACGAACGCGACCGCGGTGTAGCAGCCCGCGGCGGCGGCGAGACAGGGCCAGCGGCGCAGCGCGCCGCCCAGCACGGCGAAGTCGAGTCTGCCCGCGCTCCACAGGTACAGAAGTATGCCCGCCGCCACGGCGACGCGTAACGCCGCGAACAACGCTTTCCGCAAACGCGTCTCCCACAACGAGACGAGCGCAATTCTACCATCGCGGACGGCTCTGTGGAAACCCGCAACGGGTGGAGTTGATGGAGCGGTGGGACGAAGGCGGAGTCACGCCGGAGCGACGCGGAGGACCGCGACGGCGCGTCGTCTCGCTTCGGAACCGCTAAAACTGATTGACAGAGGAAGGCGGATCGCCGTTTAATTTATGGAGCGTCGGAGGGCGTTCGGGCCCATAGCTCAGTTGGAAGAGCGCACGCCTGATAAGCGTGAGGTCGGTGGTTCAAATCCACCTGGGCCCATTATTGATCGGGGCGTAGCGCAGCCTGGTTAGCGCGCCAGCATGGGGGGCTGGAGGTCGCGGGTTCAAATCCCGCCGCCCCGATGATTACCCGGCTGTAGGTGTCGTACCGGAGGAAACTGTGA
>CAYPNR010000080.1:0-9476 GCA_964412125.1 uncultured Planctomycetota bacterium | reverse complement strand
GAAGACGAGCCGAACAAGATTCATCTTTTGCGGGCGGAACTCGAACTGAACGGCGTCAGAACGCTGGTGGCCGATGAGGAGGTCGCGGCCAGCATGCCGTTTCTGCAGCCGACCATCCGCCTCATGGTGGACGCCGACGACGTGGACCGGGCGCGTGAGATGCTCGAAGACTTCGAACTGAAGTGGGAGTCGGCCGAGGAGGAGTCGGAAGAGGAAGAGAAGGACTGAGCGCTCCGCCGGACGCGGAACAGGTCCGTCGCGGGTGTGGGAGGACGAGAAGATGGAAGAGAACTGGGTGGAGATCTGGCGCGGCCGCGGATCGGCGGCGAACTGGCTGCATCACGAACTGCTGCGCGAAGGAGTGCGGCATCGCGTCAATCATCTTCTGCGCAACGTCACCGACGCCGGCAACACCGAAGAGATGTCGCTGGAGGTGAGCGAAGCGGAAAAGGAGCGCGCGCGACGGACGATCGAGAAACTTCTGGCGCGGGAGTCCGCCCGCCCGGACTGAAGCCGCGTTCCGGCGCGACGCCGCGCCGACGCGGCCGATACCTTTCCGTCCTCGCCCTGCTCGTACTCTTCCTCGCCGCGCAGACGCCCCGCGCGCTCCGTAAGGCCGGCTTCTTCAACAGTCCGCACAGGACGCGCTACAACGACCTGTCGGTCTACCACGCCGCGGGAGGGGCCGTGGTCTCGGGAAACAATCCGTATCTCGCGCGTTCGCCGGAAGGGCGTCCTTATATCTATCCGCCGCTGACCGCCGTGGCGTTCGCGCCGACGGCCGCGGTCGGCCTGCGCGCCTCCGCCGTGCTGTGGCTCCTCATAGAGTGGGCGGCGATCCTCGTCCTGTTCGCGCTGTCTTTGCGTATCGCCGTCGCGGAAGCGGAACCAGCGGGCCGCCTCTTCGGAGTCGCTTTCGTCGGCCTGCTCGTGCTGTTTCGGGCGTTCGACTCGGAGATGATGAACGGCCAGTTGAACGCGCCGGTGGCGGCGCTCTGCGTCGGCGCGCTCTGGACTTACGCGCGCGGGCGCCCGCGCCTCTCAGGCTGGCTGCTGGCCGCTTCCGTCTCCGTCAAACTGTATACCGCTCCGCTCGCCCTGCTCTATCTGCGTTCCGTCCTGCGCGACGGACGCGGCGCCGGGCCGGCCGCCGCGCCGCCACGGAAAAACGTCGGCCGCCGGAGAGACGGCCTGCGCGCGCTGGCCCATTTCGTACTCGGCGCGGCGGCGCTCGGACTCGGACCCGCGCTCGTCTTCGGCGCCCGCGGCTGCGCGTGGCTGCAGTCCTACTGGAGCAACTTCCTCGGCGGATACGCCGGCGCCGGCCCTCAAGCCTACCACGCCGCGGGTCAGTCGCTCTACGCCGCTCTACTGCGCTTCCTGACGCCCACCAACGCCGCAGCGCACGCCGAAGAAGCCATCTACGTCAACATACTGTCGCTGCCGCAGTCCGCGGTCTGGACCGTCCATCTGTGCCTGGCCGGCGCCTTCGCCGTCTGGTTTCTCACGCGGCGCGGAAGAACCCGGCCGCTCGCGGACGGACTGCTGCTGCTGGTCGCTTCCCTTCTGTTCGCGCCCATCGCGCGCAAGGCGGCCTTCGTCCTGCTGCTGCCCGTGATCGCGGCGGCGTTCGTCGCGATTCCGCGTCGGGGCGGCGGCGTCCGCCGGAGCGTCGTCGTGCCGTGGGCGCTCGCCGCCGCGGCGCTGACGCTCACCGGAGAAAGCCTCCTCGGCCGTCGCGCCGCGGAATGGTCGCTCGCGCTCGGCTGCTGGTGCTGGGCTTCACTGCTGCTCGGCGCTCTGCCGGCGTGGAGACTCGTCCCGCGCCGCGACGTCGGAGGCGGGCGGAATTGCAAAGACGAAGAAGGGCCGGTAAAATCAACCGGGGAGATCTTATGACCGGAAGAAGAGTTGCGCTGGCGACGGTTCTGAATCTTCTGGTGCTGCCGGGCGCGGGAAACGCGCTTCTCGGCAGGGGCGCGCGGGCGTTCGCGCAGGCGGTGATCGCGGCCTCGGCGATGGCCGTCGCGTTCGTCGAACCGGTTCTCGCGGCGCTGCCGCCGGAGATTCGAGCGGGGCTCGCGCCGCAGCGGAACCCGACCGTCGCGAGTGCGGCGCTGCTTGTGGCCGGATGCGCCTGGGCGTGGGCGCTCGCCGACATGCTCTGGTTGCTGCTGAAGAAGCGTCAGTCGGATGAGGAGAAAGGAGATGCCGGGACTGTTCGTGACGGGAACGGACACGGGGGTGGGCAAGACGTTGATAGCGGGAGGGATAGCGGCGGCGCTGGCGGCGAAGGGGACCGACGTGGGAGTCTACAAGCCGGTGGAGACGGGAGCGGGCAACGACGCTCAGTTCCTGAAGGGATGCGCGGGCGTGGAGGAGACGCTGGAGGAGATACGCGCCTATCACTTTCCCACGCCCGTCTCACCTTATCTGGCCGCGCGACTCGCCGACGCCGCCATAGACACCCGGCGCCTGCTGGAAGGCTATCGCGCCGCGGCCGCAAAGCATCAGACGGTCCTGGTGGAAGGCGCCGGCGGACTTATGGTGCCCATCACCGACGACTTCCTCTACGCGGATCTTATGAAGTCGCTCGGCCTGCCCGTTCTGGTGGTGGCGCGCCCGCATCTCGGCACCATCAACCACACCCTGCTGACCATCCGCTGCGCTCAACAACTTTACGGCCTCGACGTCGTCGGCTTCGTCGTGAACTACTCCGCGGAAATCCAGGCCGGACCCGCGGAAAAAACGAATCCGCAGGAAATAGAACGCGTCTCGGGTTTGCCGTGCCTGGGCGTCATGCCGTATCTGGGATACATGAGCCAGCGGATACCGGACGTGGCGAAGTTACGTGAGGCGGCCGAGACGCATCTGCGTCTCGATTCAATCGTATGAGGTATAGAAGTATGTCCCTGGACGTCGTGGTGCCGGCGGCCGGCGAGGGAACGAGGATGCGTTCGAACCTGCCGAAACCGCTCCATCTCCTCAGCGGACGACCGATGGTGAGATGGGTCTGCGAGTCCGCGCGGCGGTTCTGCGACGAGCCGATTCTGGTCGTCGGACCGGAGTCCGAAAAGGTGACCGCGGCCGCGGGTCCGGTGAGGCCGGTGACGCAACATCCGCCGCGCGGCACCGCGGACGCGCTCGCCCGCGCCCTGCCCCTCTGCGCCGCGGACCACCTGCTCGTCCTCTACGCCGACGTGCCGCTGCTCAAAATCTCCACGCTCGAAGCGCTCCTGCGGGAGCACGCCGCGGCCGGGGCGGATGTGACGCTTTTGACGACGCGTCTTCCCGAGCCCGGCGCCTACGGCCGCATCGTCCGCGACGCGGACCGACGGGTGAAGCGTATCGTGGAGGCGACGGCCGCGACCGAGGAGGAGTTGAAGATAAAGGAGGTCTTCACCGGAACCGCGGTATGGCGCCGCGCTTTCCTCCTCGAGACGCTTCCGCGACTCGCGCCCGACCCGGTCAAGGGCGAAGTGTTTCTGACGGAGGCGGTGGAGCGCGCGGGACGCGTCGCGGCGGTGGAGTGCGACCGCGAAGAGGCGCAGGGCGTGAACGACCGGGTGGAACTCGCCCGTGCCGACGCGGTGCTGCAGCGGCGCATCAAAGAGGAACTGATGCGCTCCGGCGTCACCATAGTGCGACCGGAGACCGTCTATATCGAGGCCGACGTGGAGATCGGCCGCGACACCGTAATCGGTCCGTTCACGGTGATCCGCAGCGGCGTTCGGATCGGCGAAGGATGCGAGGTGGGCCCGTTCTCGCAGTTGCGCGGCGGAACGGTGCTGGAGGACGGCGCGGAGGTGGGCAACTTCGTGGAGACCAAGAAGACGCGGATGGGCAGCGGCGCCAAGGCAAAACATCTCTCCTATCTGGGCGACGGCGTGGTGGGCGCCGGCGCCAACATCGGCGCGGGCACCATCTTCGCCAACTACGACGGCGAAAGAAAACACGCCACGGTGATCGGCGAAGGCGCGTCCATCGGCAGCGGAACCGTTCTCGTCGCGCCGGTGGAGGTCGGTCGCGGAGCGACCACCGGCGCCGGCGCCGTGGTCACGCGCGGCCGTAACGTGCCGGACGGCGGCGTCGTGGTGGGCGTCCCGGCGCGACCGCTCAAAAAACGGTCCTCGAAAAGAGGGAAGGAGGACCCCGGAAAGCGGGTATAAGCGGAAGAAACGAACTCACTCGCGAACATCGGTTTGTGCTTTTGGAGGGCGTCGGATGAAGCGGGCCGTTCTGGCGGCCGCTCTGGTGGCGGTGGGCTTCGCGCTCGCGCTCGCGCAGGATGTGGGCTCCCTGAAGAAGAAACTGGCGCGGGCCGTGAAGGCCGACGACCACAAGACGGTCGAAGAGGTGCTTGTCAAAATGGTGCGGGCGGGCGGCGCCGAACCCGTGCGCGCGATAGCGAAAATCGCCGCCAGGGTGCCTGTCGGCAAAGAAAAACTCTACTGGAAACTGGTCACAGCCCTCGCTTCCTTCTCGGACAACGAGGCGATGGAGGAGTTGGGACGACTCATTCTCAAATACTCGGCGGGCGGCACTCTCGGCAGAGACGTGCTGTTCGCGATGCAGAAGAACCGCTCGAGCAGCGCCGTGAAGGCTCTGGAGCAGGTGCTCGTGTCGAAGGCGCCGCAGGACATGAAGCGACTCGCCGCGGAGGAACTGGGCTCGATACGAACCACCGACTCGGTGGACGCTCTCATCAAGGGTCTGAAGAAGGCCAAAGGCGAGTTGCGCGAAATCATCTCCGAAGTGCTGCGCCTGCTGACGGGAGAGCGTATCGCCGCGGACGCCGGGCAGTGGGAGGACTGGTGGCGTCTGCAGCGGCCGCACGGCATGCCGAAACCGTCCGACGAGGCGACCAAAAACGGCGAAGGCTTCCCGCACACGAGCGTCGAAGGCATGGACGACGTGCGGGCGAGACGTAAGTTCGGCCTCGAAAAACTTCCCAAGCCCACCGTCCTGGTGATACACGCCAAGGTGGACAAGGGCAAACACGCTCCGCCCAATCCGCCGTACGACCCCTGCTTCGATCGAATTCAGGACGTTCTGCAGCAGATGCAGATACCGCATCAGGTGATCCTGCGTCGCGAGTTCGAAAAGCCCGACTACAAGATTCCGGAAGAGACGCGGGTGATCGTGATCAACTGCACCCAGATTCACGAGTTCTGCGTCTGTCCGTTCTGCAAGGCGGTGGGGTCGAAGCACAACCGACTGTTCACCTGACAATGAAGCAAAAATCCGCCGCAGCACATAATCGTGTGCAAGCGGTTCAGCCGGTCGGCTGTGCAGAAGTTGAAGAATTGGGTCGAGGGAAAAGGCGGCTATCTTTTCACCGAAGACTGGGTGCTGGTGGAGTTGGTGCAGGAAGCGTGGCCGCAGATGGCCAGGGCCGGAGCGTACTTCAAGGAGCGGACGGTGGACGCCGTCCCGGCCCGCGGCAACACGACGCATCCACTGATGCGCGGCGTCTACGTGACGAAAAGCCGCTCGATAGAAACGCCGCTCAAGGAAGGGCCCGACAAGGCGTTCAAGCCCAAAACCGAGGTCGTGGGCGGCGATCCCGTCAAGCGCATCAGGGAGGCGATCAAGCGGCCGTGCGGCAACTGGAAAATCGACGACGAGTCGCCGCGCGTCGTCCTCGGTCAGGCGACTCCCCTGCTGGTCTCGGAGATACTCAAAAAGGAGGCCGGCTCCAACGACACACTCGCCCTCACCTTCAAGGCGCGTCTCGGTCGCGTCCTGCATGTGGTCTCGCACTTCGGACGCCAACAGAACCGCGAAGACGAGTTCATCCTGACCAACATGCTGCTCAACTTCATCATGGAGGCCGTAAGAGAGGGCAAAAAAATAAGACGTCGTCAGAAATAGCGACATTCGACGGCAAGACCGACGAAAAAGGAGCCCCGGAGACGACCGGGGCTCCTTGCGTAATCGCGTCCGCAGAGTCCTACGACGCGGACGGCTCGACCGACACGCGCCTGCGGGTTCCGAACTTCACGCGTCCGTCCACCAGCGCGAACAACGTGTAGTCGCGGCCGCAGCCCACGTTGCGACCGGGATGGAATCTCGTTCCGCGCTGGCGTACTATCACCGAGCCCGCCTTCACGAACTGGCCGGCGTACGCCTTTATGCCGAGATACTTCGGATTGGAGTCGCGACCGTTTCGGGTCGAGCCCTGTCCTTTCTTGTGCGCCATCGCTCCCGCTCCTCTCACAGACGAACCGCCCGCGGCGGACGTGATATATATATCCGTCGAGCGGCCCGCGTCAACCCAAAAAACGCCGCAGACGCTCATTTCGCGGGCCGCCCTTCGGAGGCGTGCGCCTTCGCTCCTCCGCTTCGACGCGTCCGATATGGCCAAAATCTGGCAGACTGGGCGCCCTGAGGTGTCTATAATAGATAGAGGGACTCTGGGGAGGCGCCGCCGTGTTCGAGCGATACAAGGCCGAAAAGGAGAAATACCGTTACTGGGGCATGAGCCGCGGCGACATGATCCGCCTCGGCGCAATGGCTCTCGTCTTCCTCCTCTGTATCGTACTGTTCGTCGCTTTCCTGCCGGGATTCCTCGCCAACATCCCGGAAGAAACCGAAGGCGGACGGCCGGTGATGCAGAAGGTCCAGCCTGCAGAGACACCCAAACGCTACGGCGAAGACGTCGCCAGAGAAAGACTCGAACAGATGAAAAAAGAGCGTATCGAGCAGATGCGTCGGAACGGGGAGAAAAACCCGCTGGAGGACCTCGGCTCTCCCCTTCCCGGAGTGCCGAAGCCGCTGGAGGAGTTCAAAGAGGACCCGGCCGTATACGAAGGCCTGCACGACAAGGCGGAGTTTCTGCCGGAGAAGGCCGTCATCTACACGCTGCACCGCCTCAACAGCATGGATCGCGACGAATTGCACAAGAAGGTACGCGAGGAAGGCATACCGCTTCAGGAGGCGCTTGCCGCGCCGGACAAGAGTCGCGGCAGATTCGTCCACGTCGAAGGCAATCTCGTGACCATACACAACACGTATCTCGACTCGAACCCGTCCGGCGTGCGGCAGTTGTGGGAAGGCCACATCTACTCGTTCGGCCTGAGTCCGTTCAGGAACGTCTACTTCCTGATCTTCGAGAAGGATCGCGAGTTCACGCCGTACCGCGGCAGGAGTTACCACGGCGATCATGTGCGTCTCGAAGGCGTCTTTCTGAACACGTGGGTGACGCGTTACGAAAGCGGCGCGAAGGTGGAGATGCCGATAGTGGTGGGCCGCCGCCTCACAAGGGTTCACACGCCGCCGATGTTCCACGACTTTCCGTGGGCGGTGATGATGATAATCGGCGCCGCCATAGTCGGACTCTTCATGTTCTTCTTCTTCAAGACCCGCGCCGAAATAAAGCGCTCGGACGAGTTCGTGCGCGGCATCAGGAAACGCGTCGCCGACATGATACAGAAACGCCAGACCGGCGAAGCCGCAGAGGCGGCCGGTTCTCCGAAACCGACCGACGAGACGCCGGAGAAGTCCGCGGAATGAGTCTCTCATCGTGGCTGCGGCTGCTGGCGACCGACGGGCTCGGACCCGCGCGTACAGCCGCGCTTCTCGAAGCGTTCGGCTCGGCGGAGGCCGTCCTCGAAGCCGCGCCCTCCCGACTCGTCGCCGCAGGAATTCCTTCGAAGGTGGCCGACGCACTCCTCTCCGAGCGATCCGCCGAGGCCGCCGCGCAAACGGAATCCGCCTGTAAAAGACTCGATATAGCCGTCGTTGTCCGCGACGATCCGCGCTACCCCGCCCCGCTGCTGCGCGCGCCCGCCGCGCCGCCGGTGCTGTTCCTGCGCGGCGACGCCGCCGCGCTATCCAGACCGCAGGTCGCCATAGTCGGCACCCGTAAGGCCGGTCGATACGGCCGCACACTCGCCGCGGAATTCGCCGCCGGCCTTGCCCGCGCCGGACTGGCGATAACGAGCGGCCTGGCGCTCGGCATAGACGGCGCCGCCCACGAAGGCGCGCTCTCCGCTGCCGGCGTGACCGTCGCGGTCTGCGGTACGGGTCTCGATACGGTCTATCCACCGGAGCATGTCGACCTGGCTGGCCGCATAATCGCGACGGGCGGCGCTCTCGTCAGTGAACTTCCGCCCGGCAGTCCCCCGCGGCGGCGTAATTTTCCGTATCGCAACCGTATCATCGCCGGCCTGGCGCTCGCCACCGTCGTCGTGGAGGCGCCGAGAGGCTCCGGCGCGCTCATAACCGCCCATCACGCCGTCGACGCGGGTCGTGAGGTGCTCGTCCTGCCGGGACGCGTCGATAACCCCAATTTCAGCGGCTCACACGCCCTGCTGCGCGAAGGCGCGCGACCGGTCACTTCCGTCGCGGACGTCCTCTCGGAACTGCCCGCGGGAGTGGCCCGGCCGCCGACAAGCGTCGACGAGAAAGCGGCGCCGCGGCGCGCGCCGCCCGACCTGCCGGCGGAGGAACGTAAACTATGGGACGCCCTCGAAGACGGTCCCATGGACGCCGCCGGCCTGGCCGACCTGTGCGGCATCGCCCTGCCGCGGGTTCTGGCGACGCTCGTGCGCCTGCAGATGCGCGGCCTCGTCGCGCGTCTGCCGGGCGGGCGTTTCGAACGCCTCTGAGTCCGCCTCCGCGCCCCGACGAACATTATTCCACCGTCGCTCTCACATCTCCGAAACGGGACCGTATCATAATGAGAGCGTCATCGCTCCGAACAACGAATCTTCATGGAGGACCGCTCATGCGTCTCTGCCTGTCGCTCCTGCTGGTTTTCTGCCTGTCGGCGCCTGTCTTCGCCGACGATGTGGACGATCTGCTGGCGAAGTTGGGCTCGGAGAACTGGACCGAGCGGGAAGCGGCGTCGAAGTCGCTGGCCGAGAAGGGACCCGACATCATTCCGCGACTCATAGAGGCGTACAAGTCGACGGAAGAGGCGGAGGTGAAAAAACGAATCGACAAACTGCTCAAGGGCTTCGGCCATCCCACGGCGACGGCCATGAGCGAAATCGACGAGTTAGTCGACTCCTACCGGAAACTGCTTGAGGAGCCGCTCACGAAAACCGAGTTCGACGAGAAACGCGGCAAACTGGCGGAACGCGTCAAGAAACTGGAGCACGCCGCCACCTACCTCGCCGGACTTCTCGCCGGGCGGGGACGGCGCGACAGGGAGAGCGCTCTCGCCTTTCTGCTCGGCGCGGCGCTCGACGCGGTGAGCGAAGGCGCCTTGGCGGGCGGTGCCCGCTCCACGGGCGTGACCGTCATCGGCGGAAAAGTCGTGGTGCGGATGGGTAACGGAAGAACCATAACACTGGGAGACGAGACGAGCGAGACCGACTCCGGCTACAGGACGCCCGTCTCGGTGCTGGTCCGCGGCGCCGGAAGCGACGACGAACGCGTCAGCAAGGCCGCGCTCGACGCTCTCGTCAGGCGAAAGGATCTCTCCGCCGTTCCGGGACTGTTGAAGATTCTCAGTCCGTCGGAGGAAG
>CAYPNR010000079.1:1812-9616 GCA_964412125.1 uncultured Planctomycetota bacterium | reverse complement strand
ATGTGGCTGGCCTCCTTCACCCTGCCCGCGCCGAAGCCTATGCGCGCGCGCGCGCCCGACAGCCACACGAGAAGTCCGCTGCGGAAGTTGCCCTGGAAGTCGAGCGCCACGTCGTAACGCCTGTACCGCAACTCCAGGGCGAGATCGCCCACCTGCCGCACCACCGCCGCCGCCGCGAGAGGGTTGCGTCGCAGGCGTCGCTGCCATCGCCTGCGCTCCGACACCAGCACCTGGTCCACGAACGGCAGCGCCTCGACGAGATCCGCGGAGCGGCTCTCCACCAGCCACTCTATACGGGCGTCGGGCAGGCGCCGCCGCAGCGCCCAGACGGCGTAGGCGGTGTTCGCGACGTCTCCCATGGCGCTCAGCCGCACCACAAGAATCCGCAAAGCGTCACCTTTCGAAAACCACAAACAGTTCCCCGGCGCCCACAGGCCAGCCGCCGAGCAGTTTCTCGGTGCTGAGCACGGCGCGCCAGGAATGCTCCACCTTCTCGCTGAAGCGCCGTCGTCCGGCGCGCCAGCCGAGAACGAGCCGCGCTTTTACCTCTTCGCCGTTCCGCTCCGCTTCCACCTCGAGCGTCTCCAGCACCCAGCCGTCCCTGGTGCGTACGTCCTCCAGGCGCGGCGCGAAACGCAGTCCCGGCGAGCCGGCCTTCCAGCCGACCCCCGCCAGCACCCTGCCGGCGCGCGCGGCCGCGCCCGCGGGCGCAAGCGCCTCCACGCAGCCGCTGGAGTCCGCCCCGGCCTCGACGTCTCCCCACTGCGCCGCTTCGACCGCGGCGCGGCGCAGCACCACCACGCGTACCGCCATCGGTCCGCCGCCGCGTACCACCACCACCGGCCGCTTCTTCGCGAAAGCCGCGGAGAGGCTCTTCCTGAGCGCCGCGACGCGCCGTGAAATCTCCTCCCACAACACCTCCCACAACTCGCGTCGCTCGCCCATCAGGCGCGCCAGAAGCGGCCGGGCCAGACGCGTCGCCTTCTCTCGCAGCCGCTCCACCCTGTCGACGAGAGCGTCGTCGCCGAGCCAGACGAGAGCGTCCTTCAGGCGCCGCAGGCGTCGCAGCCGCGCCACGTCCTCCGTCGCCGCCTCCACCTCGCTCCAGAGCGCCTCGAGCGTCCGCGCGGCCTCCAGCGCGGCCGGCGGCGGAGCGCCTTCCGGCGCCGACGGACGTCCGCCGAGAACGTACTCCGTCTGCGCGAGCGCCAGACGCGCCGCTTCCCAGTCCGGACGACGGGCGAGAGCGGCCTTCAGGTCGGAAAGAGCGCCGGCGTAGTCCGTTCGAGCGTACCGGTCGAGCGCGCGCGCGTAGTACCACACCGCCGCGAAGAGCGAAGCGCCGGTCGAGCCCGCCTTGCTCAGACGCGCGACCGCCTCCGCGGCCGCGACCTCGTCCTCCGGCGGTCGGGCGGCGACGCAGTCGGCGTAGGCGGCGCGCAGCGCACTCACCTCCGACAGCAGTACTTCGGGTCCGTAAAGGGCGCCTTCCACACGTCTCACCGCCCGCTCGCAGGCGTCCCGCAGCGCCGAGCCGCCGGCGGTCCCGGCGAGCACCTCGCGGTAGAACTTCAACGCGCTCTCAAGGTCGCCGGCCTTCTCGGTGCAGCGCGCCCTGCCCAGAAGCGCGCGCAGACGCAGTTCGCCTTCCGCGACGCGCGCGGCGTCCTCGTAAAGCGAAGCGGCCCGCGCAAACTCGCCCAGAACGTGCTCCGCCACGTGCGCCTCCGCGTATCGCGCCTCCGCGTCGCCGGCCGCAAGCGCGCCCGTAACGAGAAATGTCACCACGGTCGCCGCCAGCCGAATACGCATCACCGACGCTCCACAACGAACGGACGTGTTCTTCTCCGTCGCTTGCCGTCTGTGAAAACTATCACGTAAAGTCCGCCCGGCGCCACGTCCTTTATCACCGCGAGACCTTTCCCGTCCGCGCGACCGGCGCCGACGTCCGTCCAGCCTCTCTTCATCGTCCAGCCAAACAGCCTGAACTTCGCGCCGGCCGGCAGTCCCGGCACCTCCGCCTCGACCCTGTCGCCCTCGAACGCGTCGTGGTCCTCCACAGACGTGCGTCCGCCGTCGGCGGCGAGAACGAACGGCGGACGTGCGGGTCGCAGCACCTTCCGCTTCTTGCCGGTGCGCCCGTCGACGGTCTCGAAAGGCTCGCAGACGGCGTAAAGCAAATCTCCCGCGCCCACACGCTCGAAACGAACCACTCCTCCGGAGTCGGCCCTCGCGGTGTCCACGGCGAGCCAGAGTCCGGAGTTGAAGACCGCCAAAAAGAAACGTTTTCCGGCCGCCAGTCCGCGCATCTCCACCGTCGCGACCGCCGGCGCGAACAGAGGCGTGGCGTCGAGCATCGGCCGACCACAGAGATACCAGTCGAGATACTCCGGCGTCCATTCGCCGTCCCGCGGACGGGCGCGTCTCCAGACCTCGCCGCGCTCAAGGCCCGGCACTATCACGTATACCTTGCCCACAGGATGCTTGGGGTCGCTGCTGTAGCGCTTGAAATAGTCGTCGGTCGCTTCGCCGCCGGCGGCCGACTCGACCGACAGCCAGCGTTTCTCGTCCGGCGCGCGGACGAGCGCCCAGAGATGATTTCCCCTGCCCCTGGGCCACCATACCACTCTCGCGGCCGTCGCGGCCAGACCGAACGAGCGGCAGAGCGCGACCAGCGCTATCGTCAGATCCGTACACCTTCCCGTTCCGCTCCGCAGCAGTTCGCTCGGCGCCAGGTCGGGCATGCCGCGTCGCTTGAACTTCACCCGCTTCGCAAGCCACCCGCTGTTGAGCCAGTGCACCAACCCGCGAAACACCTTCCCGCGCTCCTCAACTCCGGCCCGTCGGTAGCGCGACGCGAACCACTCCACCTTCTCCACCAGCGCATCCTCGGCGAGAAAGATCTTCCACCACGCCTCCACCTTCTCGGTGGTCAGGCGATACGAAGCGACGAACCTGAGGAAACGTTCCCGGTCGAGAGCGGCGGTCCACGGCCACTTCCCGCGCGCGGCGAGCGCGCGCCGCGCGTTCCCCAGTATGAACTCCGCCTTCAAAACCCGGCAGTCCGGCGTCCTGGCCTGTCCTATTCCGCCGGCGTAACGGTAGGCGGACTGCGCTATCGTGAAGGCGACTATCTCCAGTTCGTCGCCGCCGGCGGCCTCCTTCAGCGCCTTCTCCAGTTCCGCGCGGTTGTCGCCGGCCGCCGCCAGGGCGTCGTGTACCGCCGCCCTCCAGCGCTCCGGTACCCGCTCCGGCACCTCCTGCGCGGCCGCGACGCCACAGATCGACGCCGAAATGAACACTATCAGTCGTGGAAATCCCTTCACGGCGCCCTCTCCAACGACTCTCGATTGAAAC
The DNA here is from genome assembly GCA_964412125.1 of uncultured Planctomycetota bacterium. Classification (GTDB taxonomy): domain Bacteria; phylum Planctomycetota; class SKW154; order SKW154; family SKW154; genus CAYPNR01. The sequence goes on along the minus strand of CAYPNR010000079.1, from coordinate 6,259 downwards.
GATTGTACCGGACGCCGCCGCAGCGGACCAGCAAAACCGCTCACCGGCGACCGAGCAGGGCCAGAACCGCCTCGGCGGCGCGCTCCACGGCCGCGGCCGCCTCCGGACTCAGTCCCTCTCGAAACTCGCGGGCGTCCGCAACCTCCACGGCGACCACCGTCACCCGCTCCGGCATGGCCGCGCCGACCCGCCGGCCCAGCGCCAGCGCCGTGGCGAAAGAGCAGTCGTGCACGCAGCAGGCCGTCACCGAGCCGAACGCCTCTTTCTCATCCATCACGTGGACCTCGCCGGGCCGCCGTCCCTCGAAACAGTCCACTATCACCGCACGGTCGTAACCCACCAGCAGGTCCAGCAGGCCGAGTCCGCCCACCGACGCCTCGCGATAGTCGGCCGCCCCGGGATGCTCACGCGACAGCAGCGCCGCGACGTGCAGTCCCACCGCGTCGTCGCCGAGTACCGGGTTGCCCACTCCGATCACCACCGTCCGCATCCGCGTTTCCCTCCGCACAGACACGCTCAACGCCGGCGACGGTCGCGACCGCCGCCGAACATCTCGTTGTACTTGTCCTGTTGCTCCGGCGTCAGAATCCGCAGTACCTCCTCGCGCGTCCGCTTCAGTTGCTCCTCCCGTATCTTCCAGAACCGCTCCCGAACTTCCCGCCACGACGCTTCCTCGCCGAGTTCGGCGCGCGCCCGCTCCCACGCCCTTTCCCTGCCGTCGTAGTAGGGCTTCACCACACTGTAGTACGCCCGCTTCTGCGCGTCGCTCAACCCCAATTCCTCGCCTCTCTCGTGAATGAAGTCCGCGTAGTCGCCGAACTCCTCCTTCTCCCAGTCCTCCGCTTTCGAGGCGGACGCGCCGCCGCCGCGCCACCGCGGCGAGCGTCGCCGTCGTTCCTTCTCCATCTCCTCCCGTATCATCTTCCTCAGTTCCGCGACGGTCGACGGCGGCGGAGCGTCTCCGTCGGGCCGGGCGGGACTCTCTGACGCGCCCGCGTCGGAAGGCCCGGACGCGTCCGCACCGGCGGACTCGATCGGCCGGGCGGGAGGCGCCTCCGGCGGCGGACCGACAAGCGACGGACCGTCCATCTCCTCGATCACGGCTTCGAGAACGTCCATCCGCAATCGAAGCCGCCTCAATTGCTTCTCCATCTCCACCGTCCGCTCGTCGTCCGTCTCCGGCGTCGCGACGCGCTCCTCGCTCCGCGGCGATCCGAACACGAAAACCGCCACAAGGGCCGCGCAGGCGATCACGAACGCCGCGGGGGCCGTCACCTTCTCCATCTCGAAATCCTCCCCGTATCGTACCGTCTCGTCCGCGTGCGGGACCTCGTTCATTATACGCTCCGCCGACGTCCGCGAACAGGGCGAGACGCTCCGAATCCGACTTCCACGAAAGCGACCGACGCAAGGCCGCCACGACCTCTCGGTTGACGGCTCCACGGAAAATGTGATAGAATGAGACGACGCACAAGGAGACGCGGTCATGGAAGTCCTCTCCCTGCACAAGGCGCATAAGAATCTGCCGGACCTGATCGAAAAGGTCTCCTCCGGCGGAGAAACGCGACTGGCGGCGCCGTGCGGAGAAGTCCTGTTCATGGGCGGACAGGCCTATCGAGGCCTGCTGACGACGGTGGCGATACTGTCGGGAAAGCGCTTCTGCGACGGTCCCGACCTGCGACGCGACGGCTGGTGTCTGAGGGTGCCCGTGGAGAGACTCGTGCCCGGAAGACTGTTCTTCCTGCAGCGCTACGGCAAGACGCCTCCCCGACTGCCCGGAGCGCTGCGGTCGCACAAGCCGCTGCACTCGCATCACCGTATCGTGTGGAACGGTCGCGAAGCGGTGCTGTTGCCCGCGTGCGACCACGAAGGACTGCGCCTGACGGTGAAACTGCTCGCGGATCCGAAGAGCGCGCGTGTCGCGCGTCGCGCGGTCCGCAGCGCCTCACGCGAAAGCGATCTGGTGCCGGTCGGCCGCATCGGCGGACTCGCCGACGGAACGGTCGCGACCGCGAGGATGAAAAGCCGTCTCGAAAAGGACAAGAACCTGGGCAGGAGACTTTCGCGGAACATTCGTCGACGTCTCTCCGAAGCGCCGCCCCTCTTCGGCGCGCTCGGCGGACTCAGCGCTCTCGTCATGCGTCGGGAAACACTGCTCCTGCGCAAGGCGAACGGCGTTCAACTGCTCGCGCTGATCTCCGACAGGTGAGACGTTCGTCAGGGACGCCCGGCCAGATACGCCGGCTCCTTCCAGAGCGACTGATAAGGGCCGAGCACGTAGAACCAGTACCGCTCCCGCCAGACCCACGTGGAGCCGGCCTGCACGGTGCTGAGAATCTGAAACGTCGCCGGAACGTACGCCACCGCCCGCAGGGCCGCGGTGCCGCGAAACGACGTATGATGATAGAACGGCGGAAGATCGCGTCTCACCACGTCCACGCCGTAGGCCAGTACGGAGACGGAAAGAATGCAGTCTGCGCCGTGGTCGTCTTCCAGTCGCGCGCCTTCCTTCAACAGGCGGTTGGCTATCAGAGAGTAAATGAGCGTGCGCCGCGCCGCCACGCCCAGCACGCCGGGTCCGCCGTAGAGTTCCACACGAACGCGCTTCTTCTTGAACTTGTCCAGTTCCAGTCCGTCTATCACGTCCTCAAGCGCCCTCTGCAGAACCACCTGCCCCTCCGCGGAGATGCCGGTGGTCGGCCCCACGTAAATCTTGCTCGCGCATCCGCACGCCGTGAAAACGATCGCCGACAGCAACGTCCATCTCATATCACAATCCCCCAATCATTTTTCCATCGTGGGGCCGCAAATCCTCATCAGATACGCCTGCATCTCCCAGACCAGACCGCGACCGGTGAGCAGATCGAAAAACACGCCGGTCCGCCTGTCGTAGGCGGCCACAAGAAGGTCCACGCTGCGCTGCAGTTCTTCCGAGTAGAAAAGCGTCACGTACTGGTACTCGAGAAGTCGCACGGTCGTCTGCGCGCCGGAGGACGTTATCAGCGGAAAGACGAGAACGTCGGCGAAGCGGCGCTCCGGCACCAGAAACGTGCCGCTCGCGGCGAGCCGCCTGCGGATCTGCTCCGCGACGAAGTCCTCCTCCTGCGGAAACGCCACGCGCACCGGCACCGCGCCCGTGACGGCCGAAAGCGCCTTCGACGGCGAGGTCTGCTCCGCCATGGTCATTCCCACAGCGTACCTGCCGCCCGGCGTCCTGTTGAAGTTCACCCACACAAAAGCGCCGCGCAGCCGTCCCGGATCGAAATCGGCCAGCGCGCGCTCCACCGCCCTGGAGAAGGCGATCTGCACGTCCGCGCCGGGCGGCGACACAGGCGGCGCATACCTCTTGAACGCGCACCCCGCTCCGACGGCCAGAACGAGCAGCGCCGCCGTCATCAGGCGCCGTCCCCGGCAATACGCCGCTCCGCCGTCACGCCTCATCGGTCTCCCCGCCAGCGTCGATCTCCGGGCGCCGCTCAGCAACATCCGCCCGGAGACGACGACATTCTAACGCCGACGCGGAACCTTTCCAACCGGAAACCTTCCCGTCCGCCGACGACGCCTCTCAGAAGGAGAACGCCGCCTGCAGGGAGACCGCGTAGCCGTCCCGCCACGGCGCGCCGAACGCCTCGTCGAAACTGCGATGGAGCGCCTCCAGCGACAGCGTGGTGTGAGCGTCGGGGCGGAAGGAAACGCAAAAGCCGCCCTGCAACTCCGGCGCGGGCGTCTCCCGCGCGCCCTCCACCTTGCCCGCGACCGTCCAGGACGCTCCGCCCCGCTCGAACGACCAGCCCGCCTCGAAGTTCCACGCCAGCGGCCTGTCGCCTTCGCCGTCGCCGTCCTCGTCGAGATCCGCCGGCGAGAAACGTCTTTCCGCGGCGACCGCCTCCGCGATCAGTCCGAAGCCGCCGAGCGTCAGGCGCGCGGACACGTGCCATCCTCCCACGCGGCGGACGTACTGCGGAGCGCTCGTCAGCGCGCCGGCGAGCAGGCCGTCCGACTCGGCGATGTTGCTCTGGTAGGACAGGCGGACGGAAAAGGCTTCCGAAGGCGCGAAGTCGAACGCGAAAGCGCATCCGCGAAGCCGCTCCGACGCCGTCCCGGTCCGATACAGTTCGCCGTTGAAGACGGCCAGCGTGAACGAAAAAGCCCCCTTCTCGCAGCCCGCCACCAACGCCGACTCGCACGTCTCGGCCAACTCCAGCGTCAGAGGGTCGGAGATGAAAAACGTCTCGAATTCGCCGAACGGCGTGTACGTCCTGCCTCCGCTGACGAAGAAGCCGCTGAGTTCGTATCTCAACCAGCCTTCGTCGACGTCGACGGGCTCGGTGTCGTCCTCCTCCCACAGAAGGGTGAGATGCCCTTTGAAAGCGTCACCGTACTCCGCGTCCAGATCCATCTGCGCGGTGGCGAGCGTCGCGTCGGCGGCGCCCTCCCCCGGGCCGTG
>CAYPNR010000079.1:0-1712 GCA_964412125.1 uncultured Planctomycetota bacterium | reverse complement strand
CGGCGCTCCGGCCCCCGGCGGCGCTCCGGTCTTCTCCACCGTCCCGTCGTCGCCCGCGCGCGCGCCCGCGCACGTAATCCCAACAACCACAACCGCGACGAAAATCCGAACACCAGTCCCGAACAGAAACCGTCCACACGAAAGACTCATCTTTGCTCCTCCTCAGCGGCAGACCTTTCCCGACCGCGGGTCGGGAGTTGATTTTCCAGACAAGAAAAGCCACAATCACAAAGCGAGGGATGCGGAAAGGCGCGTTTCGTGTGTCCCCCACAACGAGACCACCCGAAGCATCCCCGTGCGACGCCCGGCGCGCTCCCCGAAAGCGCGTCGGGCTTCTCTACGCCGCCGGTCCGTCACGTATCCGGTACACGTCTCCGCCCTCAGAACAGTCCCATCACCAGGTTGAGCAGAGAGCCGACCACGACGGCGGTCAGCAGCATCACCACCGTGGACTTCAGCAGTCCCTTAAATCCCAGTTCCTTGAAGAGCACGGCGAAAGTGGCCACACAGGGGAAATAAACGGTGAGCACCACACAGGCGACCACTATCTGCGCCACGCTCAGGTGGAGCGGCTCGAGCATGCCGACGGCGACGTCCTTCCTGAGAAAGCCGATCACGAGCGCGCCGACCGCATCCTTCGGCAGGCCGAGCAGGCCGGTGACCACCGGCGCCGTTATGTCGCCTATGAAGTCGATTATGCCGAGCGTGTACAGCAGGTTGACGATCAGCACGCCGAGCAGCACCCACGGAACCGCGCCGCGGACGAACCAGACCATCCGCATCCAGACCTTCTTGAGCAGCGCCTTCCAGTAAGGCAGCCGGTACGGCGGTACGTCGACCAGTATCTCGGGACTCTCGCCTTTGACGAACCTGTTCATAAGGAGTCCGAGAACGATCCACACCACCAGGAGCGCGAGGAATATCGGCACAAGGGCGCTCGGACCGAACTTGCCCGCCAGGCCGAAGACCATGGCGATCTGCGCCATGCACGGAACCGCTATCGCCATCAGCGTCGCCGCGATGAACCGCTCCCTCTTGCTCTCCAGAATCCTCGCCGAAAGCGCGCCGGGCACGTTGCAGCCCAGTCCGAGCATCATCGGCACTATCGCCATCCCGTGCAGGCCGAGCCGGTGCATCACGGTGTCCGTAAGCACCGCGAGCCGCGGAAGATAGCCCACGTCCTCGAGAAACGAGAGCACGAGAAAGAACGCCAGTACGTAAGGCAGCACCGCGCCGAACGGCACGAACAGTCCCGTGGTCATAAGCCCGAACGACTCGCCGTAGTCCACACTCCTGACGAACATCCTTTCCTCTTCGCCGACCACCTCGCTCTTCGGAATCTCCTTCTCGACCTCTCCGGCCGGCCGCTCCCTCTCCACGATCAGTCTGTCGCCCCGCACCGTCAGTCGCGCGCTCTCGTCCTTCTCTATCTCACGTAACAGTCCGTCGTCGATGGTTATCCTCTCCTCGCCGTCGGGACCGGTCGTGATCCGACCCACCTCCGTCCTGGTGAGAACGATTTTTCGGAAACGTATCCTGCCGGCCTTCTCTTCGGTCGCCTCCTCGGTCGCTTCCTCCGGCGTCCGCTCCCTTCGAACGATCAGCCGCAGACGCTCCTCGCGTTCGAAAACCGCCACGCCGTCGCGGACCCGTCGCTCCTCCGGAACGACGAGTTCCTTCTCCAGACTCCACCTCGCGCGGCCGTCCCGCTC
>CAYPNR010000078.1:0-9673 GCA_964412125.1 uncultured Planctomycetota bacterium | reverse complement strand
GACCTTTCCGAGCGCATGGGCAAGGTCGAAGCCAAACTCGGCAATCTCGAAGGCTGGCTTGACAAGCAGAACGGTCGCGTCTGGGATATCTCGAAGCAGCAGGGCCGTCTGACCGGCAAGGTGGCAATTCTCATCGTTCTGATAAGCGCCGCCGTCAGCGCGGCACTGGGAGTGCTCATCTCGATCTTCTCTGAATAAAGGAGTTCTCTTCATGACTGAGGAAAGAGAGACCATGCACCTGTCCGCCGTCTCGCTGGTCTGCGCGGCCGCGTGCGTCCTCGCCGCTTCCGCGTCGTGGTGCGGCTGCGCCACTCCCGGCATGCGGGCGGGCGTCGCGCAGGCCCGCTACGAACTGGAGCGAGCGAAAGGACTGTTCGGAACGGGCGACGCGGAGGCCGGCGACGGTCGTCTCGAACGGGCCCGGACCGTTCTGGCCGCGTGGCAGGAAGCCTATGGAAAGGCGGGCCGCGCCATCGACGACACCAGTCTGTATCCGGTGCTCGAGCAAATGGAGAGCGAGGGGACTCTGGCGACCGGCGCCGAGGCGATCATCGGAAACGTCCTGGGCGACACTGGCTGGCTCGAGTCGATCTTGGGACTGCTCGCGGCGATTCTCGGAACCGGCGGCGCGCGACTGTGGCTCGCCAACAGGCGGCACAAAAAAGAAAAAGCCATACTGATGCGGGAAATAGAACGCGAAGAAAATCCCGACCTCAAAACCCGCATCGCCAGACGCGTCGCCCGGGAAACTCCGTTCGGACGCGAAGTGGCATCCGCGACCGGCGGATGACGGCGCCCCGGCCGTACCTCCCGAGCCGCGCCGGAAAAACGTCAGGCGAAACGCGAAAATTCGGGGCGGACGCAGTCCAGTCGCCCCAGGGCCTCGAAGAATGACTCGTCGGGGCGCACGGAAAAACGCGAAGGAAGTCGTATTACGTACTCGGCGTCGTCGCGACGGATAATGAGGCGTACGACGGTCCTGCCGCGATGCTTTTCGAGAACGCGACGCAGCCTCTTCACGGAGTCGTCGTCCTCGTTCACGAGTCGCAGAAAAAGTCTGCCGTTGAGGCGCTCGGGAACCTCTTCGGGACGAATAATGCTGTCCACCACGACGCTGGGCCTGTCGCGAGCCGCGTCCACCGAGCCCACGACGAAGACGACTTCGTCCTCTTTGAGCATGTCGCCGATCTCCCGCGCGGTCCGCGAGAAGACGACGCCGCCGACGCCGCCGGTCATGTCCGCCATCTGCACCTGATAGTAAGTGTCGCCGCGCTTCGAGCGGCGCTGCAGCACCTGCTCCAGAACCACGCCGAGTACGACTCTGTGCTTGTCCGGCGCGGACGACAGCCGGGAGACCGTGTGAGTCGCGAAAATGGAAAGCAGTCTCTCATGCTTCTGCAGAGGATGGTCGGCGAGATAGACGCCGAGAGCCTCTTTCTCCCAGGCCATGCGCTGCACGTCGGTGGGCGGAGGAACGTCCGGCAACGGCGGCGGCGGAGCGTCGAGCGCCGCTCCGGGTCCGCCGAACAGCGCGCGTTGCCCGCGACGGACGTCGCGCTGCACGCTCTGCCCGGCCTGTAACGCTCTGTCGAGCACGGCCAGAAGGGCCGCACGATGGCCGCCGAGTCCGTCCATGGCGCCGGCCTTGACGAGCGCGTCGAGAACCTGGCGGTTCACCGCACGCAGGTCCACTCTCTCGCAGAACTCCCATAACGACTTGTAAGAGCCGTTCTTCTCGCGTTCGGCCACCACGACCTCGGCGGCTTTCGTGCCGACGCCCTTTATCGCCGCGAGTCCGTAACGAACGCCTCCGTCGTCCACACGAAAGTCCGCGGCGCTGCGGTTCACGTCCGGCGGCAACAGTTTCAATCCGCTCTCGCGGCAGTCGTTGACGTACTCGGCCACCTTCTCGCTCTTGCCGATCTCGCTGGAGAGAAGCGCCGCGGTGAAGTGAAGCGGATGATTGGCCTTCAGATACGCGGTGCGATAGGAAAGTACGGCGTACGCCGCCGAGTGGCTCTTGTTGAAACCGTATTCGGCGAACCGCGCCAACTGGTCGTATATCTTCTCCGCCAGGTCCTTCTTCACCTTCCGCGCGACGGCGCCCTCTATGAACCGCTCGCGATGCTCCTCCACTATTCCCATCATCTTCTTGCCCATCGCCTTGCGGAGATAGTCCGCCTCCGACATGCTGAAGCCGGCCAGAATGTTGGCGATCCGCATCACCTGCTCCTGATACAGAACGACGCCGTAGGTGTCTTCGAGAACCTCCCGCAGCGACGGATGCGGATACTCTATCGGCTCCAGACCCGCGCGACGCTTCACGTACGACTGCACCATGCCCGAGCGCATGGGACCCGGACGATACAGCGCGAGCACGTCCACCAGTTCCGCGAAGCGCCGCGGCTTCAGTTGAGTGAGAAGATCCCTCATCCCCTCCGACTCCAGTTGAAACACGCCTTTGGTGTCCCCGCGGCAGAGGAGATCGTAAGTCTTGCGGTCGTCGTTGCCATCGAGGTCGACCTCTTCGCCGTCCGCCGCCAGCGCTTCGGTGCAGTGCTTGATCACGTCCAGCGTCGTCAGCCCCAGAAAGTCCATCTTCATCAAGCCGATCGCTTCGAGAGCGCCCATCGCGTATTGCGTTATGATCTCGCCGTCGATCCTGTAGAGCGGACTGTACTCGACCAGCGGACCGTCGGCGATGACGACGCCGGCCGCGTGTTTCGAGGCGTGCCGACACAACCCCTCCAGGCGTTGCGATATCGCGAACAGTTTGGCGAAAACCTCGTCCTCGGCCAGCGCGCGCAGGTCCTCGCCCTCCTTGAGCGCCTTCCGCAGCGAAGTGTTGGGCGGTATGCGCTTGGCGATGGCGTCCACCTGCGGCAGCGGTATCTCCAGCACGCGTCCGACGTCGCGTATCGCCGCGCGCGCCTGCAGCGTTCCGAAGGTGATTATCTGGGCGACGGAGTCGCGACCGTAACGCTCCCGTACGTAGCCGATCACCCGCTCACGCCCCTCGGGTGAAAAGTCTATGTCTATGTCCGGTAAAGAGATGCGGTCGGGGTTGAGAAACCGCTCGAAAAGAAGTCCGTGCCTGATGGGATCTATGTCGGTTATCCCGAGACAATAGGCCACCATACTGCCGGCGGCGGAGCCCCGACCGGGACCCACGGGAATCCGGTTCGCCTTCGCGAACCGCACGAAGTCCCACACCACCAGAAAGTAATCGACGAACCCCATGCGATGGATGACTTTCATCTCGTGATGGAGCCGCTTGTTGAGCGTCTCGTCGTCGTCGAAGTCCTGATAGCGTCTCCGGGCGCCGTCCTCGCAGAGCAGGCGGAAAAGTGTGTCGCTGTCCACGCCGTCGTCGGAGCGGAAGCGCGGAAGATAGGTGGTGTTCATGTCTATCTCCGCGTGGCACATCTCGGCTATGCGAACCGTGTTCTCCACCGCCTCCGGCAGGTCGGAGAAAAGCGCTTCCATCTCCTGCGGACTCTTGAGATAGAACTCCTGCGTGCCCAGGCGCATCCGGTTCTCGTCGGAGAACACTTTGCCTGTGTTCATGCAGAGAAGCACCTCCTGCGCCTCGGCGTCCTCACGACTGATGTAGTGAACGTCGTTCGTCGCGACGAGCCCCACACCGAGGCGTCGCGCGAGCGCAACGGCCGCCGGCTCGTACGCCTTCTCATCATCGAGACCGTGTCGCTGCAACTCTATGAAGAAGTGCTCCGGACCGACCATGTCCATGAGGCGCCGCGCGACGCGCTCCGCGCCCTCATGATCGCCCGCCAGAAGCCGCATCGCTATATCGCTCTTCGTGCAGCCCGACAGTATGATCAGGCCCTCCGAAGCCTCGGCCAGCAGGTCGTAGTCGATGCGCGGCTTGTAGTAGAAGCCCTCAAGATACGCGCACGAGGCCAGTCTCATCAGGTTCTTGTAGCCGCGACTGCTGCGGGCGAGCAGCGTCAGGTGTCGAATGTCCTGCTGGCCGCCGGTGCGCGTCCGTCGTGAGTCCCGGGCGATGTAGGCCTCGTATCCTATTATGGGCCTGATCGACTTTTTGAGCGCGGCCCTGTAGAAGTCCACCGCGCAGAACATGTTGCCGTGGTCGGTGACCGCCACGGCCTTCATGCCGTGCCTGGCGCAGGTCTCCAGCACCGCTCCGATACTGCAGGCGCCGTCCAGCAGACTCAGGTCCGTATGGAGATGCAGATGAACGAAACGAGCCATCTCCCCCTCCCGACAAGCCGCTCGCGTGCGGCGCGGCGACCATTATATGCGGCGGGCGCCTCCCGCTCAAACCAACAGCCGGAGATCGCTCATGAGGCGGGCAGCACTTCGCACAGGGCGCGCCACACGCCTTCCACCAGCCGCTCCAACTCCTCCTCCGAAATCGCGAGCGGCGGGAAAAATACCAGTACGTCGCCGAGCGGCCGCGTTATGACTCCATGTCCGCGGGCCGCCACCGTCACCTTGTGGCCCGTCCGCAGCGCCGGGTCGAACGGCTCCTTCGTCGCCCTGTCGCGTACGAGTTCCACGCCCGCAACGAAGCCGCGTCGGCGTATGTCGCCCACGTTGGGATGGTCGCGGAACCGCTCCAGCGCCTCGCCGAGCAGAACGGTCTTGCCGCGAAGCCGCCGAAGCACCTCCTCGCTCTCGAACACATCCAGACTCGCGAGCGCGGCGGCGCAGGCCAGCGCGTTGCCGGTGTAGGTGTGTCCGTGGAAGAAGGCGTTCTCGAACGGACCGAGGAACGCCTGATATATCTCTTCCGAGAACAGGGTCGCCGCCAGCGGAAGATATCCGCCGGTTATGCCCTTCGCGAGACACATGACGTCCGGAGCGACGCTCTCGTGCTGGCAGGCGAACATGACGCCGGTCCGCCCGAAACCTGTGGCCACCTCGTCGAGTATCAGCGGCACGGAGCGGCTCCGGCAGGCGTCCGCCACGCGCCTGAGAAAGCCGTCGGGATGCGTGATGATTCCGCCGGCGCACTGCACCATCGGCTCGAGTATGACGCCGGCGAGGCGATCAACGTTCTCGTCGAGCAGCCGCTCGAACTCGTCCGCGCAGGCGAGACCGCAGTCGGCGCGGGTCAGTCCGAGAGGGCAACGGTAGCAGTACGGTCCCGGGGCGCGGACGGTCTCGAACAGAAGCGGACCGAAACGCTCGTGGAACAGCGGTATGCCGCCGACGGAGACCGCGCCGACGGTGTCGCCGTGGTAGCCGTTTCCGAAGTGCAGAAACGTCTTCCGTCGCGAGTCCGATCCGGCGGGTCGGCCGTACTGGAAGACCACCTTGAGCGCGACCTCCACGGCCGTGGAGCCGTTGTCGGAAAAGAAAACGTGCGCGAGTCCCCCGGGGGCGATCTCCACGAGTCTCTCCGCGAGGCGGCTCGCGGGCTCCGAGTCGAGCCCGAGAAGCGTCGAGTGCGAAAAGCGGCCGAGTTGAGCGCTGACGGCCGCGTCTATGCGTGGATGCCGGTGTCCGTGGACGTTCGTCCAGAGCGAGGAGACCGCGTCGATGTAGCGGCGGCCCTCGGAGTCCACGAGCCAGCAGCCTTCGGCCGCCACGATCGTCGGCGCTCCTTCCGCAGCGTACTCGCTCATCTGGGTGAACGGATGCCAGAGAGCGGTTCCTCTCTCGTTCCGCGCGCCGCTCACAACCTATCCTCCCATTCGCCGGAACGTCCGATTTTACGGGAAGCACGTCCCCGACGAACAACAAAAACACAAAGGTCGTCCGCGGCGGACGCCGACGCGGTCAGCGAGCGACGCCGCCCTGCAACAGACGCGCCACCTCCTCCGCTATCGCCAGCGAAGAGGTGAGCCCGGGCGAGTCTATGCCGATCGCGTGCACGCATGCCGGACAGCGGCGGTCGCGCTCGATGACGAAGTCGTCGCCGCGCGTCAGTTTGGCCTGTATGCCGGCGTAGTCGGGCTCCAGGTCCTCCGGGCGCAGCGACGGAAAGAAACGCTCCACGCGCCGGACGAACTCCTCCGGCGGCAGACGCGGCGGAGCGTAGTCGTCGCGACGCTCCACGACGTCCGCGGTCGGCCCGACCAGCACCTTGCGACCGATGCTCACATCGCCGCTCTTGTCCACCTCGAAGGTGGGAGTGAGATGGACGCCGACCGTGAAACGCGTGCCGCCGCCGATCTCGAGGACCGGCGGCGCGGGATAGACGTTCGTCCCCCGAAACTCCAGTTCGCGTCTGCGGCGGCGGTTGAACCAGCAGTACTCGCCCCGCACCGGCGAAAGGGAGTAGCGGCAGTCCGGGTCGAGCATACGCGCGATCCGGTCCGAGGCGAGGCCGGCGGCGTTCACGAGATGCTCGCACACGACGCTCTCGCCGCCGCCGCCGGAGTAGGCCACCTCCACGCGGACGCCGTCGCCGCAGGGCTCGAGAGCGGTCACTTCGGCGCCGAACAGGAAGTCGGCGCCCTGCGCGCCGGCCAGACGCACCAGGCTGCGCACGAGATGCGCCGGCTCCACCACGCCCGTGGACGGACAATGCAGCGCACACAGGGCGCGTACGCCCGGCTCGTGCGCACGTACTTCCCCCGGCCCTATCATGTGCACCCCGCGGGCGTGGTTCTTCCGCGCCCACTCCTCCAGCAGCCTCAGCGTGCGAACTTCTTCATCGGAGACGGCCACCACCAACTTGCCCACACGCCGACACGGCACGTCGTGCTCCGCGCAGAAGTCGTAAAGCATTCGGTTGCCCGTCGCGCAGAGCCTGCTCTTGAGGGAGCCCGGCTGATAGTATATGCCGGCGTGAACGACGCCGGAGTTGCGGCCGGACTGCTCCTCCGCCGGATACGCGTGGCGCTCCACCACGAATACGTCGCTCCAGTCGGCGCTCAAGCGCCTCGCCACGGCGCATCCCACGACGCCCGCTCCGATCACGACGCAGCGCACCTTCTCCAGAAAAATCCTCCTCGACCGGCCAGCGCCATCAAGTTTACGAACAGGTCCGCCGGGGCCAAGCGCAATCGGCGCCGGAGAGCGATTTTCGCGTCCGCCGCCGCGTTTTGATTGAACGCGGCCCCGCCTCAAGTTACCATGCCCGACCTGCTTGGAACGAGAATCTCATGAGCGGATGGCCGGAGCGGCTGAAAAAGTTTCTCTCCGACGGCGAGAGTTTCATCCTCACAAGCCACATCCATCTCGACGGCGACTCGGTGGCGAGCGAACTGGTGCTGGCGGAGGTGCTACGGCGATGGGGCAAGCGCGTCGTCGTGGTGAACCAGGATCCCGTGCCGCACTTCCTGATGTGGCTGCCCGGCGCGGAGACGATCGGAGTCATGAATCGAGGCTCATGGCCGGACGGCTTCGACGTCGCGGTGGTGCTGGACGTGGGCAAGAAGGAGCGGATGGGCGAAGTCGAGAAACTGGTGCGACGCGCGAAGCGACTGGCGAACATCGACCATCACCGCTCCAACGACGGCTTCGGCGACATAGCGGTGGTGGACGAGACGGCCAGTTCCACCGGCGAGATCATTTTCCGATTCATGAAGGCGGTGGGGGAGCCGATATCCGCCGACGTCGCGTCCCTGCTGTTCACGGCCATAATGACGGACACGGGTCGCTTCTCTTACGACAACACCTCGCCGGAGACGCTGCGCGCGGCGGCCGAACTGATCGAGAAGGGCGCCGTGGTACAGGACGTGGTCAACGGCGTCTATCACAACGTCAGCCGCGGGCAGATGGAGTTGCACTCCAGAGCGTTACGATCGCTTCGGAGCAGCGCCGACGGTCGAGTGGCGTGGGTGGTGCTGAGACAGAGCGACTTCAACGAGGTCGGCGCCCATCCCGACGAGACGCAGGACTTTCCCGAAATACCGCGGGCGCTGGCGGGCGTGCGCGTGGGCCTGTACGTGCGCGAGATAGAGGACGGACGCGTGAAGGTGAGCATGCGCTCCAACTGCGGCGTGGATCTCAACGCGTTCGCGCGGCGCTTCGGCGGCGGCGGTCATCGTTCCGCCGCGGGCATAACCTTCGCCGACATGGAAATCGAACGGGTGATAGAAACGGTCGCAGAAGCGCTCGCCGAGTCCCTGCCGCCGGACGACGAAGAAGCGTGAGTCAGCGCATGCCGTCCCGCAGACGTCCTCTGAGCAACTCTTTCATGTGCTTCTTCAGAACCTCTTTGACGAGATAACGATGGTTGATGTCGAGCGGCGTCACCGCGACCGCTATGTTGGAGATGTTGTCCTCCAGCGACGGTCCTTCGTCGTTCTTCTCCTCGCCGACGTGGTTCAACTCCTCCTCCGCCAACTCCAGCAGCCGCTCGTGAATCAGTTCGTTCACCACGTCCTCCAGGATGTCGTGAGCCTCGTGACGGAGAACGTACTCCAACTGCCGGCGGAGAGAGAGCCTGAACGCTTCCCCGTTGAAACTCACCTGCACGGAAGTTTCCTCACTTCTTGCGCGTGCCGGTCGTTATCCAGCGGTAGGCGAAAGCGCCGTCGTTCCGACGGGCCAGGGAACGCAGGAACTCGACCGGAGGACCGACGGGCACGACCTGACTGATGTCGGTGCGCGGCGCGCGGAAGAGGCCCACGGCGTGTATACGCGCGCCGCGAGCCGCGTTGAGCGCGGTGACGGCGCGGACGGCGGGCTCGCGTTCCGAGTACCGCCCTTTCGAGAAAGCGCCGCCCGAGACCAGCACGATGTCGTCCGGAACGACCTTCTGGATCAGCACCTTCTCGAGCGCCTCGTAGACCGCCGCGCTGTTGAACTGCCGGCGTCGCTGGTCCTTGAGGAAGCGCAGCGCCTTGCGCCTGTTGGCGCGCGTGGCGGGCAGAAGTCCCTTGTGACTGAAGAAACGAGGATACTTGTCGTAGCAGACGATGTTGAAGCAGACCCGCTCCGGCAGCGCGGACACCGCCTCGGAGACCAGGCCGAGCGCCGTCTCGAGCATGCCCCCGCGATGCATCGCCGAGGAGCAGTCCACGACGAAGACCACCGAGTTGGTCCAGAACGGAATGTCCGCGACCCGGAAGTCGGCCGGCCAGACCACCTCCTCCGGCGCCTCGGCGGCGACGAGCGTCTCCGCCTTCGCGAGCCAGCGGCGCCACTGCTTCTCGCCGGCGAAACACTGTCCCGTGATTCGAACGAGCGCGGTGAGAATCTCTCCGTAGAGGCGACGGTTGCGCGTCTTGAGAGCCTTCACGAGCGCGCGTACCGCCGCGTCCGTCCGGACCGACGCGAGCGCGCGCGCGGCCGCCTCCCGCACCCGCGGCGATGGATCGTCCTGCAACATCTTGATGAGACGTTCTTCCGCTCCCGCGTCTCCGACGCGTCCCAGACCCAGAACCGCGGCGCGGCGCACGAACCACGCTTTGTCCCGCGTGAGCGCGGCGAGTACTCCGGCCGCCGCGGCGTCTCCACGGCGCCCCAGCGCCTCCGCCGCGGCCAGCCTGACCTCCTCGTGCTTCTCACGGTCGAGCACCATCGCCAGTCGCTCGAACGGCAGCGGCGACATGCCGACGAGCGCCCTGGCGACCGCCACGCGCGTCTTCAACGCCCGCGACTTCGCCAGAACTCCGCCGACCAGCCACTCCACCGTCTCGGGCCGTCTGGCTCCGGAGAGCGCCCTGACGACCGCGTCCTCGATGCGCCAGTCGGGGTCCGTCGCCAGCCTCACCACCTCCTCCGCGGACGC
>CAYPNR010000077.1:2962-10230 GCA_964412125.1 uncultured Planctomycetota bacterium | reverse complement strand
ACGCGGCAGGGGCATGTTCATAGCGTTCGACCTGCCGGACGGCGCGACCCGCGACTCGCTGCTCGGTGCGTTGCTCGACTCGGGCGTTCTGGCGCTGGCGTCCGGCGCCGTCGGCGTTCGTTTCCGTCCGGCGCTGGTGTTCGGCAAAGAGCACGTGGATGTGGTCGCGGACGCCGTGAAGGCGTGGCTCGGCTCGCGACCCGCCGTTCGATAGGAGGAAAAGACGATGGAGAGCAAGGAAGCGTACACGCCGGTGGCGACTTACGAAGCGCGACCGGGCGAGGTGAAGCGGGTACTTTTGCTGTACTCCGGAGGACTGGACAGTTCGGTGATGATACCGTGGATAAAGGAGCGATACGGCTGCGAGGTGGTGACGCTGACGGTGAATCTCGGACAGTTCATGGACGAGATGGAGACGGTGCGGCAGCGCGCGCTGTCGCTCGGCGCGGACGACGCGGTGGTCGCCGACGCGGTCGAGGAGTTCGCGAGCGGCTGTCTGACCAGGGCGGTGAAGGCCAACGGCTGTTACGACGGCTATTATCTGAGCACGCCTCTGGGCCGGGCGGTTTCGAGCAAGGTGGTGGCGCGTGTCGCCGAGGAGGTCGGCGCCGACGCCGTCGGCCACGGCTGCACCGGCAAGGGCAACGATCAGGTTCGCTTCGACGCGGGCGTTCTGACGCTCGCGCCGCACCTGAAGGTGATAGCGCCGGTGCGGCAGTGGAACATGGGTCGCGACGAGGAGTACGAGTTCGCGCGCGCGCACGGCATCGTCGTCGAGCAACTCAAGAAGTGTCCGTATTCGCATGACGACAACATCTGGGGCATAACCAGCGAGGGGCACGAGATAGAGAATCCCGCCTGCGAGCCGCCGCTCGAGCGTATCCTGCGGGTCTGCAACACGCCGGAGAACGCGCCGGACGTTCCGCAGACGGTCAAGGTGACCTTCGAGCGCGGTCTGCCGGTCGCGCTCGACGGTCGGAAGATGAACTTCGTCGAGATGATCAAGACGCTGAACAGTCTGGCCGCGCTGCACGCCGTCGGCTTCACCGTGCTGATAGAGGACCGCATCGTGGGACTGAAGGTCCGCGGCGTCTATGAGAGTCCGGCCGCGCACGTCATCATCAGCGCGCACAAGGCCCTGGAGGCGCTGGTTCTGAGCAAGGAGGAACTCGCTTTCAAGCGGGGCGTGGACGCCAAGTGGGCGCAGTTGGTCTACGACGGCAAGTGGTTCGAGCCGCTTCGGAGCGACCTCGACGCTTTCGTGGACGCCGCCGGCGAGCACGTGACGGGAACGGTGACGATGAAGATGTCGCACGGCACCTGTACGGCGCTGGCCGTCGAGTCGCGCTACTCGCTGTGCGACGAATACATGGCCACGTTCAACGCCGGCGACTACTTCAACAACAACGCGGCGGCGCCGTTCATCGAACTCTATTCGCTGCAGATGCGTCACGCCGTGAAGGTGCGCGGCGGCAACGGCGCTCCCGTTGCATCCGCCGCGCCGGTCGTGTAGTCTGTTGGCGGCGGAAATTGGAGGTCGGTTTATGGGAACGATGTGGTCCCGGGGCGGAGACCTGGACGCCGACGTGGAGCGCTACACCGTGGCGGACGATCCGCAGGTCGACGTCGGCCTGATAGAATACGAGGTCGCGGGCGCGCTCGCGCACGCCCGCGCGCTCGCGCGTCTCGGCGTCCTGGACGAAAAGGAGTCGAAGGCGATCGCTTCGGCGCTCGACGAGTTGCTTCACCTGGCGGCGGAGGGCGGCTTCGGAATCCGAACCGACGAGGAGGACTGCCACGGCGCGGTGGAGCGCTTCCTCGTCAAGAGAGCGGGTCGTTGCGGCCTCAAACTCCATCTGGGTCGCTCGCGTAACGAGCAGGTCGCCTCGGCCGTGCGCCTCTACTGCAAAAAGCGGCTCGGAACGCTGCTGGAGCGGATCGGGACGCTCGGGGAGACGTTTCGCAAGAAGGCCGGGGAGGTCGGCTCGCTGCCGATATCCGGCTACACTCACTCCCAGCGCGCGATGCCGACGACGGTGGGCGTGTGGCTGGAGTCCTACGTGGCGCTGCTGGAGGACGACGCGGCGCTGCTGCGTCACGTCCTGTCGATGGTCGACAGGAGTCCGCTGGGCAGCGCGGCCGGCTTCGGCACGCCGGTTCCGCTCGACAGAAAGGCGCTGGCCGAAGACGCGGGCTTCGCGCGCGTGCAGGAGAATCCGCTGTCGTGTCAGAACTGTCGCGTGAAGGAGGCGGCGCTGGTCGCCTTCGCGCTCTGGCAGGTGGCGGCGACGCTCGGAAAGTTCGCCGCCGACTGCCTGCTGTTCTCGACCGAGGAGTTCGCCTTCCTCCGCCTGCCGGAGGAGTTCACCACAGGCTCTTCCATCATGCCGAACAAGCGCAACTACGATCTGTTCGAGGTGACGCGCGCGCGCATGGCGCGCGTGGCGGGAATCGTCGTCGGACTGATGACGCTCGGTCACGGGCTCACCTCCGGCTACCATCGCGATTACCAGTTGATGAAGAAGCCCCTCGTGGAGGCGTTCGACCTGGTCGTCGAGGCGGTGCCGGTCGTCGGCAAAGCCGTCGCTTCGCTGGAGTTCAACAGAGAGCGACTGGAAGAGGTGCTGGACGATCCCGCGATTCACGCGACCGAGCGCGCGGTGAAGATGGCGCTGGAGGACGGCGTGCCGTATCGCGAGGCCTATTTCATGGTGAAGGAGCAACTCTTCGGCCATACGTAGCGCCGACCGCCTCGGGCCGGCTCACTCCGGAAGAATCTGAAAGTGGTCGATCGAAAGAGCGGTGTCTATCGCCGTGTGCACCGCGCAGTTGAAACGCTCTTCCGACTCGACAAGCACGTCGCGATACTCGTTGAACAGAGACTCCGCGACCGCGGGCGGCAGGACGAGACGAACGGCCGGACGGGGCGACTCCGCCAGGAAGGAGTGCAGTTTGCGAAGCGCGCGCGCGGCGAGGTACTGCGGCGAGAGTATGATGCCGGCGCCGGCGCACGTGGGACATTGAACGCCGGTCGCCGCCGTCACCGTCTCGCGACGCCGCTGACGTGAGAGCACAAGCACGCCGAAACGGTTTATCGGCAGCAGCGTGAAGCGTTCCTTGTGCTGACGGAGGGCCGCGCGGAGGCGTCGCTCCACTTTCTTGCGGTTGTTCGTCGAACGCATGTCTATCAGGTCCACCACGACCAGTCCGCCGATGTCCCGCAGTCGAAGTTGTCTGACGAGAGCGTCGGCGGCCTCGATGTTCGTCGTCAGGGCCACCGTCTCGGAGTCGTCGCCGCGGGTGGAGCCGGTGTTGACGTCCACCGCGGTCATGCCCTCGGTCTGCTCTATGGTGATCCATCCGCCCGAGGGGAGGTTTACACGCAGACTGGAAAGCGCCTCCACCTGCTCCTCGATCTCGTGCGTCTCGAACAGGGGCTGCGGCTTGTCGTAGAGGCGGAGCCGGCGGACCATCGACGGCATCACCGCCTCCATGAACTCCCGCATCTGCTTGTGAACGTCGGGGTCGTCCACCAGAATCTCTTTGGTGCTGGCCGACAGGAAGTCGCGGACTATGCGTATGGCGAGACTGGATTCGGAGTATATGAGCGAAGGCGCGGACGCGGAAGCGGCCTTCTTCTCGATGCGCTTGTAGAGACGCATGATGTACTGGAAGTCGCGCGCCAGGTCCGCTTTCCTCCGGTCGGCGGCGGCCGTGCGGACGACGAAGCCGTAGTTCTCCGGCACGATGGACTTCACTATTTCGGCGAGTCGCCCGCGTTGCTTCTCGTCGGCGATCTTGCGGGAGACGCGCACTCCGGGCTCGTACGGCGTCAGCACGAGAAAGCGGCCGGGTATCGAAATGTAGGTGGTGACGACGGCTCCTTTTCCGGCCATGGGCTCACGTGTTATCTGCACCAGAACGGTCTTGCCCTTCCTGAGCAGTCTGTTGAGCGGCGCGCGACGCCCGGCGCCCTCCGGCGGACGAACCGCGCCGCGCGGTAGAAAAGCGTTGCGCGAGGCGCCTATGTCCACAAAAGCCGCCTGCAGCGATCGCTCCAGAGAAACCACCTTGGCGCGATAGATGTTGCCGACCTGGTGCGGTCGTCCGGACACACGCTCGTAGAAGTAGTCCAGCAAAACGCCCTCTTCGAGAATCGCAACGCGGCACTCGTGCCGCTGGCGGGCGTTTACGAGAAGCAGGAGCGACATATGAAAGTCCGTCGTCTATTGTTGTCCGTCGGCGGGCGGCTTGCTCTTTTTCGCCCCCGCTTTCTTCTTCGCCTTCGCGCGCTTCTCTTTCAGAAGCAGTTCCTTCTCCCGCTGCAGCATCCTGTCGAGTTCCACTCCCACGCCGGCGCGGTAGCGGTTGTAGAAGTAGTCCACCCGCTTGAGGATCCGTACCTTTTCTTCGCTGAGACTGACGTGGTCCTCACTGGAACTCACGATGCGCGGCGTTATGAAGATGATGAGGTTGCGCGTGACCGTGTCCTTGGAACGCCAGCGGAAGAGCCAGCCGAGCAGCGGTATGCTGCCGAAGACCGGAACACGCGTCTCGTATTCACGCGACTCCTTCTTCAGCAGTCCGCCGACCACCGCGGTGGTGCCGTTCTTGAGCAGCATGCGCGTGACCAGCATCTGATTGTCGGTGCGCGGCAGGTCTATGTAACGGTCGCCGGAGCCGTACCGCTCGAAGCCGGTTATCGGCGAGGTGGTTCCCGAAAGGCGACTCATCTTCGGTATCACGGTCAGTTCCACTTCGTTCGTCTCCGCCACCACGTGCGGAACCACATACAACGTGAATCCGATCGAGACGGGCGACTTGTCCGCTTCCGAATAGGTGATCACAACGTTGCCCAACTGGTCGGTGGTCGCCTCCTGCTTCGCGTAGGGCACCAACTCGCCGACGAAGATGACCGCCGGCGAGGAGTCTATGGCCATGAGCGTGGGCTGCTGAACTATCTGCGAGTTGAGATCCTTCTCGAACAGCCGCAACGCTATTCTGGCCTGGGTGAAGTCGAGAACGCCTATCGCCTTGAAGCCCGAACGTATCGACTCCCATCGTCCGAGGTCGAATCTGTACTGGCCGCCGGCGTCGGCGTCGGCGTAGCCCGAGGGGAACCAGGCGGAAATCTCCGGACCGGACCACTCGCTGCTGAACGACGACCAGCGAAAGCCCTTCTCGAACACGTTGGACGAGTCGGTCCATATGAATTTGACGTCTATGCGCACCTGAATGGCCGGCTTGTCCAACTCCTGCAGGATCTTCCTGACCTCGTCCAGTTTCGGCTTGGTGTCGGTGACGATGATGGTGTTGTTGCGCGGGTCGTACTGAATCTGTCCGACGCCCGCCGTGACGACGTTGCGCAACAGTTTCAGCGCGGGAAAGGCCTCCTCGCCGGTCGCCTGAGACGTGACGATGTCCTCGGCGGTTATCGTGCTGCCGCCGCTGCCGCCGCCGCTGCCGCCGCCTCCGGTCGGGAACTGCGCCTTGTACGGGTCGGGCGGTCGCAGATACTTCAACTCGAACACCTCCGTCACCAACTGCGTCTTCAGCGCCTCAGACTTCACGATCCGTATGATGTCGTACTTCTCGTGCACCGCGATGAAGCCGAGAGTGGTGACGATGGACTCGAGAGCCACCATCCACGGCACGCGGTTCATGGTCACGGTCACCTTGCCGGTGACGTCGGGGGCGATGATGATGTTCTTGCCGCTCATGGCCGCTATGTGCCGGAGCACCTCACGCAGGTCGGCGTCGCGCAGCGTGAACGTCACCCGCGGCACGTACTCCAGTTCGAACCATCGAACGTCGCGCTGCACTATCTCGGCGTCCACCTGCTCGGCGAGCCACGTGAGCAACTTACGCCACTTCACGTTCTCCAGCACCACGGGACCGACCTGCCTGGACAGCAGTTTCTTCGTCGCCGTCAGACTCAGTCCCAGATCGAGATGCAGATTGTCGAGCACCTCGCTGAGCGGCGTGGGCTTGTCGAGTTTCAGTGTGGCCAGTTTCATCTCGGGTATGGGCTGCTCGACGTCCTCCTGTGCGAGTGCGTATCCGCAGAGGACCGCGAGGACCGCAAGCAGTAATGAAACTCTCCCCATCTAAGGCCTCCTTCAGGGTTTTTTCTCTACGTTGCCGGCGCCTTCCTTCATTCGCAGGTAGACCGGCTGACTCCTATAAATCATTTCCACGCGCCGTTCGAATCTGTCCACCCGCTGCAGGGTCAGACGTTCGACTCCCGGCACCGGCGCGCGTTCGGGTATCGTCACCGTCTTGTGGTCTATCTCCATGAAGACGTTGGGAGGCAGAATCTTCTCCTCGCCTTCCTGCATCACGGTGCCTTCTATGATTCCGGTGAGCCGCAGTCGCGGCCAGACTTTGGTGTAGAACTCCTTTTGCGCTTCTATGTTCGACCACGCCAGTTTCCGCCGCTGCTCCGCGTCCTTGACGAGCGCCAGCATCCGTCCGTGCGCGCCTTCCTTCGCCTCCAGCAGCGTCCGCTTCAGTTTTTCGTCGTAGGGCTTCGCGTCGGCGAGCCGCTCCAGTCGCTCCTGTCGCGTCATGTCCGGTCGTATCACGTCCTGATAGACTCTGGAGATTCCTTTGATGCATTCGTCCACGGCCTGTTTCAAGGCGAGTTCCTTCAGTTTCTGAATCTGCGGACCGAGTTTCTGCAGACTTTGCCACGTCTCGGAAAGGTCGGCGGCCAGATCCGCGTCGCTCACGACCTTCTGCGCTTTCTTGTACTGCTCCTCGGCGCTGCGCCAGGCGTCCAGCGCCGTCTGCAGATCCTTGCCGGTCAGCGCCCTTTTCAGTCGGTCCACTTCTATTCTGACCCGCTTGAGCGCCAGCATCTGATCCTTTCTCGGATACTTGCTGCTGCTGGTGCCGTCGCCCACATGGGGATGCGCCTTCTTGATGGGGCACTGGAAAGGATCTCTCCGGGCGACGATCTTGAACTGAGCCTCCTTTTCCCAGAGACGCAACAGAAACTCCAGATCCTCCGTCAGATACTTGACCAGCGACGGCGCGGCCTGGATCTCGCGAACCGTGAGTCCGGTGGCCACCGCCTGCTCGATACGTCGCTTGGCGGTCTCTCCGTCGCCGAGTTTGGCCGCCACGCGGGCCATGCCGACGTAGGCGTCCACGTAGCCGGAGTCGATCTCCTTGACCTTCTGAAATTCCTCTTGAGCCTCCTGCGCCCTGTTCAACTCCAGCAGCGCCACTCCGCGCAGGTAGTGCGCGTCGGCGTTGTTCCTGTC
>CAYPNR010000077.1:0-2862 GCA_964412125.1 uncultured Planctomycetota bacterium | reverse complement strand
CCCGCGACCAGCACGACGGCGAGAAAGAGTGGACGCATCGGCGCTACCTCCCCTGCTCGTAAGTGTAAATGCTGAAAGTGAGTTCGATGTCCACCACCGCGCTTCCGGTGATGGGGCCCGGCGTCTTGGTTTTCAGTTCGAACGCGTCTATCTTCATGAAGCGGGTGTAGGTCTCCATCCAGTGGGTGAACTTGAGGAAGTTCTCCCATCTGCCGCTTATGCTCAACTTGAACTGTCTTCTGTCGTATCCGCGCGCCATCTCTTCCGAGCCGGTTTTCTGAATGTGACTCCAGCGGGCGAGACTGAGATTGAAGCGCTTCAGTTGATCGGTCACTTTGGCCATGAGTTGGTTCACGCGTTCGCCTATGGGCAGGATCTCCACCAGTTTACTGACGGTTTTCCTCGTCGCTTCTATCTGGCGGATGATTCTCTCCCGCTCCTTTCGAGTCTCGGTGAGGGTGTTCACTTGCTGGAGAAGGACTTTTTCCTGCTTGGCGAGTTGGTTGTTCTTCGACCACAGAATGGCGCCGTAGACGCTCATGCCGACGGCGGCGAGACCCGCCACGACGCAGGCTATGATGGCGCCCTTCGAGTGCTCTCCCATGCACTACATCTCCATTACTGCTCGACGGGCTGGAATTCGAGTCGCGGCTTCAGATATATCACCGCCTCGAACTCCAGAACCTTCCTGTCCTGCGGCGGCGCGTCCGGACCGGCGTCGACCACCTGGAAGTCGGGCGGCCGGAATCGCGTGAAGTCGGCGAAGAAACTACGGTTCAGTCTCAGTTTCTCACGCAGCGTGGAGAGAAGCAGTCCCGGCTTGGCTCTTCCTCCCGCGCGCGGCGAAATCCTGTGGAAGCCTTTCAGCAGAAGATAGCCTCCGTCCAGCATTCCCTGGAACGCCTGCGGATCGGGAGCCGGATCCTTCTGCTCCATTTTCAGACCGACCAGCCACGCGTCCTCCAGTCCGTTCTTCTGCATCACGCTGGCCAGTTCGTCCAGTTTTCGGGACCAGTATATACGATTGGCACGAATCGTCATGATGACGCGGTGTCGTTTGCCGAACTCCTGCATTTCGCGCCGTTTCTCATCTATATCGGCGACTTCCGCCTGCAGGCGCTGCACCTGCGCGCTGGCGTCCCTCTTACGACGCTCCAGTTTCGCGTTCTGGATCATCGTGTATCCCATGAACACCGCGGAGAGGCAGGCCGCCACCACCAGCACCATGAAGACCAAAAACAGCGCGATGGAGGTCCGCTCGACGCGTCGATATTCGTCGGGAAGGAGGTTGATTCTTATCATCCGTCATCCCCTCACACGGGAAGCCAGGCCTGCGGCGACCACCAGGCGCGGCGCGTTACGCGAGAGAGCGTCCATGTCGACGGACGCCTCATCGACGCTCATCAGTTCGAAAGGATCCCACAGCGTGACGCGTTTGCCGAAGGTCTGTTCGAGTTGCTGCGCCAGGCCGTAGAGCCGCGCGCATCCGCCGGACAGGAATATTTCGTCCACCTCCTCCTCGTACTGACTCTCGTAGTAGTCGAAGGAGAGGTGCACCTCGTTGGCGAACTCCTCGGCGGCCTGCTGTACGGCGTCCTCCAGTTCCATTTCGCGTCCGGCCGGATTCAGTTTGAGGGACTCCGCCTGCTGGAGATCTATCTGGAGGCGTTTCGCTATGGCGTCTGTGAAGTCGTTGCCGGCGACGTAGAACTCCCGCGCGAAGCGAAGCGTCATATTTTTCACTATCGCCACCGACGTTTTATTCGCGCCCACGTCGAGAAGCGCGTCCACCTTGTCGGTGGCGGCCATCTTCGGTCCCATTCTGTGCTTCATTTCGTAAGCGTTGCTCAGCGCGAAGGAGTCCACATCCACCACCACCGGCACCAGTCCCACCTGGTTCATCAGCGCGACCAGATCGTCGATCACTTCGCGTTTCACCGCCACCAGCAGGGCCTTCATTTCGTTTTCGGCCATCGTCTGGTCGCGTATTCCTTCGAGTCGCTGCGCGCCCAGCACGACGTCGCTCAACTCGAAGGGAATATATTTATCGGCTTCATATTTCATGGCGCTTTCGAACTCCGAGGCGCTCATCTTCATCACGTTCACGAAGCGCACCACCACGCCGCGTCCGCTCACGCTCACCGCCGTTTTGCGGGTGTGAAATCTGCCCTCCGATATACATGCGGAAAGCGCCTCCGCGAGGAGGTCTTTGGACTCGACCGGCCGCTGATTATAACTGGTTATCGCGAGTCTGTCGCCGTAGTCGGTGTACTCCACAACCTTTACGGCGCTGGTTCCCACGTCCACTCCCAAGAGCGTCCGGTCACTCTTTTTCAGGAAGCCCATCCGGCACCTCCGACGCTGGAATTCCGGGCAGACAGTCTATTCCCGACTTCGGTAACCTGTCAAGCCTTTTTTGCTTTTGCGCACCGCCGCGAAAACCGGCTAAATTGCCCTGTCGTTTTCGCTCGCGTCCGTGTAAAATCTGTCCGTCGGCACGGTAGGGGGAGATGTTATGCGGTGGTTCGCGGTGGGTGTCATACTTTTTGCGATGGGCTGCGCCCAGATGCGGCGCGCGGGTCGTTACCAGCGCGTGATGATCGAGACGGATCCGCCCGGTGCGAGTGTCACCATCAAAGGCGGTATCGACCTCACACAGCCGATAGTCTACATAGGTAAGAACGGCAAGACCTACATGGTCTACACCGAGCAGAACGCCTTCCGGACCCCGCTGGCCCTCATTCTCGACAAAGAAGAATCATATGTCTTGGAACTGGTCGCCGAGGGCTTCAACAAGGAAGTGATCAACATGCGGCCGCATTTCGCCTTCCATCCATACCTCATAGTCCTCTTCCCGATCGT
>CAYPNR010000076.1:4842-10248 GCA_964412125.1 uncultured Planctomycetota bacterium | reverse complement strand
AGCGACGTTGGTGGAGAGAAGCGATGCGTATCATGGCGGCTGTTCTGGTTGTGGCCTTAGCCGCCGTCTTCGCGACGGCGCAGGAGACGGACGGACTGACCGATCCGAAGGCGCTCGGGGAAGCGATGCTCAGCGGCTCCTCCGAGGAGATAGGCAGATATCTCGGTATGGATCTGACCGTGCAGGACGAGATAGTCTTCATTCACAAGGACCACACCGAGTTTCCCGGCTACATGAAGTTTTCGACGGCGTATCTGATGTGCCGCATCATCGTGAAGGACTCGGAAGACCAGAAGTTGCTGGAGCGCTACACGCTCGGCGAGATCTTCACCCTCAAAGGTCAGAAGTTCAAAGACAAGCAACTGGAGTTGCTGCGAGGGATTCTCTACGACGAAGTGGCTCCGCACAGGATTCGTCTCGAGGGCGAATTGATGTCTCCGGACGAGTACGGCGACCTTTCCGAGGACGAGAAAGGACTGGTCAAGCGCTTCTACATCTTCGACGTCAAGAAGGTCATGCGACCGATGTACACCACGCCGGAGCGCGTGGACAAGTAGTAGGGGCGGACGGGTGGCGCTGGCGTATCTCGCCGCTGGACGCTGGGTCGGCGACGGCCCGGCGTTTTCTGTTGTCTTTCCGTACGACGGAACGCCGACGGCGGAAGTGACGCGCGCCGACTTCGCGGCGATGCAGGAGGCCGTGACCTGCGCGGCCGCGGAGTTCGCGCGTAACGACTTCGCTCCCGCGCGTCGCGCGGGCGTCCTGCGTCGCGCCGCTCTGCTCCTCGCCGAGCGCGCGGAGGACTTCGCTCAGACGATCGTCGCCGAGGCGGGCAAGACCATACGCGACGCCCGCGTGGAAGTGAAGCGCGCGGCGGGAACGCTTCGGCTGAGCGCGGAAGAAGCGGAGCGTCTCGGCGGAGAGGTGATCGCTCTGGAGCACGCGGCGGCCGGCCGCTTCGGCGTGGTGCGACGCTTCCCCGTGGGGCCGGTGCTGGCGATAACTCCGTTCAACTTTCCGCTGAACCTGGTCTGCCACAAACTGGGGCCGGCCGTTGCGGTCGGCGCGCCGGTCGTCCTGAAGCCGAGTCGCAAGACGCCTGTGTCGGCGCTGAAACTGGCGCGGCTGCTCATCGAGGCGGGACTGCCGGAGCGTTTCCTGAGCGTGGTGCCCGGCTCGGCGGAGGACGCCGACGCGCTGGCGCGCGACGCTCGACTCGCCGTGCTGACCTTCACGGGCAGCGCCGGGGTCGGCTGGGCGCTCAAGGCCGCGAGTCCGGCGCGACGCGTTCTGCTGGAGTTGGGCGGCAACGCGGCCTGTATCGTCTGCGCCGACGCCGACCTGAAAAGAGCCGTCTCGCGTTGCGTGGTCGCGGCCTTCGCCAACGCGGGTCAGGTCTGCATCTCGTTGCAGCGGATACTTGTGGAGAGGCCGGCGTACGAAGAGTTCCTGGACGAGTTCTGCCGCAAGGCGCGCAAGTTGCGCGTCGGAGATCCGCGGGAGGAGGCGACCGACGTCGGTCCGATGGTGGAGTCCGCGGCGGCGGAGCGCGCGGCCGGGTGGGTCGAGGAAGCGCTGGAGGGCGGCGCGACCGCGTATCTTCCGCTGGAGGTCTCCGGCACGCTTTTCTCGCCGTGCGTGCTCGGCGGCGTCGACGAGCGGATGCGCGTCTGGAGCGAAGAGGTTTTCGCGCCGGTGGTCTGCGTGGAGCCGTTCGACGACTTCGCCGAGGCGGTGCGCCGCGCGGACGACGGTCGTTACGGTCTCCAGGCGGGACTGTTCACCCAGAACCTGCGACGCGTGATGTACGCCCACGAGAAGATGCGCGTCGGAGCGCTGCTCGTCAACGAAGTTCCAACCTGGCGCGCGGACGCGATGCCGTACGGCGGCGCTAAGGACAGCGGTCTCGGACGTGAAGGGCCGCGATACGTGGTGGAGGAGATGACCGAGCCTCGTATGCTGGTTCTCGGCTGAGGCGCGCCGGACCGCCGGGGCGCGTCGAAAAAGTGGTGCGCTTGCGAACGCTTGCGGTTAATATGTCCTTTGAGAATACGCTTGAGGAGCGGACGACGATGAAGGAGTATCAGGGCAAACTCATCGCGAAGGGCCTGCGGTTCGGAATAGTGGTCAGCCGCTTCAACGAGTTCGTCACCAATCGCCTTCTCGAAGGCGCGGTCGACGTACTTCTGCGGCACGGCGCCGTCGAGGACGCGATCGAGGTGATGCGCGTTCCCGGCGCTTTTGAGGTGCCGCTGGCCGCTCGAACCATGGCGGAGAGCGGACGCTACGACGCCGTGGTGGCGGTGGCGGCGGTGATACGCGGCGCGACGCCGCACTTCGAGTACGTGGCGCGTGAGGTCTCGAAAGGACTGGCCGAGGTCGCCCTCTCCGGCGGCGTGCCGGTGGGCTTCGGCGTGGTGACGGCCGACACACTCGAG
This sequence comes from uncultured Planctomycetota bacterium, assembly GCA_964412125.1. Taxonomy (GTDB): domain Bacteria; phylum Planctomycetota; class SKW154; order SKW154; family SKW154; genus CAYPNR01. The sequence continues at coordinate 7,810 of CAYPNR010000076.1, read as the reverse complement.
CAGGCGATAGAGCGCGCCGGCTCGAAAGCCGGCAACAAAGGCGCGCAGGCCGCGTTGAGCGCCGTGGAGATGGCGAACCTCATACGCGCTTTTCGTGAAGAGAAGTGAGTCGACCCGCCTTCGATTTCTTTCGCGGGCGGCTTCGCGACGCCGCTCCGCAGGCGGCTTTTTCGACGCGTGGGGCGCACAAACACGTGATTTGAGGCGCACCGGCGCGTTATAATTTCAGAGACTTGTGTCCGGAGCGGAGGAGGATTTCGATGAGGCGTGTGGCTTTCGCGGCGGTGCTGGCGGCTCTGGTCACGGCGGTGGCCCAGGAGAACGCGATCAGGGAGCAGGACGAGGTGAAGCGCAACGACGGCAGCGTCGTGCACGGCAAGGTGATAGAGCAGACGGACGAATGGGTGCGGGTCGCCACTCCTCACGGCGTGGTCTCGATAAAGCGGAGCGACGTGGCGGAGGTGATCATCGCGCCGAGCGTCGACGAGTTGTACGCGAAGCGACTGGCCGAGACGCCGGACGGAGACGCTCAGAAGCAGTACGAACTTGCGCAGTGGTGCAAGAGCAGAGGACTTTCCGGCAAGGCGCGTTTCCATCTTCTCAAGGCCCTGGCCGCGGATCCCGACTATCGTGACGCGCGTCTGGAGATGGGATACGTCCGCTACGGCGGACGCTGGCTGCCCGGGGCCGAGGTGAGGAAACTGATAGAGGGCACGGACCTTGTGGTCTACGACGGACGTGTGATGACGCAGGAGGAGTACGAACGTCTGACGGCGCCGCCTCCCGAGCCGGAGACTCAAACGGAGCCCGAGACGCAGCCCGGGCCGGAGGCCGAGCAGAAACCGAAGGACGAAGGAGTGCCGTGGGAGAAGGCGGTTTCCTACAGGGTCGGAATGTTCAGGCTGAAGACCAACTGCGGCTCGCGCAGGCGTTCCTACTATCGTTCGATGCTGTCGTCGTTCAACAGCGGCTACGCCTCGATAATGGGCGCGATATCGTCCAAGAAGAAGGGAAGCAACAAGAGCGACGCGGAGGTCTGGGTGTTCCGCAACGCGCAGGACTTCACGGTGAACACGGGACGCGCGGTGGACGTGGGCGGCTATTACGACCAGCAGAGCGACGTGGTGGCGACCTACGACGGCGCGCCGGAGGAGGCCGGCGGCACCGCCGGCGTCATGGGTCGCCAGTGCGCTTATCAGTACATGAACCGCCTGATGGAGGACATGCGCTGGGCGCCGTCGTGGCTGGTCGAAGGTCTGGCGGGCTACTTCGAGGCCGTGACCGTCCGCTCGAGCGGTCGTGTGACGTTCGGACGACTTCCCCGCAACAGCGTGACGTATTTGAAGTCTCTTCTGGAGAAGGCGCAACTTCCGCGTGTGGACCAGTTGATGACGACGCCGCGCGGCAGGTTCGGCAAGATTCAGAAGACCGCCTCGTGGAGTCTCGTGCATTTCATGCTGCGCTCGTCCAAGTATCGCAAGGGCTTGAGCGGCTATGTGAAGACGATCTCTCTTCAGCAGTTTCGTCCGCGGCCGGGCCAGCCGCGACCGCGTCGCCCTCAGATGCAGAATCTCGATCCCGCCAAGTACTTCGGCTCGCTTGACGCGCTCAACACGGCGTGGCGCTCATGGATCGCCAAAATGGACGTGCCGCTCGAGGGCTCCGTCAGCGGCGACAGGTTCACCTCCGACACTTACGGTTTCGAGTTCACCAAGCCTTCCGGTTACGATTTCGCCAAGGTCTCTCAGACCGTCGGCTTCCAGATAGGCGCGGTCTCCAAGGACGCGCGTATCGAGGTTCTGGTGCTGACCAACTCGCGTCGCTTGGACGCCGCGGGACTCAAACGCGTCAGGACCGGACAACTCCGCCGCTCCTACAGGAACATCGCTTCGGAGGACGCGACCTGCGGCGGAGCGTCCGGCTTCATACTGATCTACACCGACAGCGAGCGGACGTTCAAGCGCCAGGGCGCGCAGGCGCAGATGTTCCATCTGGACGCCTGTTTCGTGACGGAGAAGTACATATACGTCGTGCAGTGCTCCTGTTTCGAAGCGAATCGCAACACGAACGAAGCGATATTCCGCAACGCCGTCGGCAACATGAAACTGAAGGACGTGTCGAAGAGGTGAGCGATGGCCGGGACAGCCCACACGGTCGCCGACTACAGGGTCGTTTCCCGTCTCGGCAAAGGCGGCATGGGCTGGGTCTTCAAGGCGGTGCACGAAGGGACGGATCAGGTGGCCGCGGTGAAGATTCTGCCGCCGGAGATGGCCTCCGACGAGAAGTTCGTGACACGTTTTCTTCGCGAGGCACACGCGGCGACGATGCTTCACCATCCCAATCTCGTACGCGTCTACGAGGCCGGCGAGTACGGCGGCATCTACTACATCGCGCTGGAGTACATCGAAGGCGAGACGATCGCGGCGGCGCTCGAGCGCGTCGGAAAGATCGACATCGAGAAGGCGTTGAGAATGGCGTTCGAGGTCGCCAGAGGTCTTGCGCACGCCCACGAACGCGGCATAGTCCATCGCGACGTCAAGCCGCAGAACTTGATGATAACGGCCGACGGCGCCGTCAAGATAATGGATATGGGTCTCGCCCGCTGGACGCGTTCCAGACGCTATCATGATCCGACGCGTCCCGGCTTCACCGTCGGCACGCCGGCTTACATGAGTCCGGAGCAGATATTGTATCCCGACAGGGTCGATCATCGCACCGACATATACTCGCTCGGCGCGACTCTCTATCACATGCTCGTCGGACGACCGCCGCACCTCGGCGGCGACGCCCAGGAGGTGATGTCGCGGGCCATCAAAACCGCGGTCTCCTATCCCGACGATCTGCCCGAGCCGGTGGTGAAACTGCTGGACAAGATGCTCGCCAAGGACGTCAGATCGCGTCTGAAGGACGCGGAAAGCGTCTGCAGAGGCATAGCGCAGGTCATGAAGTCGTTGGGTTACGAGCCGCC
>CAYPNR010000076.1:1238-4742 GCA_964412125.1 uncultured Planctomycetota bacterium | reverse complement strand
CGCAAGTCGACCTCCGGCAGAATCGCTCCGGTGGTCGTGCCCGACGGCGGACCGTCCGGAAAAGGTCTGCCGGCTCCGCTGCCGGTCCTCATAGGCGGTCTGGTCATAGTGGTTCTGATCGTGGTTCTGCTGGCGGTGCTCGCGTCGTCGGGCGGCGGCTCGAGACGCGGACGCGGCGGCTCACGTCCGTCGCGTCCGTCGCGGAACGACGGGCGTCGCGAAACGGAAAACCGTTCTGCTCCGCCCCGGACGTCCACGCCCGTCGGTCGTGAGGAGGAGTCGACGGAGCGCGTTCGCGAGGAAGGCATGCGCGCGCTCGATAAGGTCGTCGAGTACGGTCGCTCGCATCCGCACGACTTCGCCGGTCTGTGGAGCCGACTGGAGTCGATCCGGACCGCCTATCCCGTTCTCGTTCGCGAGGTGGACGACTGCGTGGACGAACTCGTCGGACGCCTGGAAGAGTACTCTAAGGAAAAGTTGAAGGAGGCGCGAGAGGCCGTGGAGGGCGGCAGATGCTCGGAAGCGGCGGCGGCGCTCGAGGCGCTTCTGTCCGCCGTGTCTCCCGTGAGAGACGCTCGTGTGGAGCCGATAATTTTCGACATAAAGCGACTGTTACGCGACGCCAGGGGGGAGGACTGATGCGCTGTGCCGTGGCGGTGGTGTTTTTCGCGGCCGCGGTGGCTGCGGCGCAGGACGCCGACGAAGGACTTTCGTCGCCGTACCACTACGACCGGCTTCACGCCGAGCGTCGTCTCGAGCGGACGGTTCGCAAGGATCCCGCGCCGCTGCTCGCGCTTCTTCGCGCGGGCGATTCTCCGCCGCGCTCGCTCATCTCCGCCTGCAGGGTCGCCGGTCGTCTTGCGTTGTCCGAGACGGTCGCGCCGCTGATCGCCCTTGCCGGACATCCGCTCGTCGACGTCGCGAGAGCCGCCGTCGCCGCGCTCAAGCGCTTCCCGGCCGATCGCTTCAAGACGCTCATGGCGAAATACGACTCGCTCAGTCCGCCGATGAGGACCTTCGTGCTCGCGGCCGCCAGGAAACTCGTTCTGTCCATCGCCGCGCGCCAGCGGATAGGCGCGTCCATGTACTTCTATTTTCCGGGCCAGTGGAAGTCCCTGGCGGAGGCGGGTCGCGCCGGTCGTGACGCGTTGCTGTCCGTTCTGAGAGAGGCGGAGAACGGCGTTTCCCCTCCCGGCGTGCCGCTCGAGTTGCTCGTGTACGCGGCCGGCGATCTCGGTCTCAAGGAAGCCGTACCGGTGCTCCGGCGCCTGCTCCGGAAGGCGAGCGGCGAGCGTTACCTTATCGTATCGATACTGGCGCTGCTCGGCGACGACGGACCGCTGGAGAAGGAGGTGAAGCGACTGTCGGCTCCCGGCCGTGACGGAGGCCTTTCCGGCGCCACTCACGAGCGACTCGCCAGGCTTTACCATCAGGCGCGGCGCTACGAGGAAGCCGAGCCGCACTACCGCAAGGCGGTCGCCGCCAGTCCGACCGACGCCGATCTCAAGACCAATCTTGCGTGTCTGCTTTCGGTTGAGGGCAAGACCGCGGAGGCCGCCGCGCTGCTGCGCGAGGCGCTGACGACGAAGAAGCGTCTGAGCGGCGTCGGCGCGATAGACGCCGCGTGGCAGGAATGGATCTATCGCGACGGTGAACTCGCCAATCTCAGGAAGACGGAGGAGTTCAAGAAAATCGCGCGGGAGTTCGGTCTCGAGCCGCCGGAGAAGAAGTCCGGCGGGGACGGCGGAGCCGACCGCCCGCCCGACGGCGGATGAGACCGCGGAAGCGGACGTTTTCCGACCGTTCACGATTCTTGGCGGATTCCGATTGTTACGAAAGCCGCGTGTATTCGTAAGACAGACGGAGAAAGCGTTGAGACTGCCTGTGGGACTCGTGCGGCGCGTCGCGCGCGCCGTGTTACGGGAGCACGACTGTCCGCACGGCGTGAACGTGATTTTCACCGGCGACGCCCGCATACGTCGCCTGAACCGCCGGTATCGCGGGCGCGCGCGCGTCACCGACGTTCTGGCGTTTCCGATACGCGAGCCGGGCGACTCCGACGAGGTGCCGCTGGGCGAGATTTACGTGAACGTCGAGCGGGCCGTCCGCGTCGCGCCGGAGAACGGCACGACGCCGCGGACCGAAGCGCTGCTTTACGTGGTGCACGGTCTGCTGCACCTTCTCGGCTTCGACGACGGCGACGCGGCGGAGCGTCGGCGGATGTGGGCGGAGCAGAAGCGACTCATGGCGGATCTGGGACATCCCCTGCCGTGAGGGCGCGTGTTTTCCGGGTTTGGTCGCCCGCGGCGCCGCTTTTTCGCGTAGAATCCTGCGGTCTCGTTTGATCGGGAGACGGCGACATGGAGAAAGAGGCGCGTTTCTGGGTTCCGCGTCCCGACGGTCGCGTGGTCTGTCAACTCTGTCCCCACAACTGTCGTATCGAGTCCGGCAAGTACGGCGGCTGCGGCGCTCGTTTCAACGACGGCGGCAGACTCATGGCGCTCTCCTACGGCCGCATAACCTCCGCCGCGGTCGATCCGGTCGAGAAAAAGCCGCTCTACCACTTCCATCCGGGCGAGAGCATATTCTCGATCGGCTCCTTCGGGTGCTCGCTCCACTGCGTCTTCTGCCAGAACTACGGCATCTCTCAAGGCCGTCCTCCGTCGCAGTTCGCCTCGCCGGAGGAGGTGGTCGAGACGGCCGTTCGTCACGGATCTTTTGCGGTGGCGTACACCTACAACGAGCCGCTGATATGGATGGAGTACCTCATCGACGCCGCGACCGCCGCGCGCGCGCGCGGGCTCAAGAACGTTCTGGTGACCAACGGCTTCGTCAATCCGGAGCCGCTGGCCGCGCTGCTGCCGCTGGTGGACGCCGCGAACGTCGATCTGAAATCCATGGACGACTCTTTTTACAAGCGTCTCTGCGGCGCGCGTCTGAAGCCGGTTCTCGACGCCTGCGCGGCCATGAAACGGGCCGGCGTCCACGTCGAGGTGACCAATCTCGTGGTGACCGGCGAGAACGACTCGGAACGCAACTTTGTGGAACTGCGCGACTGGGTCGTCGCCGAACTCGGCGTCGACACGCCCGTTCATCTTTCCGCGTACTATCCCGCCTATCGGTTCAGCGCGCCGCCGACGCCGCTCTCGACGCTCGAGACGGCCTACGAGGTGATGCGCGGGAAACTGCATTACGTCTATCTCGGCAACGTCCGGCGCGGCCGGAAGGGACACGACACCGTCTGTCGCGACTGCGGCGCGCTCCTTGTCGAGCGCTCCGGATACAGTACGCGTGTGGTCGGCCTCGACGGGGACGGCCGGTGCGCCGCCTGCGGCGCCGACAACAACTTCGTCGTCGGGCCGCTTGACAGCGCTCGGAAGTAGGCGTTAGAATACGTCTCGCAGGTGATGCTCGGTTCCGTAAACCATCTGGAGGGTGTGATGGATGCGTCTGCTTCTTCTGACGGCGGTTGTGGCACTGTGCGCGCAGGCCGTCGCGCAGGAG
>CAYPNR010000076.1:0-1138 GCA_964412125.1 uncultured Planctomycetota bacterium | reverse complement strand
GCACCGCCAAGGAGGTGAAGCGTGGCGACGAGCCTCCGGGCGCAGGGGAGAACAGGCGTCGCGTATGCCCGCTTTCGTGGCGTTCCGGGCGCAAGATGTTCACGGGAACGGCGTCCGTCTCCGGCGCCGTCGCCTCCTTCAAGATGTCCTCCGGCGACGAGAGTTTCAGCGGCAGACTCATTTTCTCCTCCGACTACAACTCCGCCGTCGGCTTCTGGAGCGACGACAGGGGCGAGGGTGTGCTGCGCGCCGTTCGCTACGAAGGCGCGCCGCCCGCCGCCTCAGACGACGGCGGCGAACCCGCGACTTTCGTCGGCACATGGGCCTACACCACGCACCACCTGGTCGGTGTCACCAAGGGGCTGGTCAACAAGGTCATCGCGACCGTGAAGCCTCTTTCTCCCGGGAAGGTGAGGATCGAGTGGGTGAGGCCCGGCGCGGAGAAGCCTTACGGGGTGGGCACGGCCACCATAAGCGGACGGGTGCTCCACTACGAGTGGATCTCCAAGGAGAATCCGGGCGAGAAGGGGCACGGATGGTGGGTGATAGGCAACCGCGGCCGTTTCATCTCCGGCGTCTTCGAGGGCGACAAGGGCGGCGGTAAGACCTACGGCGGGATATCTCACGGCGAGAGAAAGAAATAAGCCGTTCCTTCGAAGGCGGTTGCGTTTCCGCGCCCCGCCGGAGGGAGTCGCGGTTTTACGGTGCTCTGGACCGAATAATCCGGCGACGCGGGGGTATCATTTACAGGGGACTGTGGAGGATGTCGTCTTGCGTTTCGCCGCCGTCTTCGTGATGGTCGGAGCGGCGCTCGTCGTCTGCGCCGACGAGTTGCTCTTACGTGACGGACGCGTCCTGCGCGGCGAGGTCGCGCGCGACGGCGACCGCTATGTGGTGGAGGGCCTCTACGGACGCATGACGGTGCCGGCGGAAGAGGTGGTGAAGGTGTTTCGGAAGACGTCCGCCGGACGGGTCGAGCCGGACGACGACGATTTCGACGCGCAGGTTCGTCTGGCGAAAGCCGCGCGTTCCGGGGATGAAAGGCTGTGGCGGTGGATGCTGGCGTTGCGGAAGCGTCCGGACGACGCGCGCGCGCGTCACGCGCTCGGGTTTCTGTGGGGTCCGGAGGGCTGGGCGA
>CAYPNR010000075.1:0-10258 GCA_964412125.1 uncultured Planctomycetota bacterium | reverse complement strand
GTCGGTTTGGAGGAGTCGGCTATGAGAAGAGAAGGATTCACGCTGATCGAGTTGCTGGTGGTGATTCTGATCCTGGGGATTCTGATAACCATTGCGGCGATGACCTTCCTCGGCGCGCCGGAAAAGGCGAAACAGACCAAGTGTCTGGCCAATCTCGACAACCTGTTCAAACTCTGCATCAACTACTCGATGGAGTACAACTCGTTTCCGTGGGGCGGCGACGGCGCCCGCTACTACGAGCACTGGCAGGCACTGGTCAACGAGATGGGCCAGGGCAAACGGATAGATCCCAACCTGTTCGTCTGTCCGTCGATGATCGGGATCAAAGCGGCCGAGAAGGACCAGGACCGCCACTTCGTCCTGGCCGAGAACAACTGCGCCTACGCTTACGCGATTCAGCAGCGGACGCAGGAGGACGGAGACATACTTCTGGCGGCGGACAAGGACGTGAAGATCGGCGCCCAGGGGAAAGGACATCCCGAAATCATAATCACGTTGAGTTGCGACGGCACCAAGAAGAAGAACAAGGTCCGGGAAGGCGAAAACTGGGACTCGATCACGCGCGGCGAACTGGCCCGTTGATTCCTCACGACCGACGGAGATGAACGTCCGCCCGGCGGAGCGCTTCGCCGGGCGGATTTTTTGTTGCGCCCCGAACCGGGCCTGATATGATTCGCTCCGGTGCATGCGGGAGGCGTCGGTGGGACCAGTTCTGCAGGCAGTCTCGCCGTTCTCGGAAACGGAACCGGGAGAGTGGACGAACGTCCTTCGTCCGTCGAGCATCGCTCAACTGGCGCTCCTGGCCGTCGTCGCCGTGACGCCGTTGTTCGCCTCGGCGGGAGACCCTTCCTCGTCGCTTCGACCGGTCGTGCTGGGATTCGCGCTGGCCGGACTGCTGCTGCTCGCCGCCGTGGATCGGAGACGCTCGTCCGGACGGAGCGCGGCGGCCGCGGTCGCCTGGGCGCCAGCGGGGGCGGTCGCGTTTCTCGCCCTGCTCCGGTGGGGCGACTCCGTGGCGGCCGTGCCGCTGATCCATCTGCTCTTCGTCGCCCTGCTGTTTCTGTTCACGATGCGCTTCTGCGCGACCGACGGCGTCCTTCCTTACGCGACGCTTCTGCTCTACGTCTTCGGCGCGACCGCCGCGCTCGTGATCTTCCTCGGCTCGAGAGCGTTTTCGCCGGAGGCGGCTTCCTATCCGTTCACCGACACCGACGCCGCCGGCGTCGTCGCGGCCGCCGCGCTGGTCGCGGCGCTGGGGCTGTTCGTCCATCATCCGCGGTTCGGCGGAGTCGCGCGCTACAGCGCGCCGAGGATGGGCGCGCTGACGGTCGTCATCATCGTGCTCGCTCTGGCGCTCGCCGCGAGCGGCTCCGGCGCCGCTTTTCTCGCGGCCGCGGTCGGCGTCATCTTCGTGCTCCACATCCGATTCGCGTTCCTGCGCGCCGCAACCGCGCCGGGAATCGGCCTCGTCGCGGCGGCGGTGGCCGGATGGGCCATCTTCTCGCCGCTGTCGTTCTGGCAGTCGTCCGCCGGCCTGCGTCTGCTTCTCTGGCGCGACGCCGCGCGGCTCGTCGCGGCGCACGTCCCGGGCGGCGCGGGACCGGGCCGCTTCTTCGTCGAGTTCCCCCGCTTCGCTTCGGAACGCTCGCTTTCGCATCCGCTGATGCCGTCGGTCGTCCACTCCTCGCACTCGATCTGGCTGGACGCGGCCGCCGCCGGAGGACTGCTCCTGCTCGGCGTCCTGGTTCTCCTGGCGGCGTTCGTCCTGATAAGGCTGCACATCCTGATACAAAAGGAAGGAGACGGCCGACGCGGAACGTTCGCGGGACTGTTCTTCCCGGTGGTCTTATGTATTCTGGTCGCCGCGACGCTCGACCGCGCGGCGCTCGGCTGGGAGGCGGGGGCGGGTTTCGTGCTGCTGGTGGGAGCCGCCGTCGCACTCACGGAACGCGTCGGTCGACCGACGACTCCGCAACGCCGCGGAGCGTCCACGGCCGCGGCGGCCGTCGGCGTCTATCTGCTTTTCGGAATGACGTTGCTGGCGCCGGTGGAGAACCATCGTTCGGCGACGGCGCTGGCGGAAAGCGAAAAGGCGCTCGCCGAGGACGCTCTGATGCCCGCCCTCGACAGGGCCTGCGTCTCTCTCCGACACGCGACCTCCGCCGAGCAGCGTCGTCGGGCGCTCCGCCGGATAGCGCTGACGGCGTACGAGGCCGGTCTGTACACCCTCGCCGCCTCGTGCGCGCACGCCATGCTCGAGACGACGCCGTTCTACGCGGACGCGCACCGCCTGCTGTGGCACGTGAGCGAGGCGGAAGGCGACAGCGAAAAAGCGGCGTACCATCTCGAGCGACTCGTGCGCTACGGCGTTTTCGCTCCCCGACAGCACGACGAACTGGCGCATCTGGGCGCCAGACTCGAAGAGTTGGGAAAGACCAAAGCCGCGATGGAAGCGAAGTGGCGCGCCAACCGACTCTCACGTACGCTCGAGGCGCTCAACGCGCAGTGAACCGCCTCCGACGATCCCGGACGCCTATCTGCGGCGATGCGCCAGCGACTTCGTCTTCTTGTTGGAGCCGGCGTCGTAGAGCGTGGCCGTCACCCTGTCGGACTCGTATTGAAGAACGGCGTAGGAGGGGCGGTGCTTCTTGTCGCCGTCGCGCAGGTTGCCGGGGTTCACCACCAACGTGTGTTTCCTGACGCGAAGCGCCGGCACGTGGGTGTGGCCGTGACAGAACACGTCGACGAGACCCTGCTCTATGAGGTCGTCGGGATCCGGATCCGTGGGCAGATCGTTTTTGTGCCGGGAAGGAGTGTGCGAGAACAGCGTCGCGAAGCCGTAGAACGGACGTATTATGCGGTTGGGCACCTCGGAGTCGGCGTAAGCCTTGTGATAGACTCCCGGAACGGCGATCTTCTCCACCGGAAAGTCGTCCAGCACGTCGGCGTCGGAGAGATCGTCGCCGAGATGCGCGACGAAGGAGACCTGCAACTCCTGCAGGAGATGTCCGCAGACGGAGCGCAGCATATCGACGTTGCCGTGCGAGTCGGCGACGACTCCCATACGGAGCGGCTTGACCTCCGGCTGCTTCAGACCCAGACGCTCCAGGGCCTGGCCGCGCGTCATCGTGAGGGCGAGCAGTTGCAGAACGCCGAGGGTCTCGAGAACCGCTCTGTGTTTCTCGCGCATGCCGAAGACCACCACCGACTCTCGACCGGTCGCCTCGCGCATCTCCTTGGTGAGCATTATCAGCACGCCCATGCCGGCGGAAGAGATGTACTCGACGCCCCGCATGTCCACGATCACCGAGAGAGCGCCGCGCTCGCGCGCGTCTCTGATGCGACGCCTGAGTGCCTGCGACTCGCGGTTCTGAATGTAACCGCTCAACTGGAGCACGACCGCGTCATCGCGAAGCCACTCTTCCTCGACGTGGACCTGTCCCAGTCGCTCCACCACCTGAGTCGTCCTCCAATCCGCCGAGCCGTCCACGGCAATAGTATGCGGAAGAGGTCGGGAAATCGAAGGGAATATAGGGTATTTCAGGCGCTCAGGTCCGCAGAGGAGCCAGCGATGGGAATCGAACCCATAACCTGCCGCTTACGAGGCGGCCGCTCTACCGTTGAGCTACGCTGGCGCGACGAACTTAAGGGTAACAGGAGCGAGCGACGGCATCAAGGGCGAGTCGGCGCGACGGAAATAAAAATCCGGTGCGCATTCGTGACACTAAGGCGCGCGCCCTGACGATTCTCCTACAACAGGCGTCGCGGCCACCGGTTAAGATTGCCGCCGACCCGAAAGCGTAGTATAATCATCGGGGCTGCGTTCGGAGCGCGCAGTATGTATGTGAGATGTGCGCGATGCGGCGCCAGAATTCCCATGGACGACGTCGATTCGGGACGCGCGGCCACGGCCGCGGACGGCGGGCTGCTGTGTCGGCGTTGCGCGGGAAAGGAAGCGCCGGAAGTGCAGGCGAACGTCGAGGCGACCGTCGAGGCGACCGTCGAAGAGAGCGCTTCGCCGTCCGACGCGGCCCGGGTGGAGCGCATGGCCTTCTTCAACTGCGCGGGCTGCGGAAAGATTCTGACGGAGCAGGACTTGAGCGCCGGCGGCGCCGTCCGCAAAACGAACGGAACGGTTCTGTGCGGGGCCTGCGCGGCGAAGCAGGAATCGACCTGCGACCGCTGCGGCGCGGCGGTGCCGAAGGAGGACATCCAGAACGGCCACGCTCTGGTCACAGAAGACGGACAGATTTACTGCAAGGCGTGTCTGGAACTGGTGAGACCGCTTCTGGAGGCGATGCACGGCGGCAGACGAACGTCGCGCGCGGCTCCGCGGCCGCCGCCCCACCTCGAGCAGTCGCGCGGCGAGCCTCCTCCCCGTCACGAGACCCCCGGCGGTTACGAGACACGCGACTCGTCCGGATCGCAGACTCTGACGATAGTCCTGATCGCCGTCGGGGTCGTGATTTTTGTGGTCATACTGGCGCTGGCCCTCGGCGACAGGTCCGGCAGCCGCTCCGGCTCCCGTCCGTCGCGTCCCGGCCGCAGCGGCAGACATGAGCCGACCAGGCCCCATCAGCCGCCCCGCGTGGACCGGGAACAGGAGGAGCGACTCCTGAAAGAGATAGACTCGCTGCGCGACTCCTGGACCCCGGCCGGCCACGCCTCCGTTCTGCGCCGCATCGACGCGGTGACGCCGGCCGCCTCGGAACGGGTGCAGATGCACGCCGACGACGTGAAACGCGAACTCGAAGAGCGGATGTACGAGCGCGCCGAACAGGAGTACCGGGCGCTTCTCAAGCAGGCGGAGTCCTTACGCGAGTCGGGCGACTACGAAGCGGAAGCGGAGCGACTGGAACACTATCCGGCCCACTTTCGGGAAGAGGGCGACTTCTGGTCGCGTCTGCAGGAGCGCAGAAGAGAAGCGCTGCAACTCGTGGAGAAACGCGAGCATCTCGAAAGCGTCCTTTCCAGGGCCAGGGAACTGGAAAGCGACGGACGACTGCAGGAGGCATTGGACGCGCTCAGGAAGGCGATCGACGGAGACCTGCGTGGAACCGAATTCGCCAAACGCGCGCGGAGCGAGGCGAAACGACTGAAGGCGAAAATAGCGGAGAACGAGAAGAGACTGCGTCGCGAGGCGCTCGCGAGATGGGAGAAGGTCAAAAAGTCGGTCGAGAAGTTGAGAAAACTCGGAGCGGTCGAGGCGGCGCTGCGGCTGGCCGCGCGGTTCGCCCGGAAGGAAAAAGAGAAAGCGCCCGAGGCGGTGAAGAAATATATCAAAGAGATGATCGCTAAGGACGTCGTGCCGCGATGGTCCGCACTCGACCGGCGGACCAGAGACTTCCTGGCGTCGTCGCAGAAGCCCCTCTCGACATGCGAGAGCCTGATGCACGCCACCATTCCCTACGGCCAGATGGCGGAAGCGGAGACGGTGATGAAAGAGGCGAGAGATAGTCTGCTGCGGCTGGCAAAGGTCTTCGGCGAGACCGTCGGCGCGGTGACGAGCGCGGACGTGTCCATGGACTTCCTCAAGGAGAAAACGGAAGGCGGTCGGCGCCGGAAGGTCTACAGCGTGAAGATGACCCGACCGGAGACCGGCAAGGTGGTGTTCTACCAGGCCTTCAAACTGTGGAAGCCGGAAGACGACGGCGCGGACTTCGACGATCCGGAGTTCGTGCTCAAACTGCCGGATACGGGCAACATCCGGCGGGTGGACATGATACTGGGCGTGAAGAACGAGGAGCCGGACTCGCCGTGCGCGGCTTATCTCTCCGTGGACGGCCGCGGCGGCGTATGCACCTGCGTGCTGACAGTGCAGGAGGAGGTGGGATTCGCCCTGGACGCCGCGCACTTCCCGAGACGCGAACTGCGCAGGGCGGAAGGCGAAATGTGGACCGAGCCCAAAGGCACGTTGAACCTGCTCAGGGTGCTCAAAAGGCCGGGGACGCACACCGTTCGGATCCGCATAATGAGGGCGACGGAAGGAGCCGCGTCCAGGGTCCGCCTCTCTCTGGGATTCCTGGTGCACTACAAAAACGAGCCTTCGACGGGCGGCGAAAAGCCGCCGCGGAAGACGGTGAAGCCGCCGCAGAAGAAGACGATAACCATCGGAGAGTGGACGGACATATTCAACGGCAAGGACCTCACCGACTGGCGGACCAGCGCCGGGGTGAAAGCGAAGGTGGAGTCCGGCATTCTGGTGGCGGAGAACACCACCTCGACGGAGCAGTGGCTGTACTTCCACGGCAGGCAGGCGGAGAAGTGGCGCGACTTCGAGATTCAGATGAAACTCAAGACGGACAAGGGGCGGTACTGGCTGGTGCTGCGGGTGGAGGACCCGAACAAGGACCACAAACTCGGCCGCCTGAAGCCCGGCAGCATAGATCTCGGAGAGTGGAGGGGCCTGCATTTGGGAGTCGAAGACAAAAAAATCTACGCGGTGGCTTCGGACGGAACGAAACGAATCATCCGGTCGTCGGCGGACCTGGACGACTCCGGCTCCGTTCTCGTGATTCTCGCGCCGAACACGAAACTGGAAATCGAAAAGGCGCGCGTGAAGGTGAACAAACTGGCGGGAAAATGAATCAACTCTTTCCGAACCGCCCGCGTAACGTTTTCATGAGGCCGGAGAGTTTCTCGACCTCGACGCGCCAGAATTCCGCGCCTTTGTCCACGTCGTGCTCCCACGGCCTGCCGAGCACGCCGACCCGGGAGAGGTCCTCCATCCGGAACGAGAACCCCACCTTGTCCGGCTCCTCCACCGGCAGACTCATCTCGACCGACTCCGGTATCCGCTCCATACGCACCGCGCCGGGTCGTACGGCGAGGACCACGCTCGTCTCGAACGCTCCGGCGTGGACGTCGAAGAACTGCGGGAAGAGTTCGCGGCCGACGTCCCTGGCCAGCGCGGCGCAGTCGTCCATGAACGCGAACATGTCCAGTTCGGTCCGTATCCGCTGCATGGCGACGCGAAGCGCTCCGGAGTTGCCGCCGTGTCCGTTCACCAGCAGCAGCGCCTTCGCGCCGAGCGCCCTGGCCGATTCCGCGACCTCCACGACGGTCCGGATAAGCGTCTCGGCGGAGACGGTCACCGTGCCGCCGAAGCCCATGTGATGATGGGAGACGCCGTAGGGGATCGTCGGCAGCACCGGCGGATGCGGCTCGCCCGCCGCCCGCGCGGCGTCCGCCGCCGCGCGTGTCGCGTCGAACGCGTCGGTGTCCACCGGCAGATGCGGTCCGTGCTGCTCCAGACTTCCGACCGGCAGCACGAGGAATCCGCAGCGCTTCACCGCGTCGTTCACCTCGTCCCGGGTCATCTCTCCGACGAAAACTCCCATCGGCGGACCTCCTACAGGATGTAACGGGAGGTGTCGACGTCCTCCGCTATCCGCGCCAGTCTTCCGCGGACGTAGTCGGCGTCTATCGTGACCGTCTGACCGGCCATGTCCGGCGCCTCGAACAGCACCTCCTCGAGCAACTTCTCGAAAACGGTGAACAGGCGTCGCGCGCCTATGTTCTGGGTCTTCCTGTTCACCTCCGAGGCGACTCTCGCCATCTCGTGCAGCGCGCTCTCGGCGAAGACCACCTTCACGCCCTCGGTGGCGAGAAGCGCGGCGTACTGCTTCGTCAGCGCGTTCCTGGGCTCGGTCATTATGCGGTAGAACTCCTCCTCGCCGAGCGCGGAAAGTTCGACGCGGATCGGAAAGCGGCCCTGCAACTCCGGTATCAGTTCGCTGGGCCTGGCCACGTTGAACGCTCCGGCGCCCACGAAAAGGATGTGCTGCGTGCTCACCGGACCGTGACGCGTCAGCACGGTGGTTCCCTCCAGGATCGGCAGCAGGTCGCGCTGGACGCCTTCGCGACTCACGTCGGGACCGCCGCCGCCCTTCTCCCTGCCCGCGATCTTGTCGACCTCGTCTATGAAGATTATTCCCGCCTCCTGAACGCGTCTGAGCCCCTCGCGCCGCACCTTCTCCAGGTCGAGCATCTCCTCCACGGTGCGCTGCACCAGGACCTTACGCGCCTCTCCGACGCTCATGCGCTTGCGGCGACGCTCCGTCGGTCCCAGCCGGTCGAACAGGCTCTGTATGTCGAAGCCGAGATGCTCGATTCCGGCGGGACCGAAGACGTGCATCTGCGGAGCCGCCCGCGTCTCGACCTCTATCTCCACCTCGCGTTCCTCGAGCACCCCGTCCCGCAGCATCCGCCTCAGACGCTGTTTCTCCTTCCGGTACTCCACGCGGGCGTCGACGTCGTCCGGCTCCGGACAGAGCAGATCGAGCAACCGCTTCTCCGCGGCTCTCTCGGCATCGCGTCGCACCCGCGCCGACTCGTCCGTACGCGCCTGGTTGACCGCGACTTCGACGAGGTCGCGCACCATGGATTCGACGTCGCGACCGACGTAGCCGACCTCGGTGTACTTGGAAGCCTCGACTTTGAGGAAGGGCGCGCGAACCAGTTGCGCCAGGCGCCGGGCTATCTCCGTCTTGCCCACGCCGGTCGGCCCGATCATGAGAATGTTCTTCGGCGCCACCTCGTCCCGCATCTCCGGCGGCAGTTGCCTGCGACGCCATCTGTTGCGTATCGCTATCGCCACCGCCCGCTTCGCGTCGTCCTGGCCGACGATGTAGCGGTCCAACTCCTCCACCACCCTCCGCGGCGTGAGGTCGGCCTCGTCACGACTGGTCATCTCATCCCCCCCGGCACGTGATCACGGCGGAATCATACCGGCCCGGACGTCCCGACGCAATCACAGCGCGGTTTTGCGTCCGTCCGTCGCGGCCGCGAACCGGGTCCGCTCACTTCAAGACGTGCTTCTTCATGAAGTCCCAGCACTCCTGGCAGCACTCGCGGCGCAGTTCGTGGTCCTGCGCGGTGCCGGTGCCGCCGGGCACTTCGTGATACTCGACCTGGTGGCCGTTCTCCTCGAGCACGGCTCTGGCGCGACGCGCGGACTCGACGCTGACGCTCGGGTCGCGTTCGACTATGTAGATGTAGAACGGGGCCTTCCGCTCCGACGGATCGGCGTAACCGGAGTCTCCGCCCATCAGGACGCCGCAGGCGGCGAAGACGTCGCCGTGCCGCACGCCCAGTCTGAAGGTGTAGAAACCGCCGCGGGAGTGCCCGGCGAGATATATTTTGGAGAGCGCCACGTTATAGTGCTTCTTCACCCACTCCACCATTTTCATCACGAACTCGTCGTCGTGTTTACTGGCGTCCGCGCCGACCAGCCACTTACCGCCGAGCGCCCACGGCGCCGCTATAATCGCGCCGCCGCGCACCACGGGATTGAAGTGATAGAGCATGTACTGCGGACGGGAATTGGTGCCGTGAAGCAGCACGAGCAGCGGCGCCGGCTTGCCGCCGGCCGCCCACTTCGGCGCACTCACCACGAATTCCCTCTCCGTCCCCTCTATCTTTATCTTCTGCGTGTAGGTGCCCGCGCGGCCGCCGCGGCCCTTGCTGTACTTCGGTCTCTTCTTCACCGGCGGTTTGCTCCGCCGCTCCTCCTCCTTCTTCTTCAGCCACTGCTCGCTCACCCATTTGCCGCCGCGCTTCACATAGCCCCGCGACTTCCAGTACTCCTCCTCGCTCATCCACCTGCCGTCGACCTTGCGCATCCCTTTCCGGAGTTTTTCGTAATCCTCCTTGCTCACCCACTCGTCGCGCCAGCGCACGTATCCGGCCTTTATCTTCTCGAGGTCTTCTTTCTTCACCCACTCTCCCCGGTACCTGACGAAGCCCTGCTCCGCGCGCCACTCCTCTTCGCTCAGCCATCTTCCGCCGCGACGCATGTATCCCAGCGCCCATCGCGCCTCCTCGTGGTCCGGCTCGAGCGCCAGTACGCGCCTCAACAAATCCTCGGACTCCTTTACGAGTCCGACGTCGCGACACCATCGCGCGAGTCCGTAGAGCGCCCCGGCCGAGTTTTTGTCCACGCTCTTCATCTGCCTCTCGTATATCTCCCGCGGAGACCCTCTCTCTATGCGCTCCACTCTCTCCACGGGAATCCGCGCGACGATTCCTTTCACCGTGAGGATGACCACCTCTTCGTCGGTCTCCTCCAGTATCTTTCCGACGAGTTTGCCGCCGTCCATGACGTGCACGACGTCCGCCAGACAGAGCGAGGAGACCGCGAGGAGAAGAACCGCCAGGACTCGATACAGCATTTTCGCCCCTCCCGAAGGGTTTTCGTCCACTTGTACCCGCTCCGGCCGCGCGCTTTGTCAGCGATTCGTACCCTTTTCGCCGCGCG
>CAYPNR010000074.1:0-10593 GCA_964412125.1 uncultured Planctomycetota bacterium | reverse complement strand
GGAAGCGGCGGAGGCATGTTTGCGGGTCCGCGTCGCGGATTCGGTCCGCGTCGGCATCCGCGGCCGGAGCGACTCGCTCCGCGCGGCGACGCGCCGCGCGGGCGTATGGAAGTGGACCCTCGCGTCTACAGGTGGCTCGTCCGCAACTGGAACCTGCTTCGAAGCGTTCTGAAGCGGCACATGGACGAACTTCCGGATGAGGTTCGGCGCGTGATGGAGCGGATAGATCGCGAGCGTGCGGCTCTTTTCGGCGGCGACGGGAGAGGCGCGCCGCTCCGCCGTGACGACGAGCGGCCGGAAGCCTGGCGCGGGCGCGCGCGCGACTGGGGCGAGCGGATGGAGGAACTGCGCCGGCGGATGTGGAAGGAGATGCCGGAGGAGTGGCGCAGGCAGTTGGAAGGATGGCTCGAGCGAATGCCGGAGGAGTGGCGCGGACGCATGCGGCGCTGGCAAAAAGCCTTCGGCGAGGAACTGCGGCGACTCCCCTCCGGACAGTGGAAGGAGGCGGCGGAGAAGTTGCTCAAGCGTCTGCCTCCGGAGTTACGCGAGCGCGCCGAGGAGTTCGGCCGCCGCGCGATGAGATGGCGTGAGGACGCCCCCGAAGAACTGGGCAGACTGATGGAGGAGTTGCGTCGAATCGAGCGGCGCGTGGAGCGCGTCCGCGACGCGGTGGAACGCCTGCTCGACCGGGACGAGCGCGGGCGGCGGGAGCGCCGCCGGCGGGACGACGACGAAGGCGACGACTTCGGCGACCTTCGTCGAGGCGTTCTGCAGCGGCTCGCCGGCGAGTTTCTGAAGCGGATGGACGAGAAGGACGTGGAGCGGCTGATGCGCTCGGGCGCGCGCGCCGCGAAGGACTTTCTCAAGGACATGTCGCCGGAGCAGATGGACGCGCTGCTGCGCGGCCTGCGAAGAGTGCTCGAAAGCGGACTCGCCGGAGAGGACCGCGACAGGGCGCTCGGCCGCCTGGCCGAGGAACTCCTGCGCGGCCTCGGCGGAAAGAGACGCAAAGAGCGGCGCAGACGTCGTCCGGAGCCGGAGCGGGACGACGGCCCTCGATGGGACGACGGAGACGATTTCTGAAAAGTATCCTGCGGAGCGGACGGAACGAGCGGGACGCGTTCCGTCCGCCGTCTTTTTAGGCTTGAGGAAGCGAAACCGTCGGCTCGACGGTTGCCAGCGGCGTCCGCGGCGGCTATGATTCCGCGGAGGCGTTTTGCGGATGCGCGATATGGAACGGCCCGATGAGCGGCTGGCGGCGATGAAAGCGGACTTCGACAGTCTCGTCGAGGCGCTCGACGTGGACGGTTTGCAGGAGGAGGCCGCGCGTCTCGAAAAAGCGATGGAGTCTCCCGACTTCTGGCAGAAGTCCGACGCGGACGAGACCGTTCGACGCCTCAAGGCGCTTCGCGTCAGGCTGGAAGCGGTCGACGAGGCGCGGCGCGCGCTCGCGGACGCCGGCGCCCTCATAGACATACTCCGTGAGGAGGACGACGAGGACCTCACCTCCGAATTGGCGGAGACGCTCGCCCGCGCCGAGACCGCCGTTCGTCGCCTCAGGGTCCGCCTCCTCCTCCGCGGCGAACACGACATG
This sequence comes from uncultured Planctomycetota bacterium, assembly GCA_964412125.1. Classification (GTDB taxonomy): domain Bacteria; phylum Planctomycetota; class SKW154; order SKW154; family SKW154; genus CAYPNR01. The sequence goes on along the minus strand of CAYPNR010000074.1, from coordinate 8,999 downwards.
CGCAACGCTTATCTGTCGATCCACGCGGGCGCGGGCGGCGACGACGCCTGCGACTGGGTCCAGATGCTGCTGCGCACCTATCTCCGCTACCTCGAACGCGCCGGCTTCAAGACCACCGTCGTGGACGTCGTTCACGCCGAGGAGGCGGGTATAAAGAGCGTCACAGTCCACGTGGTCGGTCGTTACGCTTACGGCCTGCTTCGCGGCGAGCACGGCGTGCATCGTCTCGTCCGCATCTCGCCGTTCGACGCGGCGCATCGCCGTCATACCTCCTTCGCCGCCGTGGAGGTGCTGCCCGAGTTCGACGAGGATATCGAGGTCGACCTGCGCGAGGAAGACCTGAAAGTGGACACCTTCCGTTCCTCGGGGCCGGGCGGGCAGCACGTCAACGTCACCGACTCGGCCGTGCGCATCACACACGTGCCCACCGGCATCGTGGTCTCATGCCAGAACGAGCGTTCGCAGCACGCCAACCGCCGCGTCGCGATGCAGATATTGAAGGCGAAAATATACCAGGTGGAGCAGGAGCGCCGCCGTAAGGAGATCGATCGACTGCGCGGGCCGAAAGGCGACGCTTCATGGGGCAATCAGATCCGCTCCTATGTGCTGCATCCGTACACTCTCGTCAAGGATCACCGTACGGACCTGGAGACCTCCAACGTCCAGAGCGTCCTGGACGGCGCCCTGGACGACTTCGTCGACGAGTATCTCCACTGGGATCTGAAGCGGCGCGGCACCGGGACGGAGTAATCCGTTCGTCCGCCGCACGCGGCCGACGCCGCCCGCTCAGGACTTCGCCGCCAGAAGGGGACGGTAGTGCGCGAAGTCCGCGAAGTGCAGCAGTTCCGCCTCCACGCACGCGCGTTTGTCCGCGCACGACTCGGAGTGGAACGCTATCGCGTGCACCGTCGTCGTCGGCAGTCCCGCCCTGTGCGCCCGCAGAGCGCTCGAGAGGGAGTGCTCCAGTCGCGCGTCCTCCGCTTCGTCCATCTTTCCGACGTCGTGTATCAGGGCGGCGGCCACCAACGCGTCTCCGTCGATCTCGAGGCCGTACAGATCGCGGTAGGTTTCGGCGAGGTGCGCCGCGGTCCGCGCCACGCCTCTTATGTGCGCGGCCAGAGAAACCTTCTCCGCGGAAACGTCCGCGCAGAAGGCGGTCTTCTCCAGGACTTCCGCTCCGAGGCGCCGCTCGGCCAGCGCTTCTTCCCATACCGAGATCGCTTTGCGGCGGACTTCGGCGTCCTTTATCAACTCGAACTCCGCTATCACCTCTTCCACTCTCATCTTCGCTTCCTCCTCGCGGACCGTGGAGCGCCTCCATTTTCCACGCCTTCCTCGTCGAGTCAACGGCGGAAGACGCCGCTCGGTGGGCTGGCAAGGTTTTTGCTTGGGAAAGCGGCAACTTTTCTTGACGCGCGGACGGCCGCTATTATAATCGCGTGTTTTCGGGGCGTGGTGCCGCCGGTTGCTCTTGTGGGAATGCGCCGATGGCGAAGTCGAAGAAAGAAGTGATCGGTATGATAAAACTCCAGATACCCGCAGGACAGGCGACGCCTGCGCCGCCGGTGGGTCCGGCGCTCGGCCAGCACGGAGTCAATATCGGTCAGTTCGTGCAGCGCTTCAACAGCGAAACGGTGAACCAGCGCGGCGTGCTCCTGCCGGTGGTGATAACGGTGTATCGCGACAAGAGTTTCGACTTCATCGTCAAGAAGCCGCCGGCCAGCGTGCTTCTGAAGCAGGCGGCGGAGGTGGTGAAGGGCTCCGGCGCGGCGGGCAAGGAGACGGTGGCGCGACTGAAAAGAGAGAAACTGGTCGAGATAGCACGCGTCAAAATGGAAGATCTCACGGCCCCGACGATCGAGGCGGCGGTTCGCACGCTTGAGGGAACGGCCGCTTCGATGGGCATAGAGGTCGTGGATTGAGGGGAGCGACGATGGGCAAGCCCGGCAAGCGGTACCGCGGAAATCTGGAGAAGATGGGCGGTCGGCGGCGTCCGAAGATGCCGTTGGAGGCGGCGGTTCGAATGCTCAAGAGTCTCGACGGACCGCGTTTCGACCAGACCGTCGAGGTGGTTTTCGATCTGGGAATAGATCCGCGCAAGAGCGACCAGCAGGTGCGCGGAACACTGAGTCTGCCGCACGGACTGGGCAAGGAGCGAACGGTTCTCGTGTTCGCCGAAGGCGACGCGGCGGCCGAGGCGCAGGAGGCGGGCGCGGACTACGTCGGCGGCGTGGACCTGGTGGAGAAGGTCAAGGGCGGATGGACCGATTTCGACGTGGCGATCTCCACGCCGGAGATGATGCGTCACGTCCAGAGACTCGGCAAGATACTGGGTCCGCAGCGCAAGATGCCGTCGGGCAAGACCGGAACGGTCACTGCGAAGACGGCGGACGCGGTCAGGGAGTTCAAGAGAGGGCGGCTCGAGTACCGGAACGACTCCACCGGAAACGTTCACATGCCGGTGGGCAAGTTGAGTTTCGACGAGGAGCGGGTGATCGAGAACATAAGGGTGGCGGTGGAGCACATGAGAGCGCAGCGCCCGGCGGCGGTCAAGGGCGCGTTCATAAAAGGCGTCTATCTCTCGGCGACGATGAGTCCTTCCATAGAACTGATCGTGGAGAAGTGAGACGGACCTGTTGTGCCGACGGTGGGGAGTCCGCTATGGTCGTTTCGATGAGGCGCAGGATAAAAGAGAGAATGGCGGAGATGCTGGCCGCGTGGTGGGAGGGTCGCGACTCGTGTCTGTTCGTGGACGTGGATCGAATCTCCGCGAACGACATGCACCTCTTCCGCACCAGGCTGCGCCGGCGCAAGATCGAGATGATGGTCGTGAAGAACGCGGTGATGAAAATGGCGCTGGACCGCTCCGGACGCGAACTTCCGGAGGACTTCCTGCGGAAGTCGACCGGCGTTCTCGTCGGCGGCGCGGATCCCGTCGCGGTCTGCCGCGCCGTGGTGGAGTGGCGCAAGGAGGAAGGATTTCCCGCGATAAAGGGAGCCGTTCTCTTCGGCGAGGTGCTCGACGAGGCCGGCGTGGAGAGAATGGCGAAACTGCCGTCGAGGCGCGAGATGATGGCCGTCGTCGCGGGACTTCTCGTCAGCGGCCTGTCCGGTTTCTTGGGACTGCTGCAGACGCGGTTCGCGCGGCTGCTGGCGTGCATGGAGGAGCACGTGAAGAAACTCGAAGAGGCCGAGTCATAGCCCCCGACGGTCGGGGCGCGAATCGGAAAGCGACAGCGATGTATATAGGAGGATGAGCGGTGACGGAGGTGTCGGAGAAAGTGAAGGGCATACTGGACGCGATCGGCGAGTTGAATCTGCTGGAGTTGAAGGAGTTGATCGACGGCTACAAGGAGAAGTTCGGCGTCGAAGCGGTGATGGCGGCGCCGGCGGCCGTCGCGGCCGCGGCCGGAGGCGCGGCCGAGGAAGAAAAAGAGGAGAAGACGCTTTTCGCCGTGTTCCTGGAGTCGGTCGGCGAGAAGAAGGTGCCGGTCATCAAGGCGATTCGACAGATTCTGCCTCTGGGCCTGAAAGAGGCGAAGGAGTTCGTGGACTCGGTGGAGCAGGGAGCCAAGGAGATAAAGGCCGACGTTTCCAAGGAGGAGGCGGAGAAGATAAAAGGTCTTCTCGAGGAAGCGGGCGCGGTGGTGAGCGTGAAGTGAGCGTAGAGGGTCGTTCGAGAAGACGTCACTTCCGACAGGGGGGAGTTTTTTTGTCTTCGTCAGGACTTTATTAGGGGCGTGCGGGACATGTTCAAGGAAAGACGCCTTGTGTGCAGGTACAAGGAGGCGCTGGCCGTTCCCGATCTCGCGAGTATCCAGCGCGAGTCCTTCAGGCGTTTCCTGCAGCCCGACGTCGATCCGATGAAGAGGCGGAACGAAGGGCTGGAGGGCCTCTTCAGAGAGACGTTCCCCGTCGAGAGTTACGACAAGACGGTTCGTCTGGAGTACATCTGCTACAAACTCGGACGTCCCCGCTACAGCATCGAAGAGTGCCGCAAACTCGGTCTCACCTACGGCAGACCGTTGCGGGCGTGTATGCGTCTGGTGATGCCGGAGAGCGTACGCGAGGGCGACGTCTACATAGGCGACGTTCCGATAATGATCGGCGGCGGCGAGTTCATCATAAACGGCTCCGAGCGGGTCGTCGTGAACCAACTCCATCGCTCGCCGGGCATAGACTTCGCCGAGAACAAGGTGCCGGGCGACCGGATCCTGTTCGGCTGTCGCGTCCTGCCGGAGCGGGGCTCGTGGATAGAGATGACCGTCGGCAGAAACGAAACGGTGGAGTTGCGGATAGATCAGTCGTCCCGGCTGCCGGCGACGCTTTTCCTCAGGGCGATGCTGAATCCGGACGATCCGACGGGCGAGCCTCCGTTCGACAGCGACTCCGACATAGTACGCGCCTTTCATCAGACGAAGAAGGTGTCGTTGAAGGGCAAGAACGTCCGCAGACAGTTGGCGGGCAAACTCCTGGTGGGCGAGATCGCCGACGACGACGGCAACGTCGTCGCGCACACCGGCGAGCCCGTCACCAACGACCTGATAGACCGCGCAAGGGAGTTGGGATACAAGGAACTGGAGGTGATGGCTCCGCCCAAGGACAGACTCATCATCGACACGCTGGTGGAGGAGCGCAGGAACTTCAAGTGCTCCTCGCACGAGAAAGCGGTTCTGGAGTTGTATCGCCGCCTCAGGCAGGGACATCCGCCGGTCAAGATCGACAAGGCGCGGGACCTGTTCGTCGAGAAGTTCTACAACACCAACAGATACCGTCTCGGCAAGGTGGGCCGCTTCCGCATCAATCGGAAGTACGGACACGGAGTCTCTCCGGACGAGATGAGACTTCTGCCGGTGGACTTCGTCGAGACGCTGCGCTACCTGCTCAAACTCCGCCGCGGCGAGGGCGAGATAGACGACATAGACCATCTGGGCAACCGACAGGTGCGGACGCTGTGCGAGTTGGCCTGCGAGGAGATACGGAAGGGCTTTCTGAAACTGAAGCGCACGGTTCAGGAGCGGATGTCGATAACCGACAAGGACAAACTCGAACTGCAGCAGGTGATAAACTCCAAGACGGTCTCCAGCGCGATAGAGTACTTTTTCGCGCGCGGCGAGTTGAGTCAGGTCGTCGACCAGACGAATCCGCTGGCGCAACTGACGCACGAGAGACGCCTGAGCGCTCTCGGCCCCGGCGGTCTGAACAGGAAGCGTGCGGGTTTCGAAGTGCGTGACGCGCACATATCCCACTACGGTCGGGTCTGTCCCATAGAGACGCCGGAGGGCACGAACATCGGTCTCATCAACTCGCTCGCCCTTTTCGCGACGATAGACCAGTACGGTTTTCTGGTGACGCCGTACTGGAAGGTGGAGGGCGGCAAGGTGACCCGCGAGGTGGTGAACCTGCGCGCGGACCAGGAAGAGGACAGGGTGCTCGCGCCGGGCGACACCAAACTGGACGCCGACGGACGGATAGTGAGCGAAGACGGTCTGGTTCTCGCGCGCATCAACGGCTCGTTCAAATACGTGAAGCCCGAGGAGGTGGAGTTCGTCGACATAAGTCCCCGTCAGTTGGTGGGCGTCAGTGCGAATCTCATACCGTTTCTGGAGCACAACGACGTCAGTCGGGCGCTCATGGGCTCGAACATGCAGCGGCAGGCCGTGCCGCTCGTTCGTCCCGAGGAGCCGCTCGTCGTCACCGGCATCGAAGGCGCGGTCGCGCGCAACTCCGGCATGGTGGTCGTGGCCGAGCGCAGCGGAACGGTGGAGTACGTCGACGCCAAGCGGGTGAAGGTGAGGACCAGAAACGGCGTCGACGAGTACCATCTCAGGAAGTTTGCGGCTCTGAACGAGAAGACGTGTTTGAACCAGCGACCCGTGGTGAAGCCGGGCCAGAGAGTCAAGAAGGGCGCCGTGATAGCCGACGGAGCGGCGACCTGCGGAGGTCAACTGGCGCTCGGCAGAAACGTCCTGGTCGCGTTCATGCCGTGGGAGGGCTACAACTTCGAGGACGCCATCGTCGTGAGCGAGCGTCTCGTCAAGGAGGACATGTTCTTCTCCATTCATCTGAACGGATTCGATGTGGAGATCCGCGAGACGAAACTGGGGCGCGAGGAGTTCACCCGCGAGATTCCGAACGTTCCCGACAAGATGCTGGCCAATCTGGACGAGAACGGCATCGTGCACGTCGGAACGAAGGTTCAGGCCGGCGACATAATGGTCGGAAAAGTGGTGCCGAAGTCCCGAACGGAACTGACTCCGGAGGAGAAACTGCTTCGCGCGATATTCGGCCGCGCCGGCGAGGACGTCAAGAACGACAGTCTCGAGGTGCCCAGCGGCACGGAAGGTATAGTGATAGAGACGCGCAAGTTCAGTCGCAAATTCCATCTGCCGAAGGAGGAGCGCGCGCGCGACAAGAAGGAAGTGAAGGAGTTGCGGGAGAAATACAATCTGCTCATCCAGGAGGAGATGGAGAACCTGTTCGACGAGTTGGGCGAGTTTCTCGGCAGGGAGATAACGCCCAAGGAACGCGAGGCGACCTTCGACATGTCGAGTATTCCCAAAGCGACGCTGAAGGACATAAGAGAAGCGTTCCATCCCGACAATTTCGGCGTGAAGGGCGGACAGGTCAAGGCTTTCGAGGAGTTACGCGACCAGCACGTCGGACGCATAGAGTTCTACATAGACGAGCGGGACAGGGAAGTGACGCGGCTGCTTCGAGGCGACGAATTGCCCGCCGGCGTACTTGAGCGGGTCTCGGTGACGGTCGCCACGATGCGCAACCTCGCGGTCGGCGACAAGATGGCCGGCCGTCACGGCAACAAGGGCGTGATCGCGGCGATCATGCCGGAGGAGGACATGCCGTTTCTGGAGGACGGAACGCCGGTGGACATGGTTCTGAACCCGCTGGGCGTGCCGTCGCGGATGAATCTGGGCCAGATTCTGGAGACGCATCTGGCGTGGGCGTGCAAGAAACTGGGCATACAGGCGGTCTCTCCGATATTCGACGGCTACACCGAGGAGGACATAAGTCAGACGCTGCGCGAAGCAGGTCTGCCGGAGGACGGACAGGTAACGCTCTACGACGGACGCACCGGCGAGCCGTTCAAGCAGAAGGTGACGGTCGGCTATCTCTACATGATGAAGTTGCATCACCTGGTCGACGACAAGATTCACGCGCGCGCGACGGGTCCTTATTCTCTGATAACGCAGCAGCCGCTGGGCGGCAAGGCCCGTTTCGGCGGACAGCGTTTCGGCGAGATGGAGGTGTGGGCGCTCGAGGCCTACGGCGCCGCGAACACGCTTCAGGAGATACTCACCGTCAAGAGCGACGACGTCGACGGACGCAACCGCATATACGACGCGATGGTCAAAGGCGAAAACTGGCTCGAGTCCGGTACGCCGGTCTCTTTCGAGGTGCTGATAAACGAGTTGAAGGGATTGTGTCTCAACGTGGAACTGAAGAAGTCGGCGAGCGACAGCGGATTGGACTTTTAGGGGGTGTCAGCGCATGGTCATCGAGCCGATCTTCGAGCGCGCTTCGGAGTTTGAAGCGGTCTCGATAAAGGTGGCTTCGCCGCAGGACATACGTTCGTGGTCCTACGGCGAGGTGAAGCGCCCCGAGACCATAAACTACCGGACCTACCGCGCGGAGAAGGACGGCCTTTTCTGTGAGAGAATCTTCGGCCCGGAGCGCGACTACGAGTGTTTCTGCGGCAAGTACAAAGGAATAAAGCACAGAGGAATCACCTGCAGCCGCTGCGGCGTTCTGGTGACGCATTCGCGTGTGCGTCGGAAGCGTATGGGACACATAACGCTGGCGGCGCCGGTCGTGCACATCTGGTTCTTCAAGGTGATGCCGTCGCGCATCGCGCTGCTGTTGAACGTGAAGCCGACCCGTCTGGAGCGGGTGGTCTACTATCAGGACTACATCGTCCTGGAGCCGGGCGACACGGCCCTGCAGAAGTGCCAGATACTGAGCGAGGACGCCTATCAGGACGCGATGGCGGAGTACGGCGACGCGTTCAAGGCCGGAATGGGCGCCGGCGCCGTCCGTAAACTCCTGAGCGAGGTGGACGTGGAGGAGACGTCGAAGACCCTCAGAGCGGAGTTGGCGGTGACCACCTCCAAGCAGGGCCGCAAGGACATCGTGCGCCGCCTCGAGGTGCTCGAAGAACTGCGCGGCTCCGGTAATCGGCCGGAGTGGATGGTCCTGGAGGTGATACCGGTCATTCCGCCGGACCTGCGGCCGCTGGTCATGCTGGACAGCGGCAATTTCGCCACCAGCGACCTCAACGATCTCTACAGGCGCCTGATCAACCGCAACAACCGCCTCAAGAAACTGATGGACCTGAACGCTCCGGAGATAATCATCAAGAACGAGAAGCGGATGCTGCAGCAGTCGGTGGACGCGCTTTTCGACAACAACCGCTGCCGCCGGCCGGTGCTGGGCCCCAATTCGCGGCCGCTTCGCTCGCTTTCGGACATGATCAAGGGCAAGCAGGGCCGTTTTCGTGAGAATCTGCTCGGAAAGCGGGTGGACTACTCGGGTCGCTCCGTCATCGTGGTGGGACCGCGGTTGAAACTGCACCAGTGCGGTCTGCCGAAGCGGATAGCGCTGGAACTCTACCAGCCGTTCATCATACGCAAACTGAAGGAGCGCGGATACGCGACCACCATCCGCGCCGCGAAAAAGATGCTCGAGCGGCGCGCCGACGAGGTCTGGGACATCCTCGAAGAGGTGATCCGCGACCATCCCGTCCTGCTGAACCGCGCTCCGACGCTCCACCGCATGGGCATACAGGCGTTTCAGCCGGTCCTGGTGGAAGGCAACGCGATCGAGGTGCATCCGCTGGTCTGCGCCGGCTTCAACGCGGACTTCGACGGCGACCAGATGGCGACGCATCTGCCGCTGTCGTTCGAGGCGCAGGTCGAGGCCAAGTTGCTGATGATGGCCATCCACAACGTCTTCAGTCCCGCTCACGGCAATCCGATCATCAC
>CAYPNR010000073.1:1209-10615 GCA_964412125.1 uncultured Planctomycetota bacterium | reverse complement strand
CCTTCCCGCTCCCGCTTCTTCAACTCTTCACGTTTCGCCTTCGCCTTCTTCGCCGCTTCAAGACCGCTAAACTCCCTCTCGACCGTGCTCAAGAGCCGATACGCCTCGCGCCACTTCCCCTCACCGGCGAGTTTCTCGGCTTCGGTCACGAGTCCTTCCCCGACCGCCTCCAGTTCCTTGAGACCTTCCTTCACCTTCTCCACCAACTCCGGACAGCGCTCCTTCTCCTTCTCGGCCTTCTTCTCCGCCGCGCGATACGACCTCAACGCGTAACGGTACTTCTTCTTCTCGACGTAGTCCCGCGCGGTTCGTATCTCCTCCTCCACTTCGCGTTTCCTGCGCACCGGCTCGTACAACTCCGCGAACCACTGCAGCACTTTCGAGTGGTCGACCAGGGGATAGTTGTGAGCGCCGCGCACCTTCAACAGTTCGCATCGGTATCCCGCCTTCTTGAACGAGTCGACGGCGTTCTGCGCCGGTCCGAGATGCGGTGTATCGGCCGCACCCACGTATATTCTGATCGTCGTCTCCTCGGCCTTGTCCTTTCTGACGCCCATCTGTCCGGTGACGCCGCCGGAGAAGAGCGCCGCGCCGCGTATCTTGAACGCGCGAAACTGGTCCAGCGCCGCTATCGCCACCATCAAATATGAAGAGCCCGCCGAAAAACCCGTCACGAATATCTTTTCCTCGTCTATCCGGTAGTCCTTCCTCATCCGCTCCACGATCGCCTTGATGTAGTCGCCCTCCCGTTTCTGGCCTTCGGCGTCTCCGCCCATCGCCCACGTCCGCGTCAGAGAGTCCGGCGCCACCATGATGAAACGATATTTGCTCAGAAGCGAACTGCTCCACGCGCGTAGAAATCCTCCTCCGTCGCCGCCGCTGCCGTGCAGCCCGATTATCAGACCCATCGTCTTCTTGCCGGTGTAGTTGCCCGGCACGTAGACGTGGATCTTCGTTTGGTATCCCGGCAGTTGCGTCACGAATCTTCCCTTCTTCGCGGATTTCGACTGAGCGTCGCCGGTCGTCTGCGCGAGAGACGCCAGCAGGACCAATGCGATCCGCGCGACACATCCGAGTCGCATGTCTTCGAGCCTCCAACGATTCCGCGTCTCCGGAGCGGCGACGCGCGTTCCGCCGTCGCGTCCGTCCCGGAAAACCTCCGCGCCAGTCTATCTCGAGCGGACCGCGTCCGCAAACCCGCTTCTCCTTTGCGCGCCGCTCCGGAGACGCGACAGGCGGTTTTTCGTTTTCGAGACGCGCAAGCGCCGCCCGAAACCGTTAAAATGATCGCCTCCGACAAACAATCGTTATGGGGTCTTTGGAATGCGGGACGGGTACCGCCTCAGATGGCGTCTCACGGCGTGGATCTTCGCCGCCGGATTCGCATGCGGCCTCGCTTATCTCGTCATGCGCGACGTCGTTCTTCGACCCGCCGGCTCCGAAGAAGCGGAACTGGTGCCCGGCAAGACCATACTGTTCGCGCGCGGCGCCTGCGGCGGGACCACCCGTTACGTACGCAAGGCGGCGGTTCTCGGCACATACATGACCGTTCAGGTGCACACGCGGAGCCGGACGCTGGCCGGCGAGGCGACCGCGGCCGCCGTGGAGGAGGTGGGCCGACTCGAGAAAATGATGTCCCGTTTCGATCCCGAAAGCGATCTGTCCCGCGTGAACCGCCGCGCCGGCGTCGCGCCGGTGAAGGCGCCCGACGAACTTCTCGGCGTGGTGGAGCGCTCGCTTACGTGGTGCCGGCGCACATCCGGCGCGCTCGACATCACATGCGTTCCGCTGCTGGAGGCTTACAAGAAGGCGGCCGCGGCCGGTCGCGCGCCCGACGACGAAGAGATAAGCGCGGCGCTGAAGCGGGTCGACTGGCGCAAGGTCCATGTGGACCGGGCGGCCTCGACGATCCGCTTCGACGGGGCCGGCATGTCGCTGGACCTCGGCGCGACCGCCAAGGGCTACGCGGTGGAAGAGGCGGCGCGCGTGCTGAAGAAGTACGGAATAAAGCACGCGCTGGTCGAGATCGGCGGCGAAGTGGTCGTCTTCGGCGGCCGCGGCGACGGAAAACCATGGCGCGTCGGCATACGCGACCCGCGCAGGCGAGGCCGCTATCTCGCGACCGTCGCCCTGGTCGACGGCGCGGTCGCCACCAGCGGCAACTACGAGCGCTACATCGAGGCCGAAGGCCGCAGACACAGCCACATCGTGGACCCGCGCACGGGCCGCACCGCCGACGCCGCCGTGAGCGTGACCGTCGTCGCATCCGACTGTCTCGACGCGGACGCGCTCGCCACGGCCTTCTCCGTGATGGGCCCCGAGAAGGCGCTGGACGCGGCGAAGCGGCTCGACGGCGTCGAGACACTGTTTCTGTGGCGGGAAGGCGGCGTCGAACGCGTGATGGAGAGCGAGGGTTTTGGGCGGCTGAAGACGAGATGAGACGCTTGATTCTGGCGCGGCACACCGGCTTCTGCTTCGGAGTGCGCCGGGCCGTCGGCCTCGCGCTCAGAAGCGCGCGTCGCTTCCGCGGAGTCTGGACCATCGGCGAGTTGATACACAATCCCCAGGTCGTGGAGGAACTCCGCCGCCGCAACGTCGAAAGCGTCTCCTCGCCGGACGATCTGCCGGAAGGGGCCGTGGTGCTGATCCGCTCGCACGGCATTCCACGCGCGCTGCGGGAGGAGTTGGAGCGTCGCGGCCACAGAATGGTGGACGCCACATGCCCCCGCGTCCGCCGCATCCACGCCGTCATACGCCGCCACGCCGCCCGCGGCCATCGTATAGTGATACTCGGCGACGCCGGCCATCCCGAAGTGGAGGCGCTGGTCTCCGAAGCCGACGACGTCCACGTCGTCGCCGACGCCGCCGGTCTCGAACGGGTTCCGACGGACGGCAAACCGGTCTGTCTGGTCGCCCAGACCACCCAGAACGCGGAGGCTTTCGAGCGGGTCGCGCGCGCCGCGCGCGCCCGTTTCCCCGACCTCCACGTCTACAACACCATCTGCGAGTCCACCGCGAAACGCCAGGCGGAACTCCGCGAACTCCTCGCCGAGGCCGACGCGGTCGTGGTGGTCGGAGGACATCACTCCGCCAACACGCGTCGCCTGGCCGGCATCGCCCGCGAGGCCGGTCTGCCCACCCATCACGTGGAGACGGCCGACGAACTGCCGCCGGAGCCGCCCGGCGAGGGGCGGATCGTCGTGCTCGCCGGCGCTTCCACTCCCAACTGGGCGATTCAGGACGTGATGCGACGCCTGCGCGGCATCTCCGGCGCGCGGGAGCGACTGCTGCCGCGCGTGCTCGGCGGACTGTGGACCGCGCTCGTGCGCGGCAACGTACTCGCGGCGGCGGCCGCGGCCGCGCTCACCTGCGCCTGCTCCGTGATGGCCGCCGTCGCCGGAGGCGTGACGCCCACGCCGGCCCTCGTCGTTCCGTTCGCCGCCGCGTCCGCGTTGTACGTCTTCTGCGCGCACACCTTCAATCAGGTTCTCGCGCTGCGCAGGGAGATGTTCCGTCGCAATCTCGCTCTGGACCGTCTTCGACTCGCTTCGGCCGCGGCTTCGGGCGCCGCTTTCCTGTATCTGCTGCATCCGTTCGGCGTCGCGCCGCTCGTCCTCGGCGGCGTCGCCCTCGGCGCGGGGCTCCTCTACGGCGTGGACATCATCCCCGCGCCGCGTTACTTCCGCTCGCTTCGCGATATCCCCGGCTCGAAAGAAATATTCTGCGCCGTCGGCTGGGCCTTCTGCGCCGCCGTGCTGCCGCTTATCGCTACAGGAATTCCCGCCGATTGGTACGCCGTCGCCCTTATCTTCGCTTTCGTGCTGCTGCCCGTCTACGTTCGCAGCGTCCTCTTCGACGTTCGTCAACTCGAACGCGATCGCTTCCTCGGACGTGAGGCGACGCCGTTCGCGCTCGGCTCGCGGCGCACCCGGCGCCTGCTCGCGGTCGCGTTGCTCGCCTGGCTCGCGGTCATTTTCTCGCCGCTCGTCGGACTCCTTCCGTCCCGCCTTCTCTTTCTGACGCCGCTGCCGGCGCTCGTCGGCGCGCTCCTGGTGCTCCAGCACAAGCGCCGCGTGCCCGGCGATCTGACGCTGGAGACGCTCATCGACGCGCTGCTGGTCGTCTCATGCGTGCCGTTCCTCGCGCCATGATCCGACTCCGCCCGCCGTCCGCACCAGCCACAGCACCCGCGCCGCGTGCTCCACGCAACACGCGTAAACGAACGCCTCGTCCACGGTGTTGCCCCGCACCAGCGGTCCGTGGCCCCGAATCACCAGCGCTTTGTGGTCGACAAGCGCCGCCGCCGCGCGCTCCGCCAACTCCGCGCCGCCGACCTCGCCTTCCACCACCGGTATCCGCCCCAGAAGCAGCCGACTCTCCGAGTCGATCGGCTCGAATCCGTCTCCCACCAGCAGACTCACCGCCACCGCGTGCGGAGAATGCGTGTGCAGCACCGCCAAGGCGTCCGTCGCACGATATATCGCGCGATGCACTCCCACCTCCGTGGACGCTATCACCTCCAGACTGCCGGCCTCGTCGAGCGGGACGCGTACGATCGCGCCCTCCAGCGCGTCCAGCATGCTGCCGGTCGCCGATATGAGAATCTCTCCGCCGAGGCGCTTCGAAATGTTGCCGAAATGGCTGTGCGCGAGTCCCGCCTCCACCGCTTTCCTGCCGTAAAGCACCAACTCGTCCACCGTCTCCGCTCCTTATCGCCGTCGGTCACATCATAGTCTCCGTCCGTGGCGACCACAAGCCGGCGACGCTCATAAAAGCATGGAGCGACCGGTCATCTCCGGCGGCTTTTCGATGCCGAGCAGCCGAAGCACGGTCGGCGCGACGTCCGCGAGGACGCCTTGCCCGCGAAGCGGGCGCGGCCCGGCTTCGGCGTCGGCGACGCAGAAATGAACGGGATTTGTGGTGTGATAGGTGTGCGGAGTGCCGTCCTCCGTTCTCATGCACTCGCAATTGCCGTGGTCGGCGGTGATTATGACGACCCGTCCGAGCCGAAACGCCTCCTCGACGACGCGGCCGACGCAGTCGTCCACCGCCTCGACCGCCTTGATCGCGGCCTCGAAAACGCCGGTGTGTCCGACCATGTCGCCGTTGGCGAAGTTGACGACCACGAAATCGTAGTCGCCGAGGCGCCGAACGAGCGCGTCGGTCACCTCACAGGCGCTCATCTCCGGCTTCAGGTCGTAGGTCGCGACCTTCGGCGACGGCACCAGCAGACGATCCTCCAGCGGATAGGGCTCCTCTTCGCCGGAGTTGAAGAAGTAGGTGACGTGAGCGTACTTCTCGGTCTCGGCCGTGCGGAACTGGCGGACGCCTTCGGCGGAGAGCACCGAGGCGAGATTGTTGAGGACCGGCGGCAGATGAAACGCGTGCGGCACGGGCAGCCGCTCTTCGTAAAGCGTGAAGGAGGCGAAGACCGGATCGAGGAAGCGCCTGCGTTCGAACTCGGAGAAGTCCGGCAGGACGAGCGCCTCGGTGATCTGTCGCGCGCGATCGGCGCGGAAGTTGAAGAAGATGAAGCCGTCGCGCTCCCGCGCGCCGCGATAGCCGCTCACGATCGTCGGCTCGACGAACTCGTCGCTCTCGCCGCGATCGTAAGCCGCGGCGAGCGCGGAAAGCGCGTCCGTCGCGACGCGTCCCCCGGCCTCCGCAATCGCCTCGTAAGCGAGACGCGTCCGCTCCCATCGACGGTCGCGATCCATGGCGTAGTAGCGTCCCGAGACTGTGGCGACGCGACCGGTGTGCTCGGCGCACCACTTCCGGATCCGCGTAAGATACGGACGCGCGGACCGCGGCGGCGTGTCGCGGCCGTCGAGAAAACAATGAACGAAGACGGAGCGAAGACCGGCGGCGGCGGCCATGCGCAGCAGCGCTTCCAGATGCGCCATGTCGGAGTGAACGATGCCGTCGGAGCAGAGCCCCATCAGATGAAGACCCGCCTCGCCGCCCTTGCAGTGCTCGATGACCGACTTGAGCGTCTCGTTGTCGAAAAACCGCCCGGACTCGACCTCCTGACGTATGTGGAGCGACTCCTGTACGACGACGCGACCCGCGCCGAGATTGGTGTGGCCCACCTCCGAGTTGCCCATGACGCCGTCCGGCAGGCCGACGTGACGACCGTGACAGAGAAGATGAGAGACGCCGAAACGGGCGAAGATGCGATCGTGGTTCGGCGTCTTCGCATGAAAAGTGGCGTCCCAGGTCCGCCCGGACGCCACTCCCCAGCCGTCGCGGATGACGAGAACGACGGGACGCCTCATGGTGCTCATCCCACACATCTCACGCAGAAAACGGTCATGTCGTCGGACTGGGGGGCGGCGCCGCGGAACATCTCGACGCCGCCGTAGATGTTCGCGAGAATGCGCTCCGGTTCGTATCCGCCGCTGGTCCGTAGAATGTCGATGAGACGCTCCTCGCCGAACTCCTCTCTCTGCTCGTTCATCGCCTCGGTTATGCCGTCGGTGTAGAGCAGTATTCCCATGCCGGGCTCGAACTGGAGCACCATTTCGGTGACCTTGTCGCGGAAGTAGTCGGTATCGCCGAGGCCGAGCACCATTCCGGTCTGCCTCAGCGCCTCGACTTCGACCGTGCCCCGTCCGAGCGCCCAGAACAGAGGCGGCGTCTGTCCGGCGCAACTCAAAAGGATCCGGCGACGCTTCGGATCGATTATCAGATACACCGCCGAGACGAACATGCCGTCCACCATCTCCCGCGAGAGCAGTCGATTCAGATGCACGAGCGTGTCGCGCGCCGACTCGTGGTAGACGGCGGACGTCCGAAACAGCGTTCGCACCAGCACCATGACCATGGCGGCGGATATGCCCTTGCCGGAGACGTCTCCGAGAAAGACGCCGAACCTGCCTTCGGCGAGCGGCAGTACGTCGTAGAGATCGCCGCTCACGCCCCTGCACGGCGCGTAAGCGGCGGCGAGATGGAAGCCTTCCAGGCGAGGCAACTCCTTGGGCAATAAAGATTTCTGTATGCTCTCGGCCTCCTCGAGTTCCTCCCTGCGCGTCTCCATCTCCTCCTCGTCTTCCCCGACCGTCTCCTCCTTCGCCGCGGCCGTCTTCTCCTTCAGGAGCCGCATCACCGCTTCGTGCACATCGTCCACCTCCAGCGGCTTCAGCAGAAACACTTTGTCGCGGTAGGTCGCCACTTCGAACTCCTGCTCGAAACTCTTGAACGCCGTTCCGATTATCACAGGCATGCGACTCCCGCGCATCCGCTGAAGAATGTCTATGCCGCTGACGTCGCCCTTCAACTTCACCTCCAGCGCCACCAGGTCGAACTCGCCCTTCTCCAACTCCGCCAGCGCGCTTTCGCCGTCCGGCACCGACGTCACCGCTATTCCCTCGTCGTAGAGCGCGGCTTTGTACACCGCCACCACTTCTTCCTCGGGCTCCACCACAAGCGCTTTCATGCGAAGCGTGACCTTCTTCTCGACGTTCTGCTTGATGACCCGCATGAGCCGCTGAAGAACCTCTTCGCGTCTCTGGTCGGAGGCGAGCGTCTTCAACTCGCGGCTCAGGAGTTCCGCTATGTCGGCGATCTCGGCGCCGTAGGCCAGCACCTTGTTGACCACCATTCCCATCTCGGCGTCGGAGTGGCCCCGCAGCAGATCGTTCATGAGCATCTTGGCGCGTACCCGACGCGACAGTATCTTCAGCACCTCTTCGGCCTCCTTCTGCGTGGCGGTCTCCACGCCCTTGCCGAAAAGCACGCGCATGAACGACGGCGGAAGCCCCCGGAGAATCTTGAAGAAAGCCTCCTCCGTCTCCATCGTGGACAGACCGCCTCCCTCGGCCAGAGCCTGAGCGAGTCTGCTGAAGACGCCCTGGACGATCTCCTCCGGCAGGGCGATGGCGCCCTGCTGTATTTCGTACACCACTCCTTCTTCGTCTTCGATGTCGGCGTTCAACAACGTCTGCTGCAGAAGTTCCGACGCGCGTTCGGGGTCCGCCTCGAGCAACTCCAGCAGCATCTTGCCGCCCATCTCGGAGAGGTCCTCTCCGCCCTCCCCCGTCAGGAGGTGCTCTATCACCTGCAGTTCGTCTTCGCCCAACTCCTGCGCTCTTTCCTTCACCTTGTCGAGTATCTTCGTCTCACGGGTGGTTATGCGTTCGTAGCGGAACGCGTTGACGTCCACGTTTCGGTAGCGACGGCGTATGTCTTCGGCCTCGACCTGAATCTCGTCCCCTTTCAGAGCGCGCCGGTCGGCGTCGGCGAGTTCTGTGGCGAGAGCGGCCACTTCGTCTTCGTCTATGCCGCGGGAGAGGCTTATGGTATCGAGGCCTATACGACGCAGGGTCATGGCGAGTTCCCGACAGGCGGCGGGGACCTCCGCCAGTTTTTCATCGCCGACGAAGAAGCCTTCCGGTCCTGCGCCGAAGGTGATGGGACTTCTGAAGTCGAAGGCCTTGAGCAGGCTTTTGTGGGCGCGGACGGAACCGTCCTTGATGAAGGGGTGGTTCGGCGGGTACATTTTGCGGAACTGGACCGCACGTGCGAAATCTGTCACAAATCCCATAAACGCCCTTAACTCAGGCGTCCACTTTATCGTCGCCATCACCCATCCCCCAAGGGCATTGCGACACAAACGACAAAACATTTTTTACGGATAGTTTACGCCGAAACCTTCCGTAAAACGCTCCGTTGTCTTTCCGGCTCATCCGCCGCCCTTGAAAGCCCCGGAGATCCGCTCGGCGAGATAGAGAAGGTCCTCGATGGAGTAGAACTCCAACTCCAGGACGCCGCCTTTTCTCTTTCTCCTGACCTTCACGGCGCGCATGAGCGCCTCGCTCAACTCGCCTTCCACCGCGCGGAACCGGTGAGCCTCCGGGTCGAGAGGCGGCGCCCCGCGCGCGCCGCGGCGGCGTCCCGCGCGTCGCGGCGCCTCCGCGGCCAGCCTCCGCGCTTCGCTCACCACCTTCTCCGGCGGCAGCGACAGCAAAAGCCGCGCCGCGGTCGCACTCAGCCGCCCGCCTTCCACCATCTCCTTCACCTCCTCCGGCAGGGCGAGCAGACGAAGTATGTTGGCGACGGTGCTCCGGGAAAAACCCAGTCTCTCCGCCACCTGCTGCTGGGTCAGCGAAAACGTCTCCATGTACCTCTTCACCGCGCGCGCCTTCACCACGGGACCGAGATCGCGTCTCTGAACGTTCTCCACCAGCGCGAGCCTGAAACTCTCCTCCTCGGTGGTCTCCCGTACGATGGCGGGCACCGTCTTCAGTCCCGCCGCGCGGGCCGCTCTCCAGCGTCTCTCGCCGAAGACCAGTTCGTAACCGTCGCCGCTCGGACGTACCACTATCGGCTGCAGTACTCCTTCGCGCCTGACCGACTCGACCAGTTCGGCCACGTCCTGCTCGGAAACCGCCTCACGCGGCTGATAGCG
>CAYPNR010000073.1:0-1109 GCA_964412125.1 uncultured Planctomycetota bacterium | reverse complement strand
CCGCCCGTCGACGGCGGGAAAGACGTCTTGGGGGGCTCGCCATGGGGCGAAGAATACGAGTGCTGGTGGCCAAGCCGGGACTCGACGGACACGATCGCGGAGCGAAAGTGGTGGCGGCGGGCCTGCGCGACGCCGGCTTCGAAGTGATATACACGGGACTTCACAGGACTCCGGAGGAGATAGTGAAGGCGGCGGTTCAGGAGGACGTGGACGTCGTCGGCCTCTCCATCCTGTCGGGAGCGCACATGACACTCGTGCCGAAAGTGGCGGATCTGCTGCGCGAACGGGGACTGAACGACGTACTGCTGCTCGCCGGCGGCATAATACCGCCGGACGACGTGGAAACGCTGAAGAAAGCGGGTCACGTGGGCGAGGTGTTCCCGCCGGGGACGAACATATCGGAGATCGTGGAGTTCATAACGAAGAATGTGAAGAGGAGTTGAGGAGATCCGGAAAATGCTCTTCAAGTTGACCGAAGAGGAACGGATGGTGCAGGAGATGGTGCGCGACTTCACGCGACGCGAGATCGCGCCGATAGCGGCGGAGATCGACGAGACCGACGAATTCCCCCTCGAAGTGGTCAAGAAGATGGGCGAACTGGGGATACTCGGCATTCCGGTTCCCGAAGAGTTCGAGGGCGGCGGCGGCTCCACACTCGCCTACATCATCGCCGTGGAGGAGATTTCGAAGGTCTCCGGCGCGATGGGAATAACCCTGGCGGCGCATCACTCGCTCGGCACCTATCCGATTATGGCCTTCGGCGACGAGCGACAGAAACGAAAGTATCTGCCGGATCTGGCGACCGGTCGTAAACTGGGCGCCTTCGGCCTCACGGAGCCGGAGGCCGGCTCCGACGCCGCAGGCACGCGAACCGTCGCCGTCAAAAAAGGCGATCGTTACGTCCTCAACGGCTCCAAAACCTTCATAACCAACGGCGGTTACGCGGAAACGCTGGTCGTCACGGCGGTGACCGACAAATCGAAGCGGCATCACGGCATATCCGCTTTCATCGTCGAGAGCGGCTTCAAAGGCTTCTCCGTCGGCAGAAAAGAAGACAAACTGGGCCTGCGCGGCTCCAACACCTGCGAGTTGATATTCGAAGACGTCGA
>CAYPNR010000072.1:0-10640 GCA_964412125.1 uncultured Planctomycetota bacterium | reverse complement strand
CGCTGAAGCGCGGAGCCTATCCATCGCAGGCGCTGAGCGCATCTCTCATGCGCCGGCAGACGATACTCGCGCTCCCACACGAGGGCGACGGCCGCGTTCGCCGCGGCGAAAGCGACCGCGACGCCGACGAGAACCTTGTGCCGCCTCCGCAAGACCCCGTCTCCTGCAGGAACCGCGCGATTCTACCACTCCGGAGCCGTCGCGCCAAGGACTTCAGCGGAGGATCCGTGCGTCGCCGGTCCGGACGCGACGGTGCTTATTGGACTTGACATCGCGGCCGCGCACATTAGACTTTCTGACGCCGGGGGGTTGTGTATGTCGATTTTGCGGCTTGCGAGATGTTGAGAGCGCTGTATCTTCACAAACTGCATCAGGATCTCGGCGCGCGGTTCCACGAATACGCCGGGTGGCGGTTGCCGCTCATGTATGAGTCCGTGCTGAGCGAGCACATGTACGTCCGCGTGAGCGCCGCGGTGTTCGACCTGTCCTATCTCGGCCGCATCGAGATGAGCGGTCCGGGACACGTGGAGGCGCTGCAACGGCATCTGACCCGACGGGTGGAGGGCTCCCGGGAGGGCCGCTCCTTCTACGCGCTCATGCTCACCTCCGACGGAACCATATCCGCCGATTGCATGGTCTTCGTTCTGCGGAACAGGGTGCTGTTGAGCGTGAATCCGCTCAACACCGAGAAGGTTCTGTCGCGGCTCGCGGCCGACGCGCCGAACGGCGTGACGGTCCGCGACGTGACCGACGCTCTGCTGTGCATAAGCGTGCAGGGCCGCAGGGCGCCGCAGATGCTGCAGCGGCTCACCGATATGAACCTGTCGCATCTGGCCACAGGATACGCTTGCGAGTGTTACGTGGTGGGCGGATGTCGCTCCGTGCTGGCGCGAACGGGTTACACGGGGGAGGACGGCTTCGAGGTGATGCTGCCGCCGTCCGGCGCGGACGTGTTGTGGGAGGCGCTGCTGGAGGTCGGCACGCACGAGCATCTGGTTCCGGCCGGCACGGGCGCGCGCAACTCGCTTCGCCTGGAGGCGTGTTTTCCTCTCTACGGCGCCGAAATAGACGAGACGACCGATCCGCTGGAGGCCGATCTCGAACGCTTCGTGGAATGGGACCACGATTTCCGCGGAAGAGAGGCCCTGGAGGAACGCAAGAAGAAAGGGCCGTCGAGGAAGTTGGTCGCGCTCAAGATAGACGGTCGTCGTATAGCGCGGGCCGGATATCCGCTTTTCGACGGCGGACGAAGAGTGGGCACCGTGACGCGCGGCTCGTACTCGCCGGTGATGCGTCAGCCGATCGCCACCGCGTATGTGGAGCCCGACGTCGCCGGCCTCGGCAGACATCTGGTGGTCGAGGTCCGCGGACACAGACAGTTGGCGTTCGTCTCGCGAAAGCCGATGTACCTGCGCAAGTCGAGTCTCTACAGCGGAAGATAGAGCCGGCCGGCGCTCAGGAGCGTCGAGACGTTTTTCGTCCGCCTTTGCCGGCTTTTTTTCCTTTCGTCTTTGCTCCGCCCCGGGCGGCTCTCTTTTTCCGTTTCGTTGCGCCTCCGATGGCGAGCAGTCTTTGCGCCTTCTCCGCCGCCGACGTGTCGGGATACTCGCGCTTCACCCTTTCGAGGAGTCTTCGCGCCTCTTTCGGCCTGTCGGTGTGCGAGTACGCGCGCGCGAGGTACAGCAGGACCGCGGCGCGGTGGTGCTCGGCCGGTATCAATTCCACACACTCCTCGATGGCCAGTTCCGGCCTGCCGAGCAGCAGATGGCAGGCCGCCTTCTGAGCGTGTATCTCGGCGATGTCCAGCGTCTCGGGCGCGAGTTCCTGATAGATTTCGAGGACGCGTTCGTATTCGCCTGTGTGGAAGAGGCATGTGGCCAGACCGAAGCGCGCGAACGCGTAGTGCGGATTCAAAAGGAGCGCTTTTTCCAAGTGGGGGCGCGCCTCGTCGTAGCGCCCCGTCTGGAGAAGAAAACTGCCGAGTTGGTAACGGAGGTCCGGATAGGCCGGCGCCTCGCGTACCGCCTTCTTGAGCCATCGTACCGCCTCGGCGTTCCTGCCGCCGGAGGCCGCCATGTAGGCGAGATTGAGATAGGAGTTCACCGACAGCGGATCGAAACGTATCGCGCGCAGGAAATGGTGTCGCGCCTTCTCGACCTCTCCCCGCGCCATGTGAATCGTCCCCAGCGCGTGCTGGGCGAAAGAGGAGTCCGGCACGAAACGCTCGGCCCTCATGAAGAGCGAGCGCGCCGCCCTGAGATCGCCTTCGTTCGCGAGGATCTTGGCGATGTCCACGAAGACTTTGTGGAAGTTGGGATTGACGCGGAAGAAGTTGGCGAGTCGGCGGCGGGTCACGGAGCCGGACGTCTTGAAACGGTGGTGGCCGATCAGTCGACGGTAGCCCGGCTCGTTTTCGGCGAGCCGCCGCAGCGTTCGTGCGGCGGTCGAGTCCGCGGGATCGAGGGCGAGACGGCAGAGCGCGTGGTCGAAGGCGAACATGAGCCGCTTCGAGCCGCGTCGGGCGTCCGCCAGCATCGCGAGAGCGTCGCGCCAGTCGCCGGAGACCGCCAGCATGCGTCCCATCGTGTTGGCCAGCCACGGATTGTCGAGTCGCTCGAGCGCCGGACGAAGACCGTCCGCCGCCTCCTCCGGTCCGACCGCCGAGCAAACAGAGTACGCGTTGTTCGTGAGACACTCGATGTAGTTGCGATTCACCTTCAATGCCTTGTCGAACTCCACCAGCGCCGCCGAGTCCTTCCCCATGAACGCCATGCAGAGGCCGAGACGATTGCGGATGTCCGGATATCCGGGGTAGCGACGCGCGTCCTCCCTCAACTGTCCGACCAGCGCGGCGAAGTACCGTCGGAAGTCCGGTTTAAGGTTCCTCATCCCTATCGGGAGAGTCTTTGACGAGCGGCTTTTCACGCTTTTTCTCCTCCTTGCCCGGCCTGTATGAGGGCTGGGATTTGACGAATCTGCCGCCGTCCTTGTACCAACCCTCCAGATTGTAAATCACGCGCTTCACTCCCTTTATTCGCTTTATCTCCATTTCGATGACCATCAACTCGTCCTCGTTCAGGTCGTCTTTGTCGTCGATGGCTGTTATTTTATGGAGTCTGCCGGAGATGTGCGCGGCGCCGCGATGGACCATGATCGAGACGAGGGTGTTGTCTATCCAGTGGCGCGCCAGTACCGAGCGCACGAGAACGGCCGCTTTCATGTCTTCGGCGCCCATGCTCCTTTTCCCTCTCCACTCGTCGTGGGGCCTAACGCACGGCCTTATTATATACTGTGGGACGATCTTGCAAGTGTCTTATCGGAGCCGCCCGACAGGGAGGCCCCGAGCGGGCCGCTTCGATGTCTTGTCGGTTGCGCGGGAGCGACGGCGCTGTTACACTTGAAGCGACGCTGGTGAGGCGCGGAGCCTTGATGGAGCGGCGCGGAGGTTTGCGTGCGATGGTCGGGGCGATTGCGGCACCGCTGCTTGTGTGCGCGGCGCTGCTCGCGCCGCGCGCGCTGGCCGCTCAGGAGGACGGCTCGACCGGCAAACCGGAGGAGCGCGCCTGTCGACTGAGATGGGCTTTCAAGAAGGACGCGCGATTCGAGTACTCGCTTTCCGGCCTGGTGGTGGAGAAGAAGCGCCTGAAGGAGAGGACCGGGCGTACCGAGACGCGGACCAAAGCGCGTCTCTTCATCATCGGCGAATCGGAGGAGCGCGCGCTCCTTTCGGTGCGCTACGAGGAGATACGGCAGCGCGAGGACGGCGAGTCCTTCATCACGCCGCCGGCGGAGTTGGAGAAACTGTCGGTGGTGCTTCGCGTGGACGCTTTGTGTCGGGTGGTGGAGAAGAAGCAGGCCGGAGGCGCGGAGGAGGACCTGCTGGCGAGCATATTTCCCCTGCCGGAGGCGCCCGTGAAGGTCGGCGACCGCTGGCGGGTGAAGTTCGAGAAGGCGCGTATGGTGGGGTCCTGCGAGGTTGCGGGCTGGCGGCGATGGGGCGGACGGCGCTGTCTGCTTCTGAAGTTGAGCGCCGCGAGGGCCGAAGGCGGAAAAGTGGTGGGAAAGATGGAGACTCTCGCCTATTTCGATCCGGCCGAGGGGGCTTTCGCACGTGTGGAGCGCTCCATCGAGCGTCTCGGAGAGGAGAGTCGGAAGCAGTTTCTGGTGCTCGTGCTGGAGGGAAGCCCTTCGCGGCCGTCCAGGCGCGTGCTGGCGGCCCGGATGACGAAGGAGATGGAGGAGCGCCTTCTGGAGCGGCCCGAGGACGAGGAGACACGCTGCAAGTTGGTGCGGATGCTGGTGGAGGCGGGTCGCGCGGGCGAGGCTCTGGAGGTGGCGCGGGAGAAGTTGAAGACGGCCGGACCCGCGTTGATGGTGGCGGCGAGCGAGGCTGCGCTCGCCGTCGGCGAGACCGCCGCGGCGTTGAGATACGCGATGAGCGCCATGTCGAAGGCTCCCGGCGACAGGGAAGCGGCGCTCGCGGCCGCGCGCGCCGCGTTCGCCGCCGGCAGATGGCAGCAGGCGGCGGTCCTGGCGAAGCAGGCGCTGGTCGGCGGCAAAGGTCCGTATCAGGCGCTTTACTATCTCGGCGCCGCGCTCGCCAGACTCGGCCGGCGACAGGAGGCGAGAGAGGTGCTCGAGCGCTTCGTGAAGAAGAGTCCGCATCTGGATCCGAAACGGAAGTGGGTCATTTCGTTCAGTCCGCAGGGCGACGTGCGGATACTGGCCGAACGCGCCGGCACCGCCGACGTCGCGTCCAAGAGCCGCTACACGCAGCAGGAGTTGGAACTCGGCCGACGCCTGCTGGCCGTCCTGGTGAAGGAAGAATCGGTGCGGATGAAACTGACCGCTCAGGAAATAGAGAAGATGCTCGACTACATGGCCGGAATATACGGCAAGAGCGTCTACAGGATGCTGAGCGACTTTCTGGCCGACAGAAAACAGGCGTTCGCGCGTCTGAAGGAACTCCTGCGCGGGCGCGAGCGCGTGCCGGCCGACAGACTGAAAGGGTATCTGGAGAAGGACGACGGAGACCTGGCCGCGGCGGCCGTGGGCCTGATGAGCGGGGATGAGGTGGTCGGGTTGTACGAGTCTCTACGGAAGGAGCATCCGGCCTGCAGGGGCGTACTGGTGGGACTTCTTCGGCTTTACGGGACGAATCCGGGCCGTTTCGGCGGGGAGTTGAGAAGGATACTTCTGATTCTGAAGAATCTGGAGCCTGAGAACGCGTTGTGGCCGCTGCTTCTCTCGTGGCGGGCGATGCAGTTACGCGAGATGAAGGATGCGCTTCTGTGGCTCGTGCGCGCGCGCGACAGGAAGGATTTTCGTCTGGGCGTGGCGGAGGAGGTGCGTCTGCGGGCGCGGATCCTGACGGAGACCGGCTTCGAGAAGGGACTGCGCCGGGTCGCGGCGTGGACGATGAGGGACGACTCGCTGGAGAGATGGGTTCTGGAGGTGCTGCGCGGCGGAATCGAGGCGGGCAGGACGCTGTTGAACGGCGGCAACGCCACGGGCGCGGCGAAGTGGGCGGACCTGGTCGCAAGCGTGGCGGTCGTACTGGAGGGGCGTGCGGAGACGGCTTTTCTGTACGGCGGCGCCGCGGCCGTCGGAGTCTCCTCGGCGGAGTTGCGCGCCGACGCGCTGATGCGCGGCGGCGAAGGAGACCTGGACGCGGCGATTTCGCGACTGGCCGCGGAGCGCGCCCGCGCACGACGCGTCTGGGACGCCTATCGCAGGTGGAAGGAGGACTCGGAACGCGCGTTCACGGTGTGGGTGATAACCGAGCCGGAAAAGTGCTCGACATTTCTGGAGAGACTCTTTAAGATGGGCGGGAGAAACGCTCTTCGCGAGCGGATGAGCATGGAGGACGAATGAGATGGCGATCCATGCGAAGTGTCCATACTGCGGGCACGCCCTCAGCGCGCCCGACGAGATGGCCGGCAAGAAGATGAAGTGCCCCAATTGCGGCGAGAAGATCGTCGCGCTTCCGGAGGAGGCGCGGAAGGAACTGGAGGAGCGCTACGAGCACGAACGCGCCAAGGAACGCGCCCGCATAGTCGAGGCGCGTCGCGACGCGCTGCTCGGCGAGCGCGCCGGTCCCAGTTACTACGACAACGCTCGAACCATGTCGCGTGTGATGTTCTTCGCCGGAGCCATTCTCGGACTCGCCGTGGTCGTGGTGGGAATCGTCTTTCTGATCACCGACGGTCGCGCCATACTCGGATACGCGGCCGCCTCCGGCACCTCCTGGGTGGTGCTGGCGATGTCGGTCTTCCTGGCGTTTGCGATCATCGTTTTCTGTAAACTGGCGAGCGAGTTGTCTCACATAGCCGCCGACGTCGGCGACTCGCACAACGATACGCTGCGCGTGCTTCGCGAACTTCGCGACATAATGCGCGGCCTGTCGCAGCGCGCCAAGCGCCGCTGACGAAGGGCCGCTCATCGCGGATGCAGCGTCAGTCGCTCCCCGTCGTAGACGAGAAACTTTCCGTCGAGCCGCGTGATCGACAGCGCCCGGACGCCGCGCTCGAACGTGACGGCGCGCTTTCCGTCGCCGCACCTCAAAACTGCCAGCGCCTCGCCCAGCGGAAACACGCATCCGTCCGCGCAGGCCAGCGCGTCGCCGGACGGGTTCAGACTCTCGTCGAAACTTTCCCGGAAGAGCAGACGCGCCGTGACGGGATGGTAGACGGAGACTCTGAGCCGCCGCTCTTGCGGCGACGTCTCTTCTCCGAGCAGGCCGCGCTCGGGCGGCTTTCGTTCCGCCACGGCCACGGTGCCGTCCGGCAGCGGAGACATGGAGCGCTGCGGCAGTGACGGACGCCACCACCACTTCAGGCGGTCGACGTCGATGCCGACCAGCAGCGCCGAGTCGAGAGGCGCCGCGATGAGGACGCGGCGGACCTTTCTTTTGTAGCGGGTGCGCACGAGAACGGGCTCGACGAGGCCGGGCGCCGACGTTCGACTCATGATGAACGGCAGATTGCCCGCGCCGGACGAGAACGGCTCGGCGGGATAGCGCCACATCCACAACAGACGTCCGGAGTCCGCCGAGACGGCGCCGATCGCGCCGCTGTTCGTCGTGAACCACACCACTCCTTCTCCGGCCAGCAGAAAGCCCGGAGGGCATGTTCGGGACGTCGCGCGCGCCAGCGGAACGCGTCTGACGCCGCTTTTGGGAACCACCGTGCTTCCCAGACGGCATCGCCAGAGAGGCCGACCCAGCACGTCGACGCACACAAGGTAATATACGCGTCTGTTGACGTCCTCCCCGTAGGCGAGTGCGAAGACTCTTCCGCCGCGGCAGATCGGCGGCGAGCAGAACGAGAGGTTCGACGTCTCGCCGGCCTGACCGGAATGCCACAGGAGTTTGCCTCTGCGGCCGTCCAGTGCCGCCAGGCGGATCCTGCGCCGGTAGGAGAGATTGAAAAAGACGCGTTCGCCGTCGGTGGCGGGTCTGGCGGGGACCGGACAGAACCAGAAATCGTCGGTCAGTCGCTCGCCCGGCCGCGCCGAAAACCGCTTGACGCCCGCGGTCGATACGCCGCTGTAGCCCGAGAGGTCGGCGAGACAGGCTGTGTGGTCCAGCAACGCCGGGCGCGGCGCGGCCTTCGGAGCGGAGCGCGGGAGAAAGCCGGGCATGGAGCGCCGCTGTCTCGGTCGCATCGCGTCGCTCCGCCGTTCCGCGCGGAACAGTTCACGTCCGGGTCCCCGAAGCGCGGATACGGCCTCGCGCAGCGGCGGCGCGTCCGCGTGAGGCTCACCGGCGGACATGGCGCCGACGAACTCCGAAAGCGCTTTCGCGCGCGCGGGGCGCTCCTTCTCCAGCAGACGCGTGAGCGGCGTCGCGTCGCCGGTCATCGCCGCGGCGACCGCTCGTTTCAGGCGCACCACGTCGCTGTCCGGAGCGCTGCGGAGATACGGCAGCGCGGCGGCGCCGTCGCCGCGCTCGAGCGCTTCGTCCGCCAGACGCGTGGACGCCTCCCGCGCCGCTTTCGTCCCACGGAACCTTTCGACCGCCTCCGGCAGCCAGCCTTCCAGACGGGCCCGTTCGAGCGTCCGCGCCGCGAGCGCCTCCAACGTGGCGGTCACTTTCGCTTTCTGTCCGCCGCGCAGCCGGGCCACGCGCATGGCGAGCGCGCGACCCGCGGGAAGCACCAGACCGTCTTTCTCCACCATTACTCTCTTCGGCGAGGCGAGAAACTTGTGTATGAACGCGCAGGCGAGATCGGCCGCCGTGTCGCAGTCGTCCGACTCCAGCGCCTGATCGATGCTGACGAGCACTTCCGAGGCGGTGAAGTCCGTCTCGGTCGAGAAACGATTGCCCTCGGCCGCCTCCTGGGCGCGGACGACCGCGACGCTCGACGTCAGCGCGAAGGCAGCGAGTAGGCAACGACCCAGCGGGAGCAGGCGAGCATGATACGGTCGCCCGCCAGAACCAGATTGCCGTGCACCAGGTTCGCGTATTCCTTGTCGTCCTTGTCGACGTACCACTTGTGAAACTCCTCCTCCTTGGACTCGAAATAGTCGCCGCCGGGCCGC
The DNA here is from genome assembly GCA_964412125.1 of uncultured Planctomycetota bacterium. Taxonomy (GTDB): domain Bacteria; phylum Planctomycetota; class SKW154; order SKW154; family SKW154; genus CAYPNR01. The sequence continues at coordinate 2,099 of CAYPNR010000072.1, read as the reverse complement.
CTGGTGGCGCTTATGCGATGTATGGAAAGTCCCTGCCGGCACGGCAGGAGGAGTCGATCGCCGGCGATGGCCGGAGCGCCCGTCACGGTTCGATCCGTCTCGGTGAGCAGTTTGTGGATGCCGGTGAAGAAGTGGTACCCCTCGATGCAGTGGCGTCCGCTGCGCATGAACGAAGTGCCGCCGGTCAGCACGAGCATGTCTTTGTACGGCCCGAGCATGAAAGAGTGACCGAGACGGTCCTCGCGCCAGAGCAGCCGCCGCCTGTCCAGATCGTAGGCGTGAACGAACGAACTGTCCGTGGGAAGAATCGCGAGGACGCGTCGCAGAACGCCTTTGTAAACCCCTTTCCAGACCAGCGGCGGGTTGCACGGTTTGGTGTCGCTCGTCATGCCCACCACTCCCCACGGGTTCCCGGGCCTCGCCTTCTCAGCGCTCTCGGTCGGCCTGATGCCGTACTTCACCACCCAGTTGAGCGAGCCGGTGTATGCGTTCACCGAGGCGAGCACGCCGACGTTGGTCAGATAGAAGATCTCTCCGGCGTCGGCGGCCAGCGCGCCCGCGTTGGGGCTTATGTACTTCAGCATGCAGACGGCCCGCCGCCACAGGAGGCGGCCCGTCTTGTCGAACGCGAATACGCAGTAGGTCGCGAACGTCTCGCCGGAGGCGTCCGCGCCGCCGCAGTAGACGAAATTGGCGGTCACCAGCGGCGGAGTCAGAAAAATCGCGCTCTTCAGTTCCGGATTCCGCTTTTGCGCGCTCCAGAGCAGTTTGGGACGGCCGCGCACGCCTCTTTTGAGCGCGACCAGGTCGTTGGGGCGCAACTGCTCCATCATGCGCACGAAAGGTCCGCGCCGCGGCTTGGGCCTGATAATGTTTCCGGAGTGCCCCACCACCGCGTACACCGCGTTTCCGTCGGCGCAGGCCACGTGAACGCCGTAAGGGTTCTGCGGCGCGTTGTCGGCCTCCGGATACCGCCACAGCAGACGTCCGCCGGAGAGCATCATCGCCTGGATCCGCTTTCCGTCCACCATGTAGACCACCTTGCCGGCCGCCAGAAGATGAAGATTGTTCATGTTGATGGTGAACATTCCCGCGGGGCCCCAGCGACGCCTCGGCTGAAGTTTGTCCACGCCCTTCGGAGCGGCGCGCCACGCCAGTCCGTACTTGCCCTTGTAATCGTAGTGACTCACCGCCGCGAAGTCCCGGTCCGCTTCCTCCTTCGAAACGCCTCCGTAGAAGGAGTCCCTCGTTTGTTCCTTTCGCGCGCCGCGCGTCGAGGCCGCTCCCAGTTCCTTTTTCAGGCGCTCGAGCACCGCCCTGTCGGCGTCGCACAGGACCGCTTTGCCGACGCTTTCGAGGAGGGCTCCCGCCTCGCTGCGGGCGCCCTGCATCATGAGCGCCGCCGCGAACTTCATCGTTCCCATCGCTTCCGTCGCGCCCGCCTCCCGTAGAAACATCAGCGCCGTCGTTCCGTCCGCCTTCTCCAGAGCGGAGTCGGCCATCAACTGCAGCGCCTTCTTCGACGCCGGGGTCGCAGGATACGCTTTGGCCACCTTCAACACCGCGTTCATCCCGCCCGGCAGCGCTTTCTCGAGTTCGCGTCTCGCCTCCGCCGAGTACAGCGAGAGATACGTCTTCAATCCGTCCTCCGGCAGATCCTTCAGCACCGAGCGGCAGAACTCGTGGACCGGCACGTAGACGTTCTCGCTTCGGAGAATCAGTTCGTCTTCCTTTCCCTCCTCCACCGCCTTCTTCAGCAGCAGGTGAAGCAGTTCTATTCCTTCGCGGTAGCGCTTTCTCGCGATGCGCGCCTTCACCTCGCCTATGATCCCGTGCGGATCGGAATACTCCGAGAGATACGCGGTGCCGGTGGTGGCGTCGTCCAACTCCTCGTCGTTCGACGTCCCGTCCTCGGCGTCCCCCTGCGCGATGAGCGCTCCCGCCAGACACGTCAACAGGATGAGAAAACCGACGCGCATGTCGATCCCCTTCCAAGCGTTTCCGAACGTCCGCCGCGGCGGACGTCGGTTTCCTCCTCACCTGACTTATACGTTTCCGTACCGTATTTGACCGTCTCGGCGGCCGAACGGTTCCGAATT
>CAYPNR010000071.1:0-10733 GCA_964412125.1 uncultured Planctomycetota bacterium | reverse complement strand
ATGGACGCGCCGGAGAAGGTGTTCGCGCGATGGGCCGAGGCGGTCGTCAAAGCGGGCATAAGACGCGTCGAGGGAGACCTGCTGCTCGACGCCACACGTTTTTCGGATCGTGGAACGCCGCCCGGCTATCCGCCGGAGTTGAAGGGACTCTCCTACGCCGCGCCCGTCTCGGCGCTTTCCGTCGACGGCTCCACTTTGAAGGTCTCGGTGAGCGGAACGAAACCGGGTCGGCCCGCGAAGGTCGTCGTCGTGCCGGCCGGCGGCGCGCGGGTGCGTAACCGACTGGTCACCACCGCCGTCAAGAAGTCGCATCTCGTGCATATACAGACCGGCGAGGACGGCGTTCTGGTGCGGGGGCGCTGCTGGAGCAAGGTGCGCGGCCGGACGTTTCGCGCGCCCGCCCCGCGCCCGGCGCGCGTCTTCGGCCTGCTGCTGGCGGGCGCGCTCGCAAAGGCGGGTGTGGCGCTCGACGGAGACCTCCGCGAGGCGACCGACGCTCCGGACCTCTCGGAAGCCGTGCTGCTGGCCGAGCACAGAACTCCTCTGACGAAGGCGCTCGCCGTGATGATGCGCGAGAGCGTCAACGTCTACGCGGACACGCTTCTTCAGGTGCTCGCGCTGGCGAAGACCGGACGCGGCAGTTTTTCGGTCGGACTGCGTCTTTTGAGACGGACGCTGGCGCGCGCGGGCGCGCGCGACGCCGAACTCGAAAACGGCTCCGGCCTCTCCAGAAAGTCGCTCATGTCCGCGGCGGACTGCGTCGCACTGCTCAAGTTCATCGCGCGGAGGCGCAGGCCGGACTCGCTGCTGGCGGCGCCGGGCGAGGGCACCCTGCGCAGACGCTTCCGTCGTCCGCCCTTGAAGAACGCTCTTCACGCCAAAACCGGACACCTGCGGTCGGTGAACGCCGTCGCGGGAACGTTGCGGCGCCGCCGCGGCACGGTCTATTTCGCCATCGTCTTCAACAACACCGGCGGGTTCCGATCGTGCGGCCTTCACGCTCTGCAGGAGAAACTGCTCGGATTATTCCTCGAGGATGGAGGCGGTTAGTTGAACGCATCGGGTTCGCCCGGTTGTAGAATTATGGGCGGCGCGGGTGAATGTTGTGAGAAGTCCTGCGTCCAACCAGCGGCGACGGCGTCGTTTCTTCGTGTGAAGGAGCCGCGCGCATGAGGAGATTCGCGTTTTTTGCGGTCCTGTTGCTTGCGTCCTGCGCCACGGAGCGCTTCGTCAAACGAGGCGATCGCTGGGTCAGAATGGGCAAAGGCGATCCGGCGCCCACCGTCAAACTCCGGGTGGAGGAGATGGAGACCACCGCCGACAGTTCCAACGTCGCGTCGTTCGTGCGTGAGTTTCTCTCCAATCTGAAGCCCGAGCCGGGCGGCCTGTTCACCAAAATCTATCGCGTGCGTTACCAGGACACGAAAACCGTCTCCGACATCGTAAACCGATACAAAACGAAAAAAGGCTCGGTCTGGACGATGCAGAACACCAACACGCTTCTCATAAAGGACACCAAAGAGGGACTGGCCGCGATAGCGGAAGCGCTGGAGCGGCTCGACATATCGGGACCGCAGGTGCGAATCCGTCTGCGGGTGGTGGAACTCTCCCGCACCGGCCAACTGGAGTACGGCTTCGAGTACACTCAGGATCGTCAGAAGCGCACCGGCGGACCGAGAGGATTCGAGATGATTCAGAATCCGAAAAACTATCTCGACTCGCAGAAGACGGGCACGGTGCCGTTCCAGGGCTCGACACTCACACTCTTCACCCGCGGCAAACACGAGGGAAGCATAGACGCGATAGTGAGACTGTTTCGGGAACTGGGCGATCTGAAACTGCACGCCTCGCCCGACATTCTCGTCTCGCAGAAGAAGAAGGCGTCGATATACGCCGGCGAAGAGGTGCCGTACACCACCATGTCGGTCTCGGGTCAGACCGTCAACTACTCGGTCAGTTTCAAGCCCGTCGGCGTCACGATGGAGGTGACGCCGGACCTGGTGGGCTACGAGAGCGCGCGTCTGATGATAAAGGCGGAGGTCTCCACCGTCACCGGCTGGACCGACCCCACCGCCACGGGCGTCTCCAATCCCATAGTCTCCAAACGAAGCGCGCAGACGACCGTCTGCGTGAGAGACGACGAAGTGCTGGTGCTCGGCGGTCTGCTGCGCGAGCGCGCCATGATGACGCGTCGCTACATACCGATTCTCGGCGACATTCCGCTTCTGGGCTATCTGTTCTCGGCGGTCCGCTACGAGACGGATTCGGCCGAGTTGCACTTCATCATGCAGGTCGAGATAGTGAGTCCGGTGAAGCCGCATAAGGTGCCGCAGCCGCAGCCGACGAACTCCGGCGGATAGACGCCTCCGCGGCTCTCAGAATCTGATCGAGACGCCGGTGTAGAGTCCGCTTATCGTCTCGCGATAGTAGACGCTGTCGTCCTCCGTCACGTCGCGAAAGTCGATGGAGCGCCCCTGCAGACCCGCGTGGAATACGACCGCCGGGTTCGGACTGTAGTAGGCCGAAGCGTTGAGACGCAGGTATCGAACGAGAACGATGTCCTGGTCGTGCGAGGAGAACGAAACGCCGCTCACGAGCACGCGGACGCCCACCCACTTCAGCGGACGGACGTCCAACTCGACGCAGAAGCCGGCGCAGGGCGCGAAAGTGTCCACCTTCTCCGACGGCAGCGGCGGATTGACGCCGCTGACGCGGATCAGATAACGTGTGCCGCCCAGCGTCAGTCCGACGCCGAGTCGCAGACGCGAAACGCTCAGGATCGAAAAGATGTAGTCGAGATGGCAGCGCTCCGTCAGCATCCACGTCTTGATCGTTCCCACGTAGTTCTGGTCGCCCACGAGAATCGGCGACAGCAGCGGTATCTGAGCCACGCCTTCGTACTCGATCGATTTGAACTCCGCGCGCAGGCTCTGGCGCAGAAGATTGATGCGCAGAGACGGAAAGAAAACCTCCTGTGTGGGGTCCATGCCGAGGTCCGTTAGCCTGAGTTCGGTGCCGGGTCCGCTGGACGTGTCCGTCCTGAACTCCGCGTCGAGAGTGGGTCGCCAGAAGTCCACGTCCGCCTCCAGCGTCGCCGCGCTGAGGGCCGTCGGCGCGAGCGCCGCGAGCAGCAGAATCAGAGTCCGCATGGTGCCGTCCTCCATCGTCTCTCGTGTTTCAAGACGCGCCGGGCCGTTTCGTCTTCAACGAAACCATGATAACCGCCGCGGCGCGTAATTCCAGGCCGGCTTCCGCGACGACGCTCCGACGCGCGTTCGAAAGCCGGCGAATGACGGAGCGTTTGCTGCCGAAAACGGCCGCATCGGCGGTTTCGAACGCCGCCTGTCGGGTATAATCATTCGTCGGCGGTCCGCATGGGAGTCTTCAGATGGACACGAACGAGGCCGGGAAAAAGGTGGACGAACTGATCGGGGCCATAGAGTCGGTCTTCATCGGCAAGCGGACGGTCGTGCGTAAGGTCGTCGCCGCCGTGCTCGCCGGCGGTCACGTCATCATCGAGGACGTGCCCGGCGTCGGCAAAACGGTGCTCGCGCGCGCGCTCGCGAAAGCCATAGCGTGCACGTTCCGCAGAATACAGTTCACGCCCGACCTGCTGCCGTCGGACCTCATCGGCGTCTCGGTGTTCTCGCAGCGCGAGGATCGTTTCGTCTTCCGCCCCGGTCCGGTCTTCGCCAATATAGTTCTCGCCGACGAGATAAATCGTACGACGCCCAGGACGCAGAGCGCGCTGCTGGAGGCGATGAACGTCTATCAGGTCTCGGTGGACGGAAAAACCTACTCGCTCGACATGCCGTTTGTGGTGATCGCGACCCAGAATCCTTACGAGTTCGAGGGAACGTATCCGCTGCCGGAGTCGCAGGTGGACCGCTTCATGCTGCGGGCGGTGATAGGCTATCCGGAGCGGAGCGACGAGGTGACGGTGCTGAAGAGTCAGGCGCTGCGCCACCCCATAGAGGATCTCGAGCCGGTGATGCGCGGCGAGGACGTGGTGGCGCTGCAGGAGAACGTCAGGCACGTGCGGGTGGACGACGCGCTGCTGAACTACGTTCTCGAGATAGCGGGCCGCACGCGTTCCAGCCGCTTCTTCGATGTGGGCGTCAGTCCGCGCGGCGCGCTCATGCTGCGACGCATGGCGCAGGCGTGGGCGCTCATGCAGGGTCGCGATTTCGTCGTGCCGGACGACGTGAAGACGCTGGCGGTCGACGTCCTGGCGCATCGCGTGATAATGCGGGGCGCGGCCCGACAGGATCCGCGTCGCGCGGGCAAGATCGTCGGCGAGATAGTCGATTCCACTCCGGTACCCATGTGATGAGGCGCGAAGCGATACCGGCGCAGGATCTCGATCCGTCCGGGCCGCGCAGGTTCCTGCGCGAACTCTTCGGGCGGCGCTTCCTCCTGCTGCGACGCGTCGTCACGCTCGGCATAGGCGCGACGGCCATGCTCCTCTGGAGTCCCTTCCTCGCGCTCGTCTTCCTCGCCCTCGTCGGCGTCACCGTCCTCGCCAAGGCGTATCTGTGGATCACTTCGCTTCGCGCCTTTCGTAGTTTCTTCCGTCCCAAGCGGATAATCATAACGCCGGACGGCTACTGGTTCGTCCTGCTCACCATGGGCGTCGGCGTCGCCGCGCTCAACACCGGCGTCAGTCTGCTGTATCTGGTCTTCTCGATGATGCTGTCGCTTCTGGTGATCAGCGGCGTCGCCAGCGAGTCCGGCTATCGCAAGTTGCGCGTGGAGCGACTGCTGCCGGCCGCGGTCTTCTGCGGAGAGCCTTTCGAGATGGAGGCGGTGGTCCGCAACGACAAAAGACTTCTCTCGTCGCACTCCATAAGCGTGGAGGAGGTGGCGATCGACGCCGTGAGGCCGCTGAAGGAGGGATTCGCGCCGCGGGTGCCGCCGCGCGGCGTGGTCGCGGTTCGTCTCGAAGCGGTGGCGCGGAGCCGCGGCGTACACGTCCTGCGCGGCCTCATCCTCAAGAGCCTCTTTCCGTTCGGCTTCTTTCAGAAGCGGCTCGCTTTCCAACTGGAGGAGACGCTTCTGGTCTATCCCCGCATACTGCCGCTGGAGGCGCTTTCGCTGGAGGGCGACGCTCCGCAGGAGGCGCTCAAGCGACTGCCGCTGTACGTCCGCGGCGACGAAGAGTTCCGCGGACTCCAGGAGTACCGCGACGGCGACAATCCGCGTCGCATTCACTGGCCGCTGTCCGCCAAGCACGGCACTCTCATGGTGCGCGAGATGGACCGGAAACGTTCGGCGCGCGTCGCCGTCCTTCTCGAGACCTTCTGCGTGGCCGACGGATGGGCGAAGCGGTTCGAGCGCGCGGTGAGTCTGGCCGCGAGCATCCTGTATCACGCCGAAAGACGGGGCTACGAGACGATACTGGTCATGCGGCGCGGCGCGCGCGTGACGGTGGAGGCCGGCAGCGGACGGCGACACATGTACCGCTGCATGGGCAGGCTCGCCCGCGTGCGCATGGAGCGGAAGCCGTGGGCCGACTGGATAGACGAAGTCGACCCGGCGCTGCTGCGCGGGGCTTCCGTTTTCGTGGTCGCGGCGAAACAGAGTCACTACAGTCGCCGCACGGAGCGTCGTATGCGGCGGCTCTGCGGTTTTGTGAGGACGGTTCTCGGTGAGAGCAACGGAGACGACGGAGACCCTGAAGCCGTCGCTTGAGGGAGCGCATCTGGCGGCGATGCAGGCGCTTCTCACGGTGGCGATGCTGGCGCTGGCGTTCGCCGACGGCTCGCCTTTCTGGATGGCGTTCTCGCTCGGCGCCGTCGTCGTGGGCTGGTGGCGCCTGCGTCGACCGTTGTTCGCGCCCGCACGCTCCGATGTGCTGGTCTTCGTCGCCGGCGCCGTCGTCGTGCTCGTCGACCTGCTCTTCTTCTGGGAGTCGGTGGTCGTGACGGCCGGCCACTTCCTGCTGCTGTTCGAGGCGATAAAATGCGTCTCCGCCAAGCGCGACGGCGACTTCCGCGGACTTTACGCGCTTTCGCTGCTCAACGTGGCCGTCGCCGCGGTACTCACGCAGGAGTTGTTTTTCGGACTGCTGTTCGTCGCCTACATTCTTCTGTCTGTGTGGACGCTGGCGCTGGGCGGTCTGTGGCGGCAGGCGCCGAAGGAGATGCGCGGCCGGATACGCGCGTCCGGCCTGGCGGGCACACTCACCCTTTGCGGCTCCGGAACGCTGCTTCTGTCCGCCTCGCTGTTCGCGGTCTTTCCGCGCTTCGGCGCGCGCCTTCTCGGCGGCGCTTCCGAAGCGTCCTTCGTCAGCGGGCTTTCCGACACGGTCGACATGAACGAAGGCGGCACCATCGCGCTGGACGAGACCGAAGTGATGCGCGTCCGTTTCCTGGACGTGGCCGGCCGCGCCGACTCGCTGCTGTACCTTCGCGGCGTCGTGCTCACGCACTACACCAGCGGCGTCTGGTACCGCGCCGATCCGACGGTGGCCTACGAAGAGAGCGAGGCGGACGCGATAGAGCGTCGCGAAAGGCGTCTGTACAGTCGGCCCGGCGTCGAAGGTGAAAGGGCGTTCGTCGACCTTCGCCGCGTCGAGGAGGCGACCAGCGGAGGCCGGCGTCGGCCGATGCGGGTGCGTTTCTGGGTCAATCCGATGCTCCGTCCGGAGGGACGCGGAAGCGAGCAGTTCATCTTCGTCGTGCCGGAGCCCTGCCGCCTGGAGTTCTTCTCGCACGACCGTCCGGAGATGGTGGGCCGCTCGGCGACCGGCACACTTTACTGGCGCGGCTGGCAGGAGCGGCTCTGCGGCTACGACGTGGTCTGCGCCGTGCTTCTCGACCGCGGGAGGCTGCGCGGATGCGCGGCGACGCCGGGCCGCGGCGCGGAGGAGGATGTTTATCTGCAACTGGAGCCGGACTCGCGATACTTTCGGCTTTCGGAGATAAGGGCGCTCACCGAGAGGGTCTGCCTGGAGGCCGGCGCCGCCGACGATTTCGAGCGCGTCGCGGCGGTCGAGCGTTTCCTGCGCTCCAACTACTCCTACACGCTCACACCGCCCCGCGAGCACAGGGAAGTGGACCCGGTCGTCGAGTTCCTGTTCCGCTCGAAGCGCGGCCATTGCGAACTGTTCGCCTCCGCGATGGCGGTCATGCTGCGCTCGGTGGGCATACCGACGCGGCTGGTCGGCGGCTATCGCGGCGGCCGCTACAACGCCTACGGCGGATTCTATTCCGTGGCCCGCAGAAACGCCCACTGCTGGGTGGAGGTTCACTTTCGCCGGCCCGGGACGGATTCGAACCCGATCGGCTGGGTCGCTTTCGATCCGACACCGCCCTATGTGGAGCCGCCCCGCGGCTTTTTCGCGTTTTTCTCCGAGATCGCCGGGTATCTGCGCCACAAATGGATGGACTACGTGATCTTCTACGACGTGTCGAAGCGGCGGCGGATGATGAGTTTGCTGGCCAGGACCGGGCGTCGCGCGGCGCACGGCTTGCGCGGACTGGTGGAGTGGCTCAAGAGCGTCGGCCGCGCCGTGGCTTCCGAAGCCGTGCCGCTGATCGCGGTCATAAGCGGTTTTCTCGTGGCGCTGTTTCTGATGAGGTACGCCCGTCGCGGCGCGCGCCGCCGCGGCGGCCGCGCGCGGCGCGCGCGCGCGGCCGCGCGTATGCCCGCCATACTCTTCTATCGCTCCCTGCTTTCGCTTGCCGAGCGGCGCGGACTTGTCAGGAAGGCGTCCGCCACGCCGTACGAACTTCTCAGGCCGCTGTCGGGGCTCTTCGGCCGCTCTTCCGAGGCGCATATCCGACTCCTCACCGAGCAGTTCGTCCGCGTCCGCTACGGCGGAAGAACGCTCGACGAAAGCGACGCGCAACGGCTCAGGGAGGCTCTCGACTCGCTTCGTTCCACGCCGCGCCGCTCACGCAGGCGATGATGCGTTTTCGCGCGAGGCGTGCGCCGCTTTCAGGTAGCGCAGGAACACCGACGCCGCGCTCAGGCCGCATAACACCAGACCTTCGCGACCGTCGAGGAAGCCCGTCTGCAGGACGTACTGTCGCAGAAAGCGCCAGAACGCCCGGGCGAACGGCTCCCAGAGGCGGACGCGACGACGCTCCGCGAGGTCTTCTGCGGCGAGACTCACGTAGCGGAGCCACTTCGGCAGATACTCTTCGAGACTTCGCGCGGCCTGATGATAGACGGGAGCGTGGATGCGGCCGCAGCGACCGTCGAGCGCCACATCGGCATGGACGCGACGCGCCTGATAGCGCCCGGCCCGGCGCCTGAACAGCCGCAGCGGATAGTCGCGCTGCCAGCCGCTGTGCCGGATGCGTCGGCCGAGGAACCACGAGACGCGGCGGATGCGATAGCCTGCGTGGCGGTCCTTCTCCACGGCCTCGCGCACCGCGTGCTGCGCCGGCTCGCTCAGCCACTCGTCGGCGTCCAGCACCAGCACCCATTCGCTGCTCATCCGCCGCAGCGCCCAGTTTTTCTGGTCGGCGGCGTTGCGGTACGGCCGCGTCAGGACGGCGGCGCCGAAGTCGCGCGCCGCCTCCGGCGTGCCGTCGGTCGAGCCGGAGTCCACCACCAGCAACTCGTCCGCCCAGCGGACGCTTTCCAGGCAGCGCGCGATCCGCTCGCGCTCGTTGAACACCGTCACCAGAACGCCCGTTCGTGGGGGCATGACGATTCCCGCAAACCGGGTGTCAGTCGGATCCGGAGTCCGACGCGGAAGGCGCCTCCGCGCTCCGGCGGGACGCTTCTTCTTCCTCTTCTCCCAGCGCGCCCAGGTCCGCGAGAGCCGCTTCGGCGGCGGCCCTCTCCGCTTCCTTCTTGGAGCGGCCGCGACCCCTGCCGCGGACGTGTCCGCCGAGTCGCACCTCGACCTCGAACATCTTGGCGTGCTCGGGTCCCTCCTCGGCGGTGGTCTCGTAACGCGGCATGACTCCCAGACGCCTCTGCGCGAACTCCTGCAGCAGGCTCTTGTAGTCCTTCTGTATCTTCATCTCCAGCAGTCGCTTGATGTGTCCGCCGAGTGTTCTCCGCACCATTCCGCGCGCCGCCTCGGCGCCGCCGTCCAGATAAACCGCGCCCAGCAGCGCTTCGTAAAGACCGGCCAGTACGCTGTCGGGCAGCCAGTCGGGGTCCATGTTCCTGCCGATCCGCAGTTCGTACGCTATTCCCATGTCGCGTACCACCTCCGCCAGTACGCCGCGACTCACCACTATCGCGCGTACCTGCGTCATCTCGCCCTCGGAGAGCAACGGCTCGCGACCGTGAAGCGTCTCCGCCACCATCAACGAGAGGACCGCGTCGCCGAGAAATTCGAGACGCTCGTTGCAGCGGCTCCTGTCGGCGTCGCAGTAGGAGGAGTGCGTCAGCGCCCGTTCGAGAAGCGAAGCGTCACAGAAGGTGTAGCCCAGAGCCTCTTCTACGGAACCTCCGCTCATTCATCCGACCCGGAAAAGAACTGCGGCGCGATCATCCACAGGCCCGGCTCCAGCAGCGCGTCCAGGCGACGCATGGTGGCCCACGGGGAGTAGACGTTCGGCCGCCATGTGCCCGGTCGCTGGTATTGAACGAGTTTGGCGCGTTTCAGTTTCGCCTTCTTCATCGCGATCGACAAGGCGTCTTCGAGATAGCCGACGGCGTCCACTAAGCCCGCGGCGCGCGCCGCTTCCGCGCCCATCACGCGTCCGTCCGCGATCGGCCGAAAGGCGTCTTTGTCCCTGCCCCGCGCCTCCGCCACTATGCCCAGAAAGCGCTCGTACAGCCTGTTTATCATGCCCTGTACGTCCACGCGCTCCTGCTCGGTCAATTCCCTGAAAGGAGAGCCGGTGTCCTTGCGGGCGCCGCTCTTTATCACCTCCACGCCGAGACCCAACTTGTCCATCAGGCCCTTGAGATTGACCAGATGAACGATGACGCCGATGGAGCCGACCACCGAGTTCGGATGCGCGACGATGGCGTCGGCGCCGCACGCCAGGTAGTACGCGCCGGAGGCGCCCACGCCGCTTATCCACGCCGCCACCGGCTTGCCCGTGTGCTTCCTGAAACGCCGCACCTCGTGCCACATCAGGTCGCTGGCCACCGCTTCCCCGCCCGGCGAGTTTATCCGCAGGACCACCGCCGCCACGTCTTCGTCCACGGCGGCCCTGTTCAACTGCTCCTTCAGGCACTCCACCGTGCCGGCGTCGCCGAAGAAACTGACGCCGCGACCGGAGTGGATGAGGCCGTCCACCGTCACGAGGGCCACTTTGGCGTCGCTGTCGGACTCCTGTAAGACGTGCTCTTCGAGTTCGCCCTCCTCGCCGAAGAGGGAGACGTTCACGTTGAACAGCGTGCATCCGCACACGAGGAGCGGAGCCAGCAGACAAAGGACACGCATCTCAATCCTCCTTCCAGTCTTGTTGTTTTTCGGGTTCGCTGCGCGCGCCGCAGTCGCAGCAGACGTATTCCACGACGCGCCAGGCGGAACGTTCGCCGTCGACCTTCCATTGGAGATTTTCGACATGCGGCGTCGCCTCGCCGCAGCGGGCGCACACGCGCCGGCATCCGTACGCCGTCTGATGATGGCCGCGCTCGCAGACCAGTGAGACGTACTGGCCGTTGATCGAGAGCGCCCGGAATCGCACCACACGTCCGCAGACGCCGCATTCGCGGTCGAACACGCCGCGTTCCTCTACTTTACCGGTGGCTGATTATAGCGCGCGTCCGTCGGCAGTCAACCGCCTCCCGTTCCCGTCCCCGCCGCCGCC
>CAYPNR010000070.1:0-10834 GCA_964412125.1 uncultured Planctomycetota bacterium | reverse complement strand
CCGCCGGAGAGCAGATATATCATGTCCTTCGGCCCGCGCGCCACGTAGTACGGCATGCCCCACGGGTCCACAACGTCCTCCAAAGAGTAGCCCGTCCGCACGTCCGCCTTCACCAGCAACTCCTCGATCTCGACACGTCCGTCGGCCGGAACGCTCCCGGCAAGACGCCACAGACGCCACAGACGCCACACCATGTTCTGCAGACGCGCGCGCGCGCGCCGCAGCCTGTCCTTGCCGGTGACCACTCTCGTCTCGTAGGCGAACGCTCCGGAGGCCTTCGCCAGAGCCGCCGCCGCCATCTCCAACCGCTCCTCTTCCGCGTCGCGACGCGCCAGCACCACCTGACTCAGCGAAAAACCGTGTATCTGGTACTTCGGCTTCATCAACTCCTCTTCAAGCGCGAAATATATCTTCGCGAGTCCGGGTTGCGCCTCGCCCAGCGCGAATACCGCTTCGTCCACTATCGAAAGACCGAGCGCGACCGGCACGCCCCTGCCGGACTTGTCCGTCACCGTGAAGGTCAGTTCGGTCTGCGCGCCGGGCTTGTAGGTCTTCCTGTCGCTTTCGATCCTGATGCGCAGATCGTCGGAGCGGCGGACCAGCACCTTGCGCGTGTCGCGGACGAAGTCGAGCGACGGCAGCATGCGATAGGCGTGAACCGTCAGCGTGCCGGTGTGCGCCACGGTCAGCGGAACGTCGAGAACGTTCTCGCCGGGGGAGGCCTCGAGCACGCTCGTCAGAAGCGTCTGGCCCTGGCGGATGAGGTCCACGAACACCGGGCCGGGCACGGCGGTTATCACGCTCACGCGCATCTTCTGTCCGGTGCTGTAGACCGGTCTGTCGGTTCTCAGAAGCAGAGCGCCGCCGACGCGCTCCACGCCGATCTTCAGCCGCCTGCTCACCCTGTCGCCGCGCTCGCCCGCGGCGCTCACGAAAAGCGATCTCCAGTCGGCCCCGGGCTTCACCGAAAGCGTCGCGAAACCGCCCGCGCCGGTCTTGACGGCTCCGACGCGGAGGCGTCCCGCGGAGAGGAGCGCCTCCAGCGTCACCTCGGCCGGCGCAGACGTGCCGTCAGGATAGGAGGTCAACACAAATAATCTGTTCTCGACGCCGGCGATCAGACGACCCGCCTCCGGTATCACCTCCACCTCCAGAGACTCCGAGGAGACCGTGAAGGTGTGCGTCTTCTTTTCCGTGTGCCGCGCTCCGTCCTCGACCTCCACCTCGAGCGCCGCCAGTCCTTTGCCCTTCACCAGCGGCTGGCCGGCCAGACGCTTCGGCAACTCCACCTCGAACTTGAACAAACCCTCCGCGTCGGTCCTGCCGGAGACCTCCGCGAACTCGGTGAAGCCGACGTCGAACGTGCCGGCCTTCAGTCTCACCTCGCCGCCGGCCACGGGCTTGCCGAAGAAGTAGCCGGCGCGAATCACGCCGCTCACCTTCCCGCCCGGCAGATAGTAGGAGCGGTCCGTCTCGACCGTGACCTTGAACTTCGGGAGGACGTAACGCTTCACCTCCACCTTCTTCTCCAGCCGCGTCCCGCCCATGATCGCGCGGACGGTCCAGCGACCCTCGTTCAGGCGGTCCGCCAACTCGAACTCGAACGACGCTATGCCGAACTCGGAGGTCGTCGCCTCGCGCCGGTACAGTTTGTTGCCCTTGGCGTCGGCCACCTCGAAGGTCAACTTCCCGCCGGCGACCGGCTTCGCGTCCACCTCGCGCAGCACGAGCGCGCGCGCCCGTATCGTCTGGCCGGGCCGGTACAGCGGCTTGTCCGTCACAAGCAGTATCCTGCGCGGGTCCACTATCCGCACGGGCAGCCGCCACCCGCGTTCGGCGCCGGAGACGGTCACCGTGACGACGATCACGCCTTCCGCCGGGGCCACGGCAGGAACGGCGAAGGTGCCGTTCAAAGTGCCCTGCCCGCCGGTGACGCCCTTGAAAAGAGGATACCGCTCGCCGCGGACCTCCAGGACCGCCGTCACGCCGGCGCCGGCGATCTTCTTACAACGTGAGTCCTGCACCACCACCCGCAGGCCGCTTCCCGCGCCGGATATCAGCCTCCGATTGCCGAGCAGCGCCACGTTGACGCCGCCCTCGTACCGGTGCAGCCGCTTCGACGTCCGCTGACGGCCGAACTCCACCTCCAGGCGGTACTTCGGCAGGTCCGCGGGCTTGATCTTCACGTCGAAAACGACCTTCGGCTCGACCCTGTCGGCGACGAACAGCACCTTCCGAGTCGCCCTGGCCGTCTCCTTCATGTCGGGGCCGCGCAGCACCAGATTCAGCGTGCCCACCTGCAGCGCCTCGTTCAGGCGTTCGACGCGCAGCCGCACCAGCAGACCACTGTCGGTCGACTCCATGCGGATGCCGTCGGAGGGGATTCTGACCTCCGGCGGCGGCTCCGCTCCGCCGCCCTGTGCGACCGCGAGCGCCGCGGCAAGCGAAAGAAGTCCGAACACCACCAAAAAGCGGCTCTTCATGACAATACTCCTAATATCATCCTCCGCCTCCTCATCTTTGACCGACGCGTGAGCCGTGTGGTTCGCGTCGCGTGTCGTTCCGCCGACGACGATCACCATATTACTGTAGAATTAGCGGTTCGCGAAAGCGTATAATCGGACGTGCGGGACGTTTTGGAGGAGCGGACATGAACCGCACGAACCTGATTCTGGTGGTGATGCTGGCCGGATGCCTCGGCTACATCATCGGACAGGCGGCGAAATCGGAGGTCTGCGCCCAGGACGCCACGGCGATGGGCTCCGGCGGCATAGCGGTGGCCGCGGCGCAGTACGGCAACCTGCAGCGGCCGTTCGTGTGGGTGATCGACGCGCGGAACAGAACCATGGCGATCTACGACTACAACGGCTCTCAACTGCAGTTGAAGGCCGCGCGCCTCATCAAATACGATCTCAGTATCGAAGAGTTCCCCGCGCGCGGGCAGTCGCCGACGGTGGAGCAGATGAAAAAAGCGGTCAAGAAGTCGCCCAGGAAATGAGCATCGTCCCGACGGACGTGAGCGGCGACCGTACCGTCCGGGTCGCCTTCTGCGCAGAAGCGGAACATATGGCGACCAAAGGCGCGGGTTTTTGCTTGCAATCCCGGACGGACCGGTATACACTGATTGATGAGAGGACCGTTTCGGGGGAACGGGGATGGAAGAGTTCTACACGTTCGATCAGGTACTACAAATCCTGCAGGTGGACGAGGAAGAACTGAAACGACTGATTTCCCAGGGCGAGTTGCGCGGCGTGCGCGAAGGCGCGCAGATCAAGTTCAGGAAAGCCGACGTCGACCGCCTGAGATGGCGCAGGGAGAGCGAGCCGACCATCATCCTCACCGACAGCGACGCGGAGATGGCGATTCCGAGCGAGGACCAGTTGATGGTCGAGGAGGAACACGAACGCGAGACGGTGGCCGGCGTGGAGATATTCGAGACCGAAGAACTGCCGACGCTGCTGAGCGAGGACGAAACGGCGGCGGGAGTGCCGCCGCCGGCGGAAGTCGGAACGGGCGAAGAGACGGTGATGGAGGTGCAACGCAGGCCCAAAGCGGCGAGACGGCGTCCCGCGCCCGCCTACGAGCCGACCGGCACTCCGGGCGAAGAAACGGTGGTGGACACACGCAAGGCGGACGTCTTCGCCGGCGTGGAAGAGTTCGAGATGGCGGCGCCGCCGACGCGCGCGGAAAGCGGTCGCATCAGCCGCTCCGCCAGGCTTCGCGCCATGCAGGTCAAACGCAGGAAGCCGGCCATACTCTGGAACTGTTTCCTTCTCGCCTCCATCGTCTTCATGGCGCTGCAGTTGCCGATGATCGCCACCATGCTCCGCGGCGACGTCAAGCCGGACGCCATACAGGGAATAGTCGACACCTTCAGGAGCGTGGGCGAGACGCTGATGCAGATGTTCGCGAGCCAGTAAGGAGTCGGAGGTGAAAGGAATCCTGCTTCTGAGCCTCATCGTCTGCGGATGCGTGGGCGTTCCGCAAACCGAATACAACGTGCTGAAAGAGGACCACGAAAGACTGCAGCGGCAGTGCGAAAGCCTGAAAGTCGAGATCCGCGACCTGAGAACCAACAACGACGTGCTGGCGGCCAAACTGGCCGGACGCGAAGCGCAGTTGAGCGCGGTGCAGGAACTGAGGCGCGAACTCGAAGAAGAGACGCGGAAGAGCGAAACCCGACCGGAGCCGCCCGCCGAGGGAGGCTGGCGGATCAATCCGCAGACCGGCGGCATCGTCCTCGAAACGGACATCCTCTTTCCGAAAGGCTCGGCCAAACTCGGCAAGGACGGCAAACGCGCGGTGGGCAGACTCGCGCGGATGCTCAATCTCGAAAAGTATCGCGACTACCTCGTGCGCGTGGACGGACACACCGACAGCACGCCGGTGGTGAAGACGGTGAAGGAGAACGTGGATAACTGGTTCCTGTCTGCGCGACGGGCGCACGCGGTGCTGGCGGAATTGAAGGCGTGCGGCGTGGCCGCGGAAAGGCTTTTCCTGTGCGGCTACGGGCCGAACAGGCCCGTGGTCCCGAACGATCCCAAGAAGGGGAGCGCGAGAAACAGACGCGTGGAAGTGCTCCTGGTCAAGCCGATAAAGAAGTGAAGGCTTCAAGGAGTAAGGAGTTGACGATGGCGAAGATCGTCGGACTGCTCGTTGTTGTGCCCCTGTTGTGCGGCTGCGTTCCTTTCTGGACCTACGACACGCTGAAGCAGGCCCACGACAACGTATTGGAGATAAACAAGAACCTGCAGGCGAAGATAAAACAGGCCCACTCGCAGGCGCTCGTCGCGTCCAAGAGGTCGGAGGAACTCGCCAACACCAACCGCATACTCGAGCAGCGACTCGATCGCGTGAAGGAGAAGTCGGAGCAGATCGAGGCCGACCTGGCGGCGCTGCGGGAGAAGCGCCGGGCGGAGGTGGGCCGGTTGGAGTTGGCAGGCGGCGCCAAGGGCAAGGTCTTCGTGACGGAGGCCGGCGCGATCGGCATGGAAGGAGAGGTGCTGTTTCCGCCCGGCAAGCACACGCTGAAGCCGGAGGCGAAGAAAATCCTCGCGGAGATCGCCAAGAAAATCTTGTTGAACCCCAGGTACAAGGACTGCTTCTTCCGCATAGACGGACACACCGACAACCAGCCGATACGAAGGTCCAAATACGACTCCAACTGGCATCTGTCGGCGATGCGCGCGTTGAGCGTGCTCGAGGAGTTGAAGAAGAACGGCGTTCCCGAGAACAGGATGTTCATAGCGGGTTTCGGCGAGTTCAAGCCCCGCGTGGACAACCTTCCCGGCAAGCGTGGGCACAAGAAGAATCGCCGTTGCGAGATAACGATAGTGGAGTCCAAACGTTAAGGGGATATGAAATGGTGGACCGGCCGGCGAGTGCGAGCGGCAGGCTGTCTCGAGAGCAGACGGAGGAGATCGTCGAGAAGAAACCGACCGCGCCGATGGCCGTGGCGCTGCTGATAATCAGCACGGTCGCGATAATTCTCGGCATCTATCTCCAGATCGACTGGTTCAACCTCTACTATCGCAGTCAGGATTGGGAGGGCGAGGAGCCGATCACGGCGGAGGACCGCTACAAGGAGTTCGAGCCCGAACTCGTCTCGCCCGACGAGCGCCTGCCGGAATGGGTCAAGCAGCGGCGCGGCCAGTAGCGAGGACGCTTATGTTTGGACTCGACATCATCTTTCGTAAGGTGATCGGCCTCTTCTCCAAGGACCTCGGAATAGACCTTGGCACCGCCAACACGGTCGTCGTCGCGCGCGGCGAAGGGATTGTTCTGCGCGAGCCGTCGGTGGTCGCGGTCATAAAGGGCAGCGATCAGGTGCTGAACGACGGCAACGCGGTCGGCGAAGAGGCCAAACGCATGCTCGGCAAGACGCCGGCGGACATCGAAGCGATCCGGCCGCTGCGCGAGGGCGTCATCAGCAGCAAGCGCATCGCGGAGGCGATGATAACGTACTTCATCCGCAAGTCGCACGGCGGACGTCGTTTCTGGATACGACCGCGGGTGCTCGTCGCGGTTCCGGCCAGGATAACCGACGTCGAGAAGGACGCGGTCTTCAGCAGCGCGCACAGGGCCGGAGCGCGTAAGGTCTTCCTCGTGGAGGAGCCGCGCGCGGCCGCGGTCGGAGCGGGTCTGCCGATAGAGGAGCCGCGCGCGTACATGGTGGTCGACGTCGGCGGAGGCACCTCCGAGATCGCCATAATAACCTGCGCCTCGCTGGAGGTGTTCGACTCCATCAAGATAGGCGGCGACGCTTTCGACGACTCCATCGCCTCCTACATCCAGCGCAGACACAATCTCGTCATAGGCCCGCAGACCGCCGAAAAGATAAAGATGGAGATCGGCTCCGCCGTCCCCACAGGCGACGAGAAGTCCCTGCGCATCGCGGGTCGCTCCAAGAGTACGGGCCTGCCGGAGGAGATAGAGATATCGTCGCGTGAGGTACGCGAAGCGCTGCGGGAGCCCACCGAGAAGATAGTTCTGGCGGTGAAGGACGTTCTGGAGATGACGCAGCCCGAGTTGGCGGCCGATCTCATCCACACCGGAATCACGTTGACCGGCGGCGGCTCCCTGCTGACCGGCCTGGACCGTCTCATCCAGCAGGAGACACGCCTGCCGTGCCGTCTCGCCGAGAACTCCATAGACTGCGTCGCGACGGGCTGTCTGCGTTTTCTCGAGAACATCGACATGTTCGCGTCGATTCTGATGGAAGACGAGCGCTGAAAGCACGGCCGTCATGTTGTGTGCGACCTACATCCACATCGGCTCGATCGGAACGCGTACGGAACGCGCCATTCATCGTCGCGGCCTGTGCAGGTGGGAAGAATTCGAGCGGAATGCTCCGCGGATAGACTCGTTTCGCAGGCGTCGCATTCTCGAGGCGCTGCCGCGCTCCCTGGAAGCGCGGCGCCGCGGCGATCTCGCGTATTTCGCGCGACGGCTTCCGGTCGCCGAGCACTGGCGCATTCTCGCCGACTTCGAGCGCATCGCCACCTTCCTCGACATAGAGACCAGCGACGCACGACCGGGTCCGGACGCCCTGACGGTCGTCGGCCTCTTCGACGGCCGCTGCTGCAGCCAGTTCGTCGCCGGACGCGACATGGAGGCGCTGCCGCACGTGATGGAGCGAAGCCGCATTCTTGTGACCTACAACGGCGCGCGTTTCGATCTGCCGCTGCTGCGCGCATGCGGTCTGCCGTTCGCGCCCGGCGTGGTTCACGTGGACCTGATGCATCTCTGTCACAGACTGGGGATAAAAGGCGGTCTGAAAGGCGCCGAGCGGCGACTGGGCATCAGACGCCCGCCGGAGGTCGCGGGAATGGACGGATACCAGGCGGTGCTTCTCTGGAGACGCCATCTGAACGGCGATCGTCGCGCGCTGCCGCGTCTGCTGCTGTACAACCGCTGCGACACGGTCAATCTGATGACGCTCTGGCGGCTGCTGCTGCCGCGACTCGTACGGGACGCGTTCGGAGTGCCCTGCGATGGAGTATAAATTCAACCCGCCGCGACGCAAATGTTCCTCATGCGGACGCGCTCTGCCGGACGACTCCGGCGCGTGGTTCTCGGCGCTCAGCGAGGGTCGAAAAGGCGCGTTCGAGCGCGTCGAGTTCTGTTCGGACTGCTTCGAAAGCGTCGACAAGACGACGTTCTTCTCGTACTGGCGGAGGAAGCGGCGTTCCGGAAGCGCGCGCGTCCTGTTCGACGCAGACGGCGCGCTGGCGCTCCTGCAGCGACTCATCGAGGCGGGCTCACATCCGGAACTTCTGACCGCGCTCGTCCTCCTGCTGCTCCGCCGACGCGTACTCGACCTGCTGGACATCGTCACAGAGGACGGCGTACGTTACATGCTTCTGCGTCGCGGCAAGGAGAGGCTGCGCGTGCCGGAGGCGCCGCTTTCGGCCGAGCGCGTCGAGTCGCTGCGCGGACAACTCATCGAGTTGTTCGAGCAGGTCTGAGACGCGGCTGTCGTCGCGACGCCCTATTTACGCTCCAGAGCGCCCGCCAGCAACCTCGCCACGTCCGGCTCGAATCCGTCGCTCCAGTAGAGAAGTCTGCCGTCGCGCCAGAGCATCACCGAGGGCAGTCTGTGGAAGCGTCCGGCGCGTCTGGAGAACGGAATGCGGAAGACCTCACGCGCCGTCTTTTCGCTCACCAGCGCCACCGGCACCCCGGGATGCTCCTTGACGAACTTCTCCAGCGCCTCGGTCGAGTCACCGATGTGCACCATGAGAAAGCCGCCGGCCCTCACTTTGCCGCCGGCGCCGAACTTCAACATCTCCGGCATCATCCGGGCGGTCGGCTCGTTGTCGAGCCTGAAGAAGACCACAAGCGAGCAGCCGGACTTCACGAACTCCGCGAACGCGACTTTTCCGCCGCCCCGCTTGTCGAGCGTCACTCCCTTCACCTCCGGCGCGGGCCGCACGCACCAGTCTCTCTCGTCCCACGCCTCCAGCGGAATCGCCAACTCGACCGCGAACTCGACCTTCTTTCCGGACTCCACCTTGAAGCGTCTGTGAAGGAGATAGGCGTCGCCGTTTCTGTTACGCAGGCCCGCGACGAGGCGATACTCGCCGGCCGGCAGTTTGGTGTCCAGGACGCCGTCTTTGCCGAGCGGCGGATCCGGATAGTAGGCGGTTTCGAAGTAGCCGCGTTCGCCGACGCGCATGATATTGAAGCGCTTGTATCCGGCCATGGGATGTCCGCGACGCGTGAAGGTTATACGAACGGAGCCGGGCTCGGCGTAAGCGCGTCTGGCGGCGTCGGACGCTTCTTTTTTGGCGAAGTTTTCGGGCTTGAACGGATAGAGGGGCAGCCATTCGTCGCCGTTTTTGAACTCGACCCAACCTCCGCGATGCAGCCGCGCCGGAACGCCGAGCGTCCGCAGCAGTCCGATACAGAAGCCGAAGACTTCGCCGCGCGAGCCGCACCTGGTCCGCAGAACGTCCAGCGGCGTCTTCCACCAACCGTAACGCGACATTTCGGCGCGCTCCAGTTTGCGCACGTTGCCGGCGACCCACTTGTCGACCGCGCGCGCGGTCTCCAGCGCGCTCTCCTTGCGAAGACCGTCGAGACGGACGCGTAAGGCTCTGCGCCAGGGCCGGAACGGCTCGTAAAGAATGTGTGCGTCCAGGACGTGATCGTAGAAGTCCGCGTCGCTCAGTTTCCAGCCGACGAGCGCGCGCGCGGCGCGCGCCTCGCGAAGATGCTCGAAAAGAACGGGCCCGGTCGCCTCGATCACGTACAGCGGCGGCAGTCTGCGCAGCATCTCGCAGAGGTCGCGCAACTCATCTACTCTGGCGTCCTTGAGGGCGGCGGCCACCTCCGGCCAGTTGCCGCGCGCCTCCTTCAACTTCTTCACCACCGCCGCGACGAGTTTGTCGTCCGCGCCGCACTTCTTCAGCCGCTCCGCGAGCCACGGCGCGTCCTTGTCGGCGTCGAAGTCCAGCGGCTTCATCTCCTTCCGCTCCGCTCCGCCGGCGAGAGCGCAGATCGCCGTCGCCGTCGTCAGAATCAGTATCGTCGCACGCATCTATCTGCCCTCCCACGTCTTTTTCGGATACCGCAGCCAGAACTTCCCGTCGGGAAGGTCGTCCGCGCCGGGCGTGAGCGTCAGGCTGACGCGTCCGCCGGGCGTGGTGGTGAACTTCTTTACGGCGAACTTTCCGCCGTCGGAGCAGGTCGCGACGAAGTCGCCGATGCCCATGGTGATGTGCGCCCTGCCCTTCTCGTCGGTCTTCAGAAGGGCGAACGGACGCAGTCCGCCGAAGTTGAACACGTTGAGGAAGACCTCCTTGTCCGCCAGCGGCCTGCCGTCGTCCGACTCGACCAGAACGTCGAGACGACATGTGGGCGAATACCAGCGTGTGGTGTTGACGATGGTGTACTTCTCCGCGGCGCGGTATATTTCCTCGTCGGTTTCGAGTCTGCCGTAGGCGACCGCGACCACCAGCGGAGCGCGTTTGGAGGTGTTGGAGAACCACGCTTTGTTCAGGACGTCCGCCGGCTCGCATGCGCCGAGATAGCACCACGCGTCGCCCACCCGGACCTCGACCCAGGCGTGATTGGAGTCGCAGGTGGACCACAACGGCGTGGACGCGACGCGGGCGGGTATGCCGACGGTACGCGCGGCGGCGATGTAGAGTATCGCCATCTCTTCGCACCGCCCGAAGCCGCGTTTGAGGTTCTCGAAGACGCCCTGGTCGCGGGCCTGCGTGTGGACGTAACGGAAGTGTGCGCCGCACCAGCGATTGAGTTCGAGCGCGGCCGCGCGCGCGTCCTTGCAGTCCTTCAGCGCCGCCTCCAGAAGCGGCATCAGATACGCCCGGTAGCGATGAAACGGCTCCTGCGTCACGAAGTTCGGCAGCACGTAATGCAGAAAAAACGACTCGGGAACGGAACGCGCCCACGGAAACTTCTCACGCGCTTCGTATGCCAGATCGAATTCCGAACGAATGTCCTCCGCCGACAGCGACGCGAGCGCGGCCGTCGGCATGTACGCCACCAAAAACTCGGCCGCTTTCCTCCGCGTCGCCGGCACGCCGTTGAGAAATTTCTCGATCTCGATTCGGTTCTCGCCGGCCAACTCCAGCGCTTTCTTCACGCGTCCGGCCATCGCGTCGGCCGGCGCGGGCACGGGCGCGGGCTCCCGCGGACGCGTCGCGCGCGCGGCCGCGTCCGGCCCGCTCAACTCCCGGCCCGCGCAGCCCGCAAGAAACGAAACCGCAACGAGTGCGGCGACAGACACCGCTGCAACAGTCTTCATGCTCCTCCCTCCATGCTCGCCCGAACCCGGCCTGTATACGACATTGAAACGACCGTCAAA
>CAYPNR010000069.1:0-11760 GCA_964412125.1 uncultured Planctomycetota bacterium | reverse complement strand
CGTCGGCGGCGCGGGACTATTTCCCGGCGGGAGGGGCGGGAGGCCGCTCCGGCGCGGCGGGAGTCCCGTCGTCGGAGGCGGGCTTCTTCTCCGACGGCTTCTTGTTCTCCGGATTCTCGGGACGACTCTTCCACCACGCCTCCCACTTCTCCAGATCGTCGCCGAAGTCTTCGCCGCTGACCATCCGCAGCCACCAGTAATAGTTGGTGGTGTAGCGACTGGGGCGCCCTTTGTATCTCCTCAGTCGCTCCAGCAACTCCGGCACCACCGTCAGGTCGCGCACGTAGGCCCTCAACCCCGTTCCCATCCGAACCTCGTCCTCGTCGATCTTCTCGCCCATCACCCTGAGCGCGAGAATGAGATAGCCCTTCCAGTAGCGCTGCATCTTGGGCAGCATGCGCTTCATGGGCTCGACGGCCGCCCTGCATCTCAGTCGGCCGAGCGCGAGCGCCGCGTTCGCGGCGATCCGGGTCATCGTGTAAAGACGGGCGTCGTCGTCCGCGTGCGTCTCCGGCAGGGTCAGAAGCGCAAGCAGCGGCACCAGCACGCGCCTGTCGTCCACCATGCCGAAGGCGCGCGCGAGACGTCCGAGAGGGTCTCTCACCCACCAGTAGTCGTCGCCGGCCGCGTCGGCCACGGCGTCTTTGAAGGCGGCAAGCGCCGGCTCGAGCGCCTCCTTCACTCCTCCTTCCAGGAGTCCGGCCAGCACGCCCGTCACCAGCGCCCTCTCTTCGCCTTTCTTGGCGCGCTTCACAGCCGGAGCCAGCGCTTTCGCCGCGTCGGCGCCGCCCACGCGGCCCAACGCCTCCACCGCGCTCCGCCACACCGGGCCGCCGGCGCCCGCCGCCATCTCGGAGAGAAACGGCAGCGCCTCTCCGGCGCGAAAGACGCCGAAGGCGTGCGCGGCCGCGGACAGCACACCGGCGTTCGGCGACGCCTCTCTCTTCCTGTACTTCTCGACGAACGCCAGAAGAATTCCCACGCCGCGCCTGTCACGCATGCCGGCGAGTCCGTGAATCGCCGCCGTGATCACAAAAGCGTCCTCGTCGTCCAGAAGCGGCACCACTTTCTCGAACGCCGCCTTCCCGCGTATCGCCACCAGCGCTCCGACGGCGTTCGCGCGCGCCCTGGCGTACTCGTCCTTCAACATCTCCTCGATACGCCCGGCCACCTCGTCCGGCGCGTCCACCTTCGACTCCGGCTCCACGGGCCTGCTGACCGTCTCCCTTATGCCGGGACCGACACGCAGGACCACCGTCCTCTCCATCAGGGTGTGCGAACGTCCCGAGCCGGGGCCCACGAACCACTGTCCCCCGGCGCTCGCGATCGGGGCGAGCATCCTCGCGCGCAACTCGCCTTCCTTGCGGTTCAGCGCGCCGAGAACGCATCTCCAGAACGTCTTCACCGTCTCGTCCCGGCGCTTCGCGCCCGCGCGTCCGAAGCGCGCCAGCCCTTCACCGAGCACCTCCACCGCCGCGCGGGCGAGGGCCTCCTCGTCGGAGCGGACGGCGTCGGAGACGGCCTCGAGAGTGACTTTCACGAACTTCGGATCCCAGCCGCCGAAGCCGCCGATTCCGCGAAGCGCGCCGGCGCGTGTGACCGCCTCCGCGGCGTTGGCGGCCAGACCGCGAACCACCTCGCCGGCGGCTCCCTGCAGCGCCCGACGCTTGCGATAGTCCATCCTGCGCCAGTCCACCGTGACGACGCGCAGCAGGCGTTTCTCGAATCCGACGCGGTCCGTGACGAACCCGAAAGGCGCGAGTCCGAACTTTCGTACGGCTTCCGCGAATCCCGATCCGTACCCGCAGGCGGCCACCGCTTCCGAGGAGGTGACCTCCCGAAGCGAGCGCCTCAACTCCGCGTCGTCGCTCCCGCGCGCGAGCGCGACGAGGTGCTTCAGCACGAGCGTGTGACGACTTTCGTCCGCGCGCAGGCTCTCCAGCCAGTCGGCCAGTTCCTTACGCGCCCTGCCGCGTGTCTTGAAGTCGTCGTCGCACAGGCGCTCCAGTATACCGTCCAGCCTGCCCTTCAGGTCCTCCGGGAGCGGCGCCTCATCGTCGCACAGCGCCGCGGCAGGCAACGCCAAAAAGATAAACGGCAACAGGATACGCATCACTTCGATCCCCCATGAGCCGCAGACGCTCATTATCCCCGACGACGGCGGCTATTTCAACAACAGATGTGCGCTCTACCGAGCGAGCGGGAGGCGCGGCCGCCTACGCCAGCGACTCCGGTGAGGCGTCCACGCCGCGGCGCTCCTCGGCTTCCGAGCGACGCATGTAGAGCGGCACGAACTCGAACGGATCGACCGTTTCGCCGCGGCGCCACGCCCGAAACGCCAGACGTCCGACGTGGACGGGATGCGGCAGTTGCAGGTCCGCGGCCGCGGTCGGAAACGAGGAGAACATCTCCGGATAGCGCGCGCGACCGTCGCCGACGACCGTGGCGTCGGCGGGCAGGCGGGCGAGCGCCTCGGAAGGCTCCAGCAGTTCCAGAAAGACGCGTTCCGGCGCGTACAGCGCGCCGTAGAGAAGTCCTCTGTAAGCGTCCATCAGACACGCGACCGGCGGCGCCACGCCCGAGGAGAGACACGCGGCGCCCAGCGCGTCCACCGACAGCGCGACCGCCAGCGGCTTCTCAAGCGCCCAGGCCAGCGTCTTCGCCGCAACCGCCCCGATCCGCAGTCCGGTGAACGAGCCGGGTCCGGCGTCCACCGCGAATACGTCCACCTCGCGCAGACCCACACCCGCCCCGGCGAGAACCCCGCAAACGACGGAGAGCAGCGCACGACCGTGAGTCATGCCCTCCTCGAAGAGGCGGACGGCGACGGGCTCCTCTCCTCGCATGAGCGCCACGCCCCCGCGCGCGCACGAGGTCTCCATCACGAGCACGAGCGGCTCCGTCCCGGGCCCCGACGCGCTCATCTTCCGCTCCCCAGTATCTTTTCGCACCTGCGCCGGCAGTCCGCGCAGTAGTCGTCGGCCGACGCGTCGAGTTGCGGAAGCGAGCGCGCGAAGGCCATCACGCATCCGTTGCGGCAGTGGTCGAGACCGAAAGTGTGGCCGAGTTCGTGCAGGAGAAGTTTACGGAGACGCTTCTCCAGAAGCGCCGGGTCCGGACTCATGCCGTAACGGGTGCTGCGAAGCCTGCAGACCGAGACGAGCGCCGTACGGCTCCGCCGGCTCGCCACTCCGAAGACGAAGTCGCGCTCGGGAATGAAGATGTCCGCCTCGCAGAGGCAGACGGTGCGGAAAGCGCCGGAGGAGCGCCGTCGCGCGACCGCCGCGAGAATGCCGCCCGCGTTGTACTGACGACGTCCGGCGTCGTAGAAGGACGACAGGTCGGAAACGCCGCCCGTCCTGCGAACCGCCCAGCCGAATCGTCGTCGGACGATCCGCTCGCAGGCGGCCAGTACGTCTTCGCCGACGGGACCGGCCGTCGTCAACTCCATCCATCGTGCGCCGCCGGTGGTCTCGGAAAGCGTCGTCGGACGTCCGGGCGAGGGAGCCGCGCAGCCCAACAGAAAGAGTAAGACAAAAGCGAGAGAGGCGCGCGGCATCGAACTCACTCCGGCAGCGCCGCGATTCCCGCCGGATCCGAGCCGGAGCCCACGGACCAGGACGCTTTCTTGGAGGCGCTGCTTATGTCGATCTGCGCCACGTTGTCGTCGCCGCCGCACGAGACGTAAAGATAACGATCTCCGGCGGAGACGGCGAGCGCCGCCGGTCCGGTGCCGACCGAGACCGAGTCGGTCAGCACGAAACTGTCGAGGTCCACAAACGAAACCGTGGCGTCGTCATGGTTCGCGACGAACGCCGTGAAGCCGTCGTGCGTGACGGCCACCGCCGAAGGTCCCTGACCGACGGTCACCTCGCCGGCGGGCGTGCTCAGGTCGGAGGTGTCGAAGATCTGGAGTTTGTTGGCCGCGCGACAGGCGACCAGAAGATAATAGTTGTCCGAAGTTATCGCCAGGCCGGTCGGCTCGGAATCGACCGCGAAAGTGGTGACCTGCTGATAGACGGTCAGGTCGACCACGCCCACGGTGTCGTCGGCGCGATTCGCCACGTAAAGCACGTTGCCGGACGGCGACACCGCCAGCGCCACCGGCTCGTCGCCCACGGCTATGGTCCGAACGACGGTCAGACCGGTCACGTCCACCACCGAAATCGTGCCGTCCGCGGAGTTGGCCACGTACGCCTCGGTCCCGGAAGGATGGACGCAGACCGCCGCGGGCGAGCCGCCGACCGGAATCTCCACCAGAAACGCGCCGACGTCCACCGCCAGCACCGACAGGACGCCGGCCGTCTCGTCGGCCACCAAGAGAACCGCGCCGTCCGGAGTCACCGCCACAGCCTTCGGACCGTAAGTGGTACCCGTGTCGTCGCCGGCCGGTATCGCCGCCACGGTGCGCTGCTCCACCGGGTCGGTCAGCGCCACGGCGTCGTCCGCGTTGAGACAGACCGCCACCAGCGGCTCGCCTATGTCCATCGGTCCGGCGGTGTCGGCCCTGCCTTTCGTGTCGGCGTAAGGCAGAAGTTTGAAGCGCACGCTCTTGTGGCGACCCGGTCCCAGATCGTCGGCGTACTTCCAACTGTAGGTGTGCTCGGTCCAGTCGTCGGACGCCGCAAGTCCCTCCGTGCCGCTGCTGGTGGAGGTGGTCTGCACCCAGCCGGAGCCCGGAACGCTGAAGTACGCTTCGACGCTGCAGTCGGAGCCGTCGACTATCCGCAGTTTGTACTTCACGCTGAGCGTGCCGTCGTAGTTGTCGGTCACCTCCTTTATCTTGAGTACGGGAATCGGGTCGTTGCATCCGACAAACAGCGCGGCCAGGATCGCCAGCAGGCCGAAACGCACCTTCTCTCCTCCAACGCCGTTCCGCCCGGTATTACACATCGACGCGCGCGCGCGTTCAAACTCAAACCGGCTCGAAAAGTATGGAGCGACTCGAAACGTCCACCTCGAAAAGACGGACTTTCAGCCTCTGTCCCATACGGAAGGTGCATCTGGAGCGTCTCAGGTGAAGCGCGAACGACTCCTCGTCGTAGATCGCGCGCTCGCCCAGCACGCGCTCCGGCACCACGCCCTCCACCGCCGGCCTGTCCAGAAGCACCCAGAAGGCTCTCTCGGAGACGCCGACTATCGTCGCGTCGTAAATGGAGCCTATACGGTTCCTGAGCAGACAGCACGCCTGTAACTTGGCGTACTCGCGTTCGAGACGATCGGTGGCCAACTCCCTTTCGTTGGCGTCGCGCGCCGCACGCTCCAGAGCGTCGGCGCCGGGCGCGGCGCCGAGGTCGCCGTCGAACAGCATGTCGAGCGCGCGATGTATCGTCAGGTCCACGTACCGCCGAATCGGCGAGGTGAAATGCGTGTAGCGCTCGAACGCGAGAGCGAAATGCGGTCGCGGCTCCACAGTGTAGACCGCCTTCTTCATCGAGCGCAGCAGCGCGTAGTTGACCGGATACTCGAGAGTGCCGCCGGCCACCTTCGACAGCACGCGCTGTATGGACGCCGCGTCGGTCCCGCGCATCCTCAGCCCGAGCGAGAGCGCGAAAGTGCGGAAGCGGCGCAGCGACGCCTCGTCCGGCTCGTCGTGAACGCGGCCGACGAACGTGACGCCGGCGTCCTGGAGGTGCAGCGCCACACGCTCGTTGGCCGCCAGCATGAACTCCTCGACGAGTACGTCGCTGGTCCGACGCGCCTTGCAAACCACGTCGCGTACCTCGCCCGACTCGTCCAGCAGCACCTTCGTCTCCATTATGTTCATGTCGATGGCGCCGCGGGCGAATCGCCGCCTCTTCAAAGTCTGCGCCAGTTCCCAGCCCGCTCGAAGCATCCTGCCCGTCTCTCCGCCGCCGGTGCCCGCGAGAAACGCCGCCGCCTCGTCGTAGTCGAGGCGGCGATCGCTGCGCACCACGCTTCGGAAAACGCGACTCCTCTTCAGTACACCGCCCCTGGCGAACTCCATCTCCACGGTCTTAGCCAGACGGTCTTCGCCCTCCATCAGACAGGCCAGTCTGTGTGTGACGCCCTCCGGCAGCATCGGTACGACGCGGCCCGGCAGATAAACCGAGTTGAGCCGCCGACGGGCGAGCGCGTCCACCGCGCCGCCGGCGCGGACGAAACGGGATACGTCCGCGATGTGGACCCACAGTTTCCAGCCGCCGTCGATCCGCGCCACGCTCACCGCGTCGTCGAAATCGTAGGCGTCCGCCGGGTCTATCGTCACGGTCGGCAGCCCGCGAAGGTCCTCGCGACCCGCGAATTCGCCGCTCCAGTCCGCGTCCAGCAGAACACGCTCCTCCTCGAGAGCGTCCTCCGGCGTCGTCTCGTCCACGCCGAACTCGACCAGCAGCGCCCGCTCCTCCGCGACGCGGTCGCCGGCCTCGCCGAGCACCTCCACGACGGTGCCGTATGTCTTCTCACGCGGGTTCTGCTGCAGGGGTATCCGCACCACCACTTTCTGGCCGGGGCGCGCGCCCGCGAGAAGCGCCTTCGGCACCGGCAGTCGACTCGCGGCCGTCCCCGGCGCGTCGAGCCAGTAACGATTGCCGCCGCGGCGGAGCGTGCCGACGATGCGGTGACGCTTCCGCTGAAGTATCTTCTCGACCACGCCCCGGAAGCGCGGCGCCGCCTCACCCTCACGCCTGCGTCGCGACTTCTTCAGCGACACCATCACCTGATCGCCGTCGACCGCCCTGTGCAGGTCGCGTCGCGGGATCAGTACGTCGTCCGGACACTTGTCGCGGTCGTCCGGTATCAGAAACGCCAGACCGCCGCGCGTTATCTCGATCCGGCCGGTCACCAGGTCGGGATGCGACTCCGGCAGCGCGTAACGGTTCCTCGAAAGACGCACCAGACGTCCCTCCCGCGCCAGTTCGGCCAGTGCGTGCTTGAACTCCACATAGTCGTCCTGAGAGATTTTCAAGAGTCGCGCGAGTTGCTTGGCCTTGGAAGGAGCGAAACGTCTGCCGCGGAGCGCCTGAATGATGCGTTCCCGGTCCATGGGGGGTCGTCCAAAAAACGGATAGGATGAAATATATGGGCGCGAGCGGCGCCCGTCAACCAAGAAGCGCCCCCGGCGGAGATCCAAACGGAACGCCCAACCAGGGAAACCACCCACAAAACCCGGCGCAGCCGGTCCGGCGACGGGTGGGACCGCGACGCCCGAAGTATGTCTCCGACCGCCGCTTACGGGTCCACCAGGTCCACTATCCAGACGAAATACGGCTGGTTGTTGTCTATGAACCTGGCGAAGCCTACGCCCGCCATCTCCCAGTTCGGGTCCATCAGCGTCGCGGAGTAACTGCTCATGAGTTCGTTGAACGCCAGTTGCGCGTTGGAGGCGGTCGTGGAGACCAGTCCGACCTGGTCGCAGGCGGTGACGGTGGTCTGACCGATCGCGGCGGCCATGCTGTCCTGATAGTTGGGGTCCTCCACCTGACGGTCGTGCCAGTTGAACCACGGTCCCTTGGTGTGCTCGTTGGCCCACCACTGCGACTCGGCGGAAAGGCCGCTGGCCTCACGAAGTTGCTGGGCGCCCTGATTGGCGCGTTCCTGGTTTATCAACTCCATCAATTGGCTGGCCGGCGTGTCGCCGGTTCCTCCGGAGCCGCTGCCCTTGCACGCGAAACCGACGGCCGCCAGAAGCCCCGCGACAACAAGTACCCATCTCATGCGCAACACCTCCTAACGCCATGTTCACGTCAATAAGACGTTTTCCGCGCGCATTATATTGCGGAATTCCCCCGCCCGGCAAGCAAAGTGCCCGCGTCGCGACCGAAGCCGCCTACGTCGCTGACGCAATCGCGACACTCCCGGACGACGAGCCGCCGAGGCCGCTCCCGTCGAAACGCCGAAAAGCAACGGAACCGCGACGCCGACGCGTCGCGGTCCCGTAATCGTCCGGTCCGCACCGCTAATCCCGCTCGAACCTCACCTTCACCATGTGCGTCGAACAGGAGATGCAGGGGTCGTAGGAACGGACCAGCATCTCGAGATTGAAGCCTATCTGGTCGTCGGTCCTGCCCTCCTCGATCATCTTCGGCACCCAGGCGCGGAAGTCGTCTTCTATGTTCTCGTGGTTCTGGTTGGTCGGAATCACCAGATTGGCCTCAAGCATGTGTCCGGTCTCGTCGTAGGTGTAGTCGTGAACGAGCAGGCCGCGCGGCACCTCCGACATGCCTACGCCGCGTCCCGCGCGGACGGTCGCGGGCGCCACCGCCTCGTCCTTGAGACCCTCGGCGATCAGGCGGTCTATCTTGGCTATGGCGTCGTCTATGCAGTGCACGAGTTCGACCACCTGAGCGTGATTGTTGTAGAACGGATTGTAGCAGGGCGCCTTCAGGCCGAGCATGTCGGCGGCCTCCTTCGCCGACGGCAGCAACTGCTCGAAGTTGTTGTTCACCCGCGCGAGCGCGCCGACCGCGTAGGAGGTGAAAACGTTCTTCGAGCGCTTCGCGGTCGAGTACGGCTTGACCCACTCGTGAATCACGTCCAGATAGTCGCGATAGGAAACGATGCCCGCCTCACTGGTGCCGACGTCGCCGTCGATCCACGGATACTCCTGGTCCCAGACGAGACTGACGTACTCGGTCTTGCGCTCGAACCGCGGAACGTTGGCGCTCACCGAAGCGTAGACGCCGACCAGCAACTTGATGTCCTCGCGGGCCTGCTCCAGTTTGCCGCGCAGGCCCAGCAACTCCTTCTCGGTCGGCACGCGTCCGAAGCCGCCGACGTGCGCCGAGCACGGATGAACCGCGCGTCCGCCTATCAGGTCGGCGATGTCGTTGCCCAACTTCTTCAGACGCACGGCCGCCAGCACCGCTTCCTTGTGCGACGGCACCAGATGAATGACGCTCGGCGCGCCGGCGAAGTCCGGAAGCGCTAAGAAAAACGCGTGCAGCGCGTGACTCTGTATCTGCTCGCCGTGGTTGAGCAACATGCGCAGCAGCCACGTCTGACGGGTCGGCGTCATTCCGAAAGCGTCCTCGGTCGCGTTTATCGACGCGAGTGTGTGTCCGGAGGCGCAGATGCCGCAGATCCGGCTGGTTATGTGCGCGATCTGGTTCCACGGCTTGCCGCGGATCATCGCTTCGTAGAACCTCGGCGACTCGGGAATCTCCCATCTTATCTCGAGATCGTCCCCTTCTCCGCGGACCACAATGTTGCCGTGGCCCTCCACCCTGGTCACGTAAGGAATATGCACATTCGCCATTCGTGCGCCCTCCTACTCCGTCTTTGTCCAAACGTCGAGTCGGCTGACCGGCTCGAGCGCGTTGCAGAACATCTTCATCTGCTTGACGGCGTCCTCGAGTTCGAGACCGTACTCGGTCAGAACGTCCAGCGCGGCGTTGATGTTGGGGTTCGGCACCAGTCCCCTGCAGCCCTCGCAGGCGGAGCCGTAAGAAGGACAGTTGGCGCCGCAGCCCGCTATCGTTATCGGGCCCAGACAGGTCAGGCCCTTGTCGAAAACGCAGACGTTCTCCTTGCGCTTGCACTCCACGCAGACCGGATACTCCGGCAACTGCCACTTGGTCTTGCCCAGAAGCAGCGACTTGAAGAACGTCAGAAACTCGTCCTTGACCATGGGGCAGCCCGGCAGCATGAAGTCGACCTTGACGAAGTTCGACATCGGCTGGGCCGGTATCGTCTCGAAGTGACGGGCCATGTCGCCGTAGACGATTCTCTTGACCTCCTCCATCGGAAAGTCGTTCTTGAGCGCGTTGATGCCGCCGTAGCAGGCGCAGGAGCCGCACGCCACCAGTATGTTCGACTTCCGACGAATCTCCTTGATCCGCTCCACGCCGTGCGGAGTGGTGATGCCGCCGTCGACAAGAGCGATGTCCGCTTCCACGGCCGCCGAGCCGTCGTAGCGGTTCGGCGCGTCCGCGGACGGCGTCATCGCCTCCCGCCAGTACACCAGTTCAATGCTGCCGACGATGTCCAGCAGATGCTCCTCGCAGTTGAGTATCTGCAACTCGCAGCCCTCGCAGCCGGTGAAGTCGTAGACCGCTACTTTCGGCTTCATCACAGGGCCTCCTTAATGCCTTTGATCTCGCTGTAGTAGAAGACCGGTCCGTCCTGGCAGGTGTAGAGCGGACCGATCTGGCAGTGACCGCAGATGCCGACGCCGCACTTCATCCTGCGCTCGAGACTCACTATGATGTGGTCGTCCGGCATCTTCTTGTCCTTCAGGCTTCGCAGAACGAATCGATACATGATCGGCGGACCGACGACTATCGCGTAGGTGTCGGCCGGGTCGAACTCCAGCGGCGGTATCAGCACCGTGATCACGCCTTCGCATCTGTTCCACGCCACCTCGCAGCACCACTCCATGCCCGCGGCGCTGTCCACCGTCTCGTGATACTCCGTCTCCCCGCGCCAGCGCTCCAACTCGTCGTGAAACAGAAACTCGCCGGGATTCTTGCAGCCGTAGAGAACGGTCAACCTGCCGTAGTCGCCCTTGTGCTCGAGCGCGTAGTTGATGAAGGAGCGAAGCGGCACCATGCCTATGCCGCCGCCGATGAACAGCAGATTCTTGCCCTTCAACTCCTCCACCGGAAAGCCGCGTCCGAACGGTCCGCGGACGCCCACCACGTCGCCTTCGCTCAGGTTGTGCAGGGCCGCGGTGACGTTGCCGACCTTGCGCACGCATAACTCGAAACGCGCGTCGCCGGCGGGCGCGCTCGAGACGGAAATCGGAGCCTCGCCCACGCCGTAGACGGAAACCTCCACGAACTGTCCCGGCGAGTGCCCGAGCGGCTCTCCGTCGGTCAACTCGAACACCAGGAGTTTCTCCAATTCCGTCCACTGCTTGCTCTGCACCAACTTGGCGAGCCGCGGCTGGTAGAGCGGCTTCGGCTCCACCTTGCCCATGTCAATCGCCAGATGTCGCATCTTCTATACCTCCAATCGCTTCAGATTCCGCGTCTACTCGCGCGCGCCGACGACGTCGGTCAGCGTGGCGGAGTGGCGCTCCGCCAACTTCGCCACTATGTCGTAGGTGTGGATGTCGGCGGTGCAGTAGCGTCCGCAACGACCGCATCCCACGCAGAACACATCACCGTACCGCTCCGGCAGGAACAGATACTTCCTGTACAACCTGTGTCTCACCCGTCCCTCGCGTTCCTCGCGGAAGTTCTCGCCGGTGGCCACCTTCGCGAACGACTGCAACTGACAGGAGTCCCACTTGCGCACGCGCTCGCCGGCGCTCAGGGTTATGTCCACCTCGTCCTCCACGTCGAAGCAGTAGCAGGTGGGACAGACAAGCGTGCAGGTGCCGCAGGAGAAGCATCTGTT
Source organism: uncultured Planctomycetota bacterium (assembly GCA_964412125.1). Lineage (GTDB taxonomy): Bacteria > Planctomycetota > SKW154 > SKW154 > SKW154 > CAYPNR01. Next base: position 459 of record CAYPNR010000069.1, on the reverse strand, counting down.
GGCCACGTCCACCCACGTCTTGTCGTCCTCGCTCATCTCCATCAGCGCGTCCGTCGTCGCCGGATGGAACGTCACCGGAAGCGGCGGAGACGAAAGATCGCGTCTGACCACACGAGCCTTCCGCAGAGCCTCCTCGTCCGCGTCGGAAAGCATCGACAGGCCGTCCAGCAGTCTCATTCCCTCGTCGGTGAGTATCTCGACCAGCCATCTGTCGCCGAGGTCGACCATGAACGCGTCGTAGCCCTCACGTGTGTTCCACGTGCCGAGATTCTGACAGAAGCAGTACTCGTCCGGCGTGCAGGTGACGCCGATGAAGAGCGTGTCCTTGCGGCGGTTGACGTAGTTGGACTCGGGATTGCGCTCGGTGAACGCCCAGTCGAGTCGCAACACGCCCTGCATGTCGCAGGGATGAACGCCCAGAAGCACCTTCGGCTCCACCTCCGGCTGCTCCGCCTCCGC
>CAYPNR010000068.1:10331-11762 GCA_964412125.1 uncultured Planctomycetota bacterium | reverse complement strand
AGCGGCAACTGCGAGGTGCGTCACGCTTACAAAGACGCGGGCGGCTGGCAGGTGGAGACGGTTCGCGCGCCGGGTAGTAACGCATATATGTTCTACATCTACGGCGCGCACGACGGCACCGATCTGTGGGCCGTCTGGTGCGAGGGCAGCGCCGACTTCACCATCAAAGTCAGCCGGCGTGACAGTGTGTCGGGCACGTGGTCGGCGCCCACCACCATCCACACCCACGCAGGCGATGGAGTTTTGGGTAGAGCGGGAACGGTGGACGCGAACGGCACACCGCACGCCGTCTCCGTCAAGATAATCTCCTTCCAGCCGATTCTTGTGTGGGCCGAGCGCACGGCCGCGGCCACATGGACGTTCGAGGACGCCGACGATCCTTCAAACCCCGCGTACGACCCCGGCATAGACGAGGATCAGCACATGAGCGCCGTCGTCACCGATGATGACACAAGACACATCGTCTTTCTTGATCATAATGACGGCCATCTGAAGCACCTGTATCGCGCCTCCGCGGCGAGCACGTGGTCGGCTCATGTGGTCGACAGCACCGCATCCGACATACAACTGCTGTCGGCCTGCGGGGAGGGTGACGACCTGCGTGTGGCGTACCAGCGCGACAACAGCGGCACGACGGAACTTTGCTACGCCAAGTACGACGCCGGGACCGACTCGTGGAGCGTGGAGGTGGTCGGCGGCGCGAGCGCTTCCTGCCTCGCGCTTCGGCTTGTCGGCTCAACCCCGCACATAGCACTTGGCGAGGGTAACGACATTTACCACCTCTGGTATGACGGCTCAAGTTGGCAGAATGAGACGGTGGTGTCGGGCGCACCCGACAATGTTGTCGCCGTCGCCCTCGCCGCCGACGCGTCGTCCAACCTCTATCTCGCCTACAAACTGGACAACTTCCAGGACGCCGTGAAACTGACGACGAACTCGGGAGGCTCGTGGTCGGCGCCCGAGGACGTTCCCGGCACCGGAAACAGCCCCAGTGAGGAGGGCGGCATCTGTCTGCATCTGTTTGTGGTCGGAGGCAGGGTCGTGGTGCTCGCCAGGCTTGACGACGGTCGGATGATGAGCGTGGCGAAGAGCGGCGGCAACTGGGGGGACGCGGTGATACTGCAGCGCGGCTTTTTCGACGCCGCTTTCGACGGCACGGATATTCACGTCTTTTTCGCCAGGGAGGTGAGCACCAATCTCGGCGACTCAGGCGGATGCTACTTCCCGTGGCAGCCGTGAGCGCGGTTTGTGTTTGAACGACGGAAGAAGGGGGCGTGAGCGACGCCCCCTTCTTTTTGTTCGCGGGGTGTCCGGGCGCGTCGCGGCGCATTTGGGTTGAGTTGAGGGCGCCTTTTGTGGACAATAACCTGCTCCGACGAACCGCTTGGGTCATCGAGTTGTGCGGGTGCTGATCGTTCACGACGGGCGCAG
>CAYPNR010000068.1:197-10231 GCA_964412125.1 uncultured Planctomycetota bacterium | reverse complement strand
CGAACCGCTTGGGTCATCGAGTTGTGCGGGTGCTGATCGTTCACGACGGGCGCAGCGGAAGGGCGGCGGAGGCGGCGGGGCGACTGGCGGGTCTCGTCGCCGGACACGCCGCGGTCGAGACCGCCACGCTGGAGGACTGCGACGCGACGGCCTGCGACGTGGCGGTCGTGGTCGGCGGCGACGGAACGATGCTCGGCGCGGTACAGGCGCTGGCCGGCCGCGAAGTGCCGCTGATCGGCGTGAACGTCGGACGTCTCGGCTTTCTGACGGAATTCTCCGAGGAGGAGTTCCGCGGCGGACTGCCCGCGCTGCTCACCGCGAAGCCGAGCGCGCGGATGACGCTGGAGGTGCGCTGCGGCGGCGGGACGGCGTCGCGACTCGCGTTGAACGAAGCGATGCTGGTCCGCTGCGGTCCTCCCCGCATATGTCATCTGAGTCTGCACATAGACGGTCGCTTTGTGACGACCTACGCCGGCGACGGCGTGCTGGTGGCCACGCCGACCGGCTCGACCGCGTATTCGCTTTCGGCGGGCGGTCCGATTCTGGCGCCGGGAACCGACGCGCTGCTGGTGACGCCGCTGAATCCGCACACGCTCACCAACAGACCTCTGGTGCTGCCGGGCGGGGCGCGGCTCGAGATCGAAGTGGCGGATTCGAGAACGGATATGCTTCTGTCGGTGGACGGCCGCGGCGAGACGCGTCTCGACGCGGGCGCGCGGGTGGAGATACGACGCGGCGGAAAACGGGTTCTGATCGTGGAGAAGGAGCCGTTTTTCGATACTCTTAAAGAGAAACTCCGTTGGGGAGGACTTCCGAACTATGGCGAAGGGACGGATCGAGATCGATGAGGACCGCTGCAAGGGTTGCGGATTGTGCATCACGGTCTGCCCGGAAGACTGTCTGGAGTTCGCCGAACACCTGAACGCGCGAGGCGTGAATCCGCCGCGCGTGAAGAGGCCGGAGGCGTGCACGGCCTGCATGTCCTGCGCGTTGATATGTCCGGACGTGGTGATCAGGGTGTATCGTTTTCGGAAGCAGCCGACGGGCTGAGGCGCGAGGCGCGTCACCAACCGTGGCCGCTGAGGAACATGACGGCGCGCCAGAGATAGCCGGTCGCCGGCGCGAACAGGAAGCCGCCGCTCGAGAAGAGCACCATCATCAGTATGAAGTAGCCGAACATGCCGAGTCGCATGTACTGCGCGCGCAGGCGCGCCGGCAGCAGATATTTGAAGACGTGACTGCCGTCCAGCGGCGGCACCGGCAGCAGGTTGAACACGAAAAGCGCGCAGTTCAGACTGATGCCGATATAGAGCACCAACGCGTTCATCGAGTTCGGCTTGGTCAGATGCAGCAGTCCTCCGAGCGCCAGCGCGAACAGGAAGTTCGCCGTCACTCCGGCCAGCGACACGGTGATGTCGCCGAAGACGCGTCGTCGGAAGTTGAGGGGATTGACCGGCACCGGCCGCGCCCAGCCGAACGGGAAGTGCAGAAAGACGAACGAGATTATCGGCACCAGCACGCTTCCTATCGGATCGAGATGCTTCACCGGATTGAGAGAGAGTCTGCCTTCGTACTTGGCGGTTGGGTCGCCGTTCCAGAGCGCGACCAGTCCGTGAGCCACCTCGTGGAAGACGATGGCGAACAGCACCACGGCCAGCGACATACCGACGACGTAGATGAACTGCTCGGTGCTCAGTTGGATGCCGAACAGGCTCGCGGCGAACACGCTATGCGTCATACCGGCACAACTCCATCAGCACTTTGTGTGTGGAGGCCGGATGCAGAAACGCTATTTTTTTGCCTCCTGCGCCGGCGCGCGGCTCGTGATCTATCAGGCGGAAGCCCTTTTCGGAGAGTTGTGCGAGCGCGCCTTCCAGGTCCGTCGTTCTGAAGGCTATGTGATGGATTCCGCCGCCGCGCTTCTCCAGGAATTTCGCTATCGGCGAGTCGGGCGAGGTCGGCTCCACCAGTTCGATGTGCACGCCGCCGACGTCGTAGAAGCAGGTGCGCACCTTCTGATCCGCCACCTCCTCCACGGCGCCCGGCGCTCCGAAGAGCGCGTCGAACGTCCGTCGCGCCTCCTCTATGTCCCTCACGGCGATCGCCACGTGATCGATTCCGTCAAGCATCGCGCAACTCCTCAACGCCCCGCTTTATCGATTCCACTATCTCCGACAGCGGCGTTCCCGGCGTGAAGATCGCGTGGAAGCCGGCCTCCTTCAGCGCCGCGCGATCCGACTCCGGTATGATGCCGCCTCCGATCAGCAGCACCGGACGCGACGCGCGGCTCCGGACCTCTTTCAGAACGGCGGGAAACAACTCCATGTGCGCTCCCGACAGGCAGGAGAGTCCGATCACGTCCGCGTCCTCCTCCAGCGCCGCTTTCGTTATCTCCTCAGGCGTCTTTCTTATTCCGAGATAGACCACTTCCATTCCCGCGTCGCGCAGCGCGCGCGCCACCGTCTGCACTCCGCGGTTGTGCCCGTCCAGCCCCGGTTTCGCCAGGATCACCTTCAGGGACATCTATGCTTCTCCTACAGCATCGCCTCGATCGCTTTGACGGCGGCCGCCGCCACGCTTTCGTCGACTGTGACCGCGTGTCGCATCTCCTTGAGCGCGTCGAGCACCGCTTCGAGCGTGGTCGCCTTCATCGAAGGACAGACCGCGTCGGAGTTGGCCGCGTGGAAGCGCTTGTGAGGATTCTCACGTTCCAGTCGCGCGATGAGTCCCGTTTCGGTGGCCACTATGAACTCCTCGGCCGCCTCCTCCGCCGCGGCGCGCACCATGCCGCCGGTGGAGAGCACCGCGTCCGCGTCCGCGGTCACCTCGGGACGGCACTCCGGATGCGCCATCACGAACGCCTTCGGGTGCCGCGCGCGCGCGGCGCGCAGGTCGGAGGCGCGTATCGCCGCGTGCGTCGGACAGAAGCCGTTCCAGAGTATGACGTCTTCGCGACGCGTCTGCGCCGCCGCCCACGTTCCGAGATACCTGTCCGGCACGAACAGCACCGGGCCTTCGAGTCGGTCGAGCATCCGGACGGCGTTGGCGCTGGTGCAGCATAGGTCCGAGACGGCCTTGACGGCGGCGGTGGAGTTGACGTATGTGAGCACCCTGGCGCCGTGCTTCCGCGCCGCGGCCGTCACGTCGTCCTCGTCGGCCATCTGCGCCATGGGGCAGGTCGCGTGCGCGTCCGGCATCAGCACCGTCCTGTCCGGCGCCAGCATCGCCGCGGTCTCCGCCATGAAGTCCACGCCGCAGAAGACTATCACGTCCGCGTCGAGACGCGCCGCCTTCCGCGCCAGTTCGAGTGAGTCGCCGCAGAAGTCCGCCGCCTCCTGTACTTCCGCCCGCTGGTAGTTGTGCGCCAGTATCACCGCGTTCCGCTTCTTCTTCCAGTCCTCTATCCCGCCGAGGACTTCCTCCATGCGTCCTGCGTCCGCCCGCCCGTCAGAGCAGTCCTTTCGCATCGCGTATCATCTCCAGATCGTCGTCGAGGCTCCTGCCGCCGACCGTCAGATAGCCGCCTATTATGATGCCGTCCGCCCCCGCCGCCAGAGCCATGCCTTGAAAGTCCCTCAGGTGTCGCTCGCGTCCGCCCGCCATCTTCAGCACCGCCTCCGGCAGCATCAGCCTGAACAGCGCCACCGCCTTCAGTATCTCCGCCGCGCGCAGCGGCTCCCTGTCCTGCAGCGGCGTTCCCGGATGCGCTATCAGTACGTTTATCGGAACGCAGTCCGCGCCCAGCCCGCGCGCCGCCGCAGCCATCTCTATCCGCTCGCTCCAGCCTTCGCCCATGCCGATGATGCCGCCGCAGCACAACTCCATCCCGGCCTCCTTCACCACGCGGCAGGTCTTCATCCGCGCCTCGACGGGATGCGTGGTGCAGACGTTGGAGTACCACGTCGGCGCCGTCTCTATGTTGTGGTTGTAGCGGGTGACTCCCGCCTCGCGAAGCGCGGCCGCGCGGTCGGCGTCCAACTCGCCGAGACTGGCGTCCAGCGCCAGCGTCGGATGCTCCCTGCGGATCGCGCGCGTCGCTTCCAGGGCGCGTTCGAACTCCGTCTCGTTCGGACTGCGGCCGCTTGTGACGATGCAGAAGCGGTCCGCGCCGGCGTCCGCCGCGGCGGCCGCCGCCTCGAGCACCTCGTCGATTTCGACCATCGGATACTCACGGCAGTCCGCGGCGTGGTGCGCCGACTGCGCGCAGAACGCGCAGTCCTCGCTGCACCTGCCGCTTTTGGCGTTCGTCAGCCAGCACAGGTCCATTCCGGGCGGTCTCGTCCTGGCCCGTACCCTCGCCGCGAGGCCGCACAGCGGAACGATGTCGGCGCCTTCGAGCGTCGCCAATCTCTTCGCCGTCTCCGTCGAGACGCCGCCGTCGAGCGCTTCCGCCTCCGCTTTTTCCAGAAGACGCCAGATCATTCGTCGCTCTCCGAACGGCCGCGAGTGCCGTGGTCGAGTCATTCATTGTGTCGGAGGCGCTCCGCCGCGCAAGTAAAAATCGTATAGGAACGCTTCCGTGACCCGCTCGCGTCGCCGCCGGGGAGACATAAACGTATTGGATTTGACCGGGCGCGGCGTTTCAGGATAATATCGAATCGTCTCCGGCGGACGCGCCGGGCTTTGCCGACGCGGGGGAGGTCGCGTATGGAGAGTCGCTTCACACCGGAGCAGGAGATGTTCCGCCGAACCGTGGCGGAGTTCGTGAAGAAGGAAGTGGCGCCGCGCGCCGACGAGGTCGAAAACAAAGGTGAGTTTCCGTGGGACTGGTTCAGGCGATGCGCGGAACTCGGCTTTTTCGGTCTGCGGTATCCGGAGGAGGTCGGCGGCGTCGGCGCGGACTTCACCACGTACTGCATACTGTGCGAGGAACTCGCGCGCGGCTCGATGAGTCTGGCGGCCACCGTCGCGATGCAGTGCATGATGGGCACCGACTTCATATTCCGCTTCGGCACCGACGACCACAGGGAGCGACTGCTGAAGGCGGCGATCCGCGGCGAGAAAGTCGGCTCCTTCGCGCTCACCGAGCCGGACGCCGGCACCGACCTGGGAGGTCTGCGGACGACGGCGGTCCGCGACGGCGACGAATACGTCCTGAACGGCGCGAAAATGTGGACCACCAACTCCTCGGTCGCCGACTTCTTCACCGTGCTGGCGACCCGCGACAGGGAGAAGGGCGTCAAGGGCGTCGACTTCTTCCTGGTGGAGCGGGACACACCCGGACTGATAATCGGCAAGAAGATAGACAAGTTGGGGACGCGGGCGCTGGACACGGGCGGCATCTCTTTCGAGGACTGCCGGATACCCGTGGAGAACGAGTTGGGCCCGGAGGGCTCCGGCTTGAAGAACCTTCTGGCGATACTGGCGCGGATAAGGGTGATGACCGGCGCGCTGGGGTTGGGACTGGCGCGCGCCGCGTTCGAGCAGGCGTTGCGGTACTCGCGCGAGCGCACGGCGTTCGGACGGCCGATAGGCAAGTTTCAGGCGATTCAGCACAAACTGGCCGACATGGCGGTGGACGTCTACGCCTCGGAACTGATGGTCTACGACGCGGCGGCGCGGATAGACGCCGGGGAGAGGGCGGACGGGTACGCGGCGATGGCGAAACTGTACGCGAGCGAGGCCGCCAACCGCTGCGCGGACGTCGCCACCCGCGTCTTCGCCAGTTACGGTTACGCGACGGAGTATCCGGTGCAGCGCTACTACAGGGACGCTCGTTTTCTGCTTCTGGGCGGCGGCACCTCGGAGATACTGAAGTCCATAATCGCCAGGGAATACTGGGGCAGGTGAGCGGCCTCGGCCGCGGGGCGACGTTCGGAGGAGAGACATGGGATACGAGCCGAAGGGTTTGAAATTCGAGCAGTTCGAGATCGGCCGGAAGTTCGAGACGCGCAGGCGTACCATCACCGAGGCGGACATAGTGTTGTTCGCGGGCCTGTCCGGCGACTACAATCCTCTGCACACCGACGAGGAGTTCATGAAGAGCGGACCGTTCGGCGGACGGATAGCGCACGGGATGCTGTGCGCGTCGATAGCGACCGGTCTCGGCAACCAACTCGGCATCTTTGAAGGGACGACGGTGGCGGTGCTGGAGATAGACGTGAAGTTCAAGGGCGCGGCCAAGCCCGGCGACACCGTGCGGTTGGTGATGGAGGTGGCCGACAGGAAGGAGTCGTCCAAGCCGGACAGGGGCGTGGTGACTTTCGACTGCACGCTGTTGAACCAGCGTGACGAGACGGTGATAGAGTCGAGATGGGTGGCGCTGATGAGGAGGGGGAAATAAGATGCTGGACGGCAGAGTCGCACTGGTGACCGGCGCCGGACGCGGAATAGGCGAGGCGACCGCGACGCTTTTCGCGGCTCGCGGCGCGAAAGTGGTGGTGCAGGACGTCAGCGGCGGAGACGCCGAAAGAGTGGTCTCCATGATAAAGGAGGCCGGCGGCGAAGCGGCGGCGGTCGTCGGAGACGTCACCAAAGCGGGCGACTGCGAAGCCGCGGTGGCGAAGGCGGTCGAGACGTTCGGCGCGCTGCACGTGCTGGTGAACAACGCCGGCATCAACCGGGACGCCGTGACCAGGAAGATGAGCGAGGAGCAGTGGGACGCCGTGATCGCTGTGAACCTGAAGGGCACGTTTCTGATGTGCCGCGCGGCGTATCCGGCCCTTGCGGCGGCCGGCGGCGGCCGTATCGTCAACACCGCGTCGATAGGCGTGCTCGGCAACATCGGCCAGGCGAACTACTCCGCGTCGAAGGCGGGCGTGATCGGTCTGACGCGGACGCTCGCTCTGGAGTTCGCGCGCGACGGCGTTCTGGTGAACTGCGTCGCGCCGGGCGCGACGCGGACGCCGATGACCGAGAAGATGCCGGAGAAGGTCCACGAGATGATAAGGAACGCCATACCGCTGAAGCGGTTCGCCGGGCCGGAGGAGATCGCGAAGGCGCATCTGTTCTTCGCATCCGAACTTTCGAGTTACGTAACGGGACAGGTGCTGTTCGTCGACGGCGGCATCAGCGTCGGAATACTGTAAGGTCTGAGACCATGGTCGGCATAGCGGATTGCGGAGTTTATCTGCCGTACTACTTCATCAAAGGCGAGACGGTGTCCGCGGAATGGGATCGCGCGCCGGTGAAATTCACCAAGCGTTTCGCGTCGTACGACGAGGACTCGCTGACGATGGCGGTGGAAGCGGCGCTCGCCTGCGACGGCGACGGCGCTTCGCCGGACATGCTCGTTTTCGCCACCACCACGTCGCCGTTCGCCGAGAAGCAGGGCGCGAGCGTGATTGCGGCGGCGCTGGACCGCCCGGCCGCGATAAGGACGCTGGACGTCTGCGGCAGTCTGCGCTCCGCGACCGCCGCGCTGCTTGTGGCGCGGGACGCGTTGCGCTCCGGCGGCGCCTCACGTGTGCTGGTCACCTCGGCCGACTGTCGACCTGTGGAGCCGGGCGCGCCGGACGAGATAGCCTTCGGCGACGCCGGCGCGGCCGCCGTCCTCACCGCCGGCGACGACCTCCTCGCGAAAATCGTCGACGCCTGCTCCGTCTCCAGCGAGATGCTGCACGCCTGGCGCAGAGACGCCGACGAGTTCATAAAGTCGGGCGACGTGCGTTTCTCGCAGCAGTTCGGCTACGAAAGGACGCTGATCGGAGTCATGGAGACGCTTCTGAAGAAGACCGGCGTCGAGCCGTCGCAGGTGGGCAAGGTGATACTGCCGCTTCCGGAGATCCGTCCGATAATGAACGTTCTGAAGGCGACGGGCTTCGACGCGAAAGCGCAGTGGCACGACCCGCTGACCGGCTTCACGGGCTTCTCCGGCGCGCCGCATCCGCTGCTTTTGCTCGCCAGCGCGCTGGAGAACGCGCAGCCGGGCGAGTTGATCCTGCTCTGCGGTTACGGCGACGGCGGCGACGCCGTTCTTCTGGAGGCGACCGAGCGCGTCGGGGAGTTGAGCCGGAGGCGACCGGTGAAGGCGGCGCTCGCGCGTCGCCGCGAGATATTGAGTTACGTGAAGTATCTGGACTTCCGCAACCGTCTGCATCGCTGGGACGCTCATCTTGAGAGCGCGTTCACCTCGACCATATTGATAGCGCGGGAGAGTCCGCAGAACATGCGCCTGCGCGCGCGAAAGTGCCGCTCGTGCGGCGCGGTGCTGACGCTGCCGCTTCCGGTCTGTCCGCATTGCAGGGCGCAGGAGGACTTCGACGAGTTCAAACTGTCGCGTCGCGGCAGGATATACACGTTCTCGCAGGAGTACTACGTGCCGACGCCGGACGCGCCGGTGAGCCTGTGCTCGATAGACCTCGACGGCGGCGGACGGTTTCTGACGCAGATGACCGACTGCGCCGCCGACGAGGTGGAGATCGGAATGGAGGTGGAGTTGACGTTCCGCAGGATGCATCAGGCGGGCGGATTTCATCATTACTGGTGGAAGGCGCGACCTGTGCGTGGGGGGACGCGGGGATGATGAAGGACCGTCTGGCGGTGGTCGGCGTCGGCTGTACGGAGTTCGGAGAACACTTCGACATCGGTTACTGGGACCTGCTGTACCGCGCGGTGCGGGAGGCGACGGAGGAGGCCGGCATCGAGTTTTCGGACATAGACGCGGCGTGGCTCGGCACGGCGTTTCCCGACGCGGGAGTGTGGAAGGGCAGGAGCGGCATGGACCTGGCGGAGCCGCTCGCCATGTTCGACATACCCGTGATGCGGCACTCCAACTACTGCGCGACCGCCGGCGACGCGTTCCGCTCGGCGTGTCTTGCGGTTCTCTCCGGCGAGCACAGGATCGCTCTTGCGGCGGGCTGCGAGAAGTTACGGGACAGGCCCCCGCGCGACAGTCTGGTGAAGATGATGGTCGAGCACGGACATCCTTTTTATCAGAAGGGTTTCACGGCGGCCGGCACTTTCGCCGCCTACGCGACGCGTCACATGCACGAGTTCGGCGTGACCGAAGAGGACTTCGCGCTGGTGTCGGTGAAGAATCACGAGAACGCGGTGCTGAACCCGAAGGCGCACTACAGAAAGCCGGTCTCCTTGGAGAAGGTGCTCGCGTCGCCGATGGTGGCCTATCCGATGCGGCTGCTGGACTGCTGTCCGACGACCGACGGCGCGGCCGCCGCGATCGTCGTTCGGACGGAGGACGCCGCCGCGATGAATCCGGACTACGTGCTCGTCAAGGGTCAGGGACAGGCGGTTTCCACGGGCTGGGACCTGCCGTTTTTCCAGGAGGGCTACGATTTTCTTTCGTTTCGCGCCACGACCGTCGCGGCGAAGATGGCGTATGAGAGCGCGGGCGTCGAAAAGCCGTTCGAGGAATTGGACTTCGCGGAGGTGCACGACTGTTTTGCGAACGTCGAGTTGCTGACATACGAGGACCTGGGCCTGTGTGAGCGGGGCGAATCGAAGAGGCTGATACGCGAAGGTGTGACCCGCCGCGACGGCGCTTTTCCGGTGAACGTCAGCGGCGGACTTTTGTCGTTCGGCCATCCTGTGGGAGCGACGGGACTGCGGATGATATACGAACTGGTGCGGCAGTTACAGGGCAAGGCCGGCGAGCGTCAGTTGAGCGGCGTTCGACTCGGTCTTGCGCACAACATCGGCGGCCCCGGCGCCGTCGCCGCGGTGACCGTGCTCGGCGCTCGATGAGGTTCGAGGAGAGGCGTGATGCCCCTGCCGGCGGATGTCCGTAAATACTTCAATCTCTTCAAAGAAGGCAAATTCGACGGAAAAACGTTTCTCGCTCTGACGTTCGGCAGAAGACCCGCCTTGCCTCCGGAAAGCGGAGATTGCGAATACAAATCCCTCGAACTCTTGGAGAGAGCGGCGTCGAGAAAGAACAACAAGGATCGAAAGGAAGCGCGGGTCAAAATCTTCAAGACGAGCAGCGCTTTCTCCCTCTATCCCGAAGGGACGCCGTCCCTCCTCATATTCGGAATAAACCGCCGAAACCCCGAAAGACTCTCCGTCACCGCAGCGGGACGGAAGTTCCTGGAAGAGGCTTTCGATGAGCACCCCGAAAATTTTGTCAACCCGCCTGC
>CAYPNR010000068.1:0-187 GCA_964412125.1 uncultured Planctomycetota bacterium | reverse complement strand
GAAGGCAAATTCGACGGAAAAACGTTCCTTGCTCGGACGTTCGGCGAAGGTCCCTGTTTGCCTCCGGAGGACACCGATTGCGAGTATAAATCCCTCGAAATCCTCAGGAGAGCGGCGTCGAGAAAGGACAATAAGGATCGAAAGAAAGCGCGGGTCAAAATCTTCAGAGAGATCTGCGCCCTCGCGC
>CAYPNR010000067.1:1166-11995 GCA_964412125.1 uncultured Planctomycetota bacterium | reverse complement strand
GCGCCGGCTTGAGTTCCTCCTCCGCCTTCGGAATCAGTCCCTCCTTCTCCCTGCGCCGCGCGCGCGCGAGCATCTCTTCGAAGCGCGCGGAAGCGTGCCGGCGAACGAGGTCGCGCATCTTCTGAAAAGCGTCGCTGAAGCGGCTCTGCATGGGCTTCAACTGCCAGGGAAGGCCGTCTTTTATCCGCTGAAGCGCCAGTTGATAGGAGCCGCTCTCGCAGTCCTCCATGACGCGGGTCCGTATCCTCTCCACTTCCGCTTCGGCCTTGCGGAGTTCGCGCCGGCTTTCGAGACGCTTCGCTTCCTTCATGGCCGCGGACGCTTCGTCGGTGTCTATGTGGCGTCGCGCGAAGTCCTTGAGTTTCGCTATCATCGCGTCCATGCGGTCGGGAGAGGCGTTTCGCGCCTCCTTCTGTAAGGCTTCCCACTCCGCTTTACGCTTCGCCCGGCGCGCGGCGCGTTTGTAGCCTTCCGCCTTCCGCAGAAAATAGTTCCGCGCCGCTTCGTCGTCCTGAAACGTTCTCAGATACTCCTCCGCCCGCGCCCGCAGCAGGTCGTAACCGTCGGGATGCTCCTTCTCCAGTCGCGTCAGCATCGCCTTGGCTTCGCTCAGCGCCCTGGCTCTCCGGCCGCCGTCGCCGCCCGTCGCAGGCTTTTCACCTTTGCCGAGCACCGCGATCAGAACGATGATCAGAACGAGAAACACCACGCCGCCCGCGATGAAGGGCGCCTTCTCTATCAGCGTCTGCTTGAGCGGTGTCGGCTCGGACCGCTCGGCCGCGGCCTCCTCCTTCTTCTCCGTCGCCGGAGACGGCGGAGTCGGTTCTCCCGGGCCGCGGAACGCCTCCTCGAGAATGCGTTTCTTCTCCTCCTTCGAGAGAGTCGCTCCTCCTTTCGCGCCGCCGTCGACCTCCTCCTTCTCCTTCTTCTCGTCCGGCTCGTCGGCGAGTCGGATCTCCGGCTCCGGCGGCATCAGTTCCAGGCGCGGCTCCTCTTTTTCGTAACTTTCCTCCTCGGGCTCGAGTTCCAGTCGCTCTCCGACCACGTCCATCACCGGCGAGTGCGGCTTTTCCGTGGCCGCGCTCAACGGCAGTTGCTTGGCGTCGAGCGACTCCAGCGCGGTGTTCGCCTCCTCCAGCGACGCGAAACGCTTGTCGGGATGGCGATCGAGCATCTTGTCTATGATCGCGCACAACTGTCGCGGCACGCCGTCGGCGACGTCCGCGAGTTTCGGTCTGCGTCCCTCGAGGTTACGCGCCAGGGACTCGACCGGATCGTTCCCCCTGAAGGGACTCTTGCCCACCAGCATGTACCAGAAGACCGCGCCCAAGGAGAACATGTCGCTTCTGGCGTCGGCGCTGGAGTAGTCCTGTATCTGCTCCGGCGCCATGAACTCCGGCGAGCCGTGCAGAATGCCGATGTCGCCCTCCTCGGACGTCTCGGCCGCGCGCTTCACCAGACCGAGTCCCATGAGAACGGGCTTCGGCCTGCCCGTCGGAAAGAGCACGGTTCCGGGTCGTATGTCGCGATGGACGACGCCGGCCTTGTGAGCGGCGCGCATGCCTCCGATCAGGTGGAGCGCGATGCCGGCGGCCTGGCGCACCGGCAGCGGTCCTTCCTCCTCGACCTTCTCTCTCAGAGTCGCGCCTTCGAAGTAGGCGTGACAGACGTAAAAGTAGCCTTCGGCCTGGCCGACGTCGTGGATCGGCGCGACGGCGGGATGATGCACTTTGGCCGCCGCCGCCGCTTCCTTGAGAAACTTCTTGATCAGCGTCTTGTCGCGCGCGTGTCGCTCCTTGAGCACCCGCATCACGACGTCCCGCTGGGAACTCATCTGCCACGCTTTGTAACTGCGACTGACGGCGTCCTCGCCGATCAGGCTCTGGATGCGGCAACTGGCGAGAGTCTCGCCGACGAGAGGATCCTCTTTGATGACGTCGTTCTCTTCCTCCTCGATCTCGTCCGGCGTGCCGTAGACCTTGACCGCGGAGCCGCAGATGCGGCACTTGAACAGGTCGCCGGAGTACGGATCCGCCAGATTGAATTTCGAGTGACAGGAAGTGCACGCGAGAAAGGTTTTTCCCTGGCGAAGCAGGACCTGACGAATCTGATCGACGGTCAGAACGCCGCGTTCGGCCAGAATCTGACCGAGCGGCTTGAACTGCCCCTTCTCCGCCAGCGAACGCTGCAGGCGAATGCATTCGGTGACGGCGATCGGGCTGGCGAAGCCGAGCATAACCACCAACTGGCCGAACTGTCCTTCCGCCCGATCTTGTGCCATTCCTAAGGCGCTGCCCTAAAACGGTCCTTCTAACGACGGCGCTTCTTGCGAATATTCTGCTCCATCAGTTTGCCCGGCTTGAAAACAACCACCTTGCGAGCCGGGACCTTGACCGGTTCGCCGGTACGAGGGTTGCGAGCGGTGCGAGCGCGGCGCTTGCGGACTTCGAAGACGCCGAAGTTGCGCAGTTCGAGCCTGCCGGCGCGCGACAGTTGCTCGATCATCGCGTTCAGCGTCTCCTGAACCGCCTCCTTGGCCTGCGCCTGCGTCAGGCCGGTCTTGGCCGCGATCGCCTTCACGATCTCTCTCTTCGTCATAGATGTCCCTCCTTCCTGCTAAGGCTGCGAATTCTTCGTAAGCCGTCTTTGACAGAGGAATGCTATCTGCCCCGTGCCGCGAGTGTCAAGCAAAATAAGCCTTCGCGCGCCAAGTCGACGCCGGAACCCCGCTCACAACAGGCCCACGAACTCCTCCACTTCCACGTATCGACCGACCATGTCCTTTATCAGGTCGATTTTCACCCTGTCGGACGCCGAGACTCTGGTGGTCATGCTCTTCACCCTGGCGGCCGTGCTGTAACTGTCGTCCTTCACGGCGATTACGGCCACCGGCAACTGCTTGAGGATGTCGAGTATCTTGGGGTCCGGCGTTATTCCGCCGGTCAGGACCACGCCGGCCACCGGCGCCTCCTCCCGCGCGGTGAGGCTCCGCACGGCCGCCGCCAGAAGCAGATCGGTTCTGTCGCCGGCGGTTATCAGCAGCGCCCGCCCCTTCAGGCGCGGCAGAGCGTTGTGCGCGCTCATCGCGCCGACCTGTATGCTCTCGATTCGTTTGCCCAGGTGCTTCTCTCCGAGCACCATTCGGCCCTGCAGCCGCTCCAGCACGTCCATCATCGTCGGCGCGTCCACCACGCGGTTGTACGGCACCACGCCGGCGAGGCGCGTTCCGAGTCGCTCCAGCACCGCCTTGCCCACCGTCTTTATCTTGTCCACCTCGTGCGACCGCGCCTTGTTGAAAATCACGCCGACCACCTCGACTCCGTGCTTGTCGAAGAACGCCATGTTGATGGCCACCTCGTCGAGAGGGTGTCCTATTCCGCCGGAGGTGACCAGAATCACCTTGGCGCCCAGTTCCGAGGCGATACGCGCGTTGGACATGCCGAACACCGAGCCGACGGCCGCGTGTCCCGTGCCTTCGATCATCACCAGGTCCGCGTCGCGCGAGACTCTCTCGAACGACTCCTTCACCTGGCTCATCAACTCCGCCTGGCGTTCGGGTCGTGTGAACTCGTCGATGCTGGTTCTGTCGACGGTGACGGGACTCATGTCCTGAATGTGCGCGTGGAGGGAGAACGCGCGCTCCATCAGCAACGCGTCTTCGTCCACTTCGTATCCCGGCGCCCGCACGTCTTTCAGGCCCAGCGGCTTTATGAAAGCCACGCGCGGAAACATCCTGCGCAACTGCTCCATCAGCCCCATCATGACGACCGTCTTGCCGTCGTTGTCCCTGGTCGCGGTCACGTACAACTTCTTCATCGCCGTCTACGCCCCCAGCAGTTCGGATCCGTCCGCTCCCGTCCGACGGATCCCACACGGACAGTTTACTCGCCGGTCTTTTTCGTGACAAGCACTTCCACCCGCGCCGCGGGCGGCGGAGCGGCCCGCTTTCCGGACTTCTTCGGCGGCGGACGGGTCTTTGTGGAGTGCGGACGTTTGCGTCTCACTCGGCGGAGGCGGTCTCCAGAACCATCTCCAGCGCTTTCTCTTTGGCTTTGCACTCGTTTGCGCAGATGCCGCAGCCCTTGCAGAAGTCGTAATCGATTCCGCGCATCTTTCCGTCGTCGTCCGTCAGGATCGCGCCCTCCGGACACAGAAAGAAACAGGCCATGCACTGGATGCAACGATCCTCGTACCAGACGGGTCTGTATGTGCGCCACGAGCCGGTCTTGTACTCCGTGGAGTTGCCGGCCTCCGGTATTATTCCCGCTATCGGTTCCTCACGCCAGGAGCGGTCCATCTGTCTCTCTCCTCAATCTCCGCTCGACTTGACCTCGTCGTAGGCCCTGCGCATCGCGCGGACGTTGCCCTCGGCCACCTTCTCGCCGAACTTGCTTCCGAATTTCTTGCGCACGTCCTTCTCGAACGCCTGGAGACTGACCGCGTCGCTCGCCTTCGCGAGCGCGCCCATCATCGGCACGTTCGGTATCGGTCGGCCGATCTCCTCCAGCGCTATGGCCGTGGCGTCGACCGTCCAGACGCGATTCGACTCCACGCCCAGGGCGGCCCTCACCTCCTCCGGGCTTCCGGCGGTGTTGATCAAGAACTGCGTCTTGGCGGAGGCGCCTTCTGTGACCGGCACGTTCGCCAGCAGCGTTTCGTCCAGCACGATGATCACGTCCGGCTCGCTTATCGCGCAGTGCACCCGTATGGGGTCGTTGGCGATACGCGTGTAGCCGCGCGTCGGCGCGCCCATGCGTTCGGGACCGTATTCCGGGAAGCCCTGCGCGTGTTTGCCCAGGGAGAGCGCGGCGTGCGCCACCATCTGACTGGCGGTCTTCGCGCCCTGTCCCCCGCGCGCGTGCCATATGATCTCGAAAGTTCCCTCCATCCCGCTCTCGCTCCAAAACCGACTGTTCGGAGGCATTATACTCCGCCGCGGCTCCGCATCCAGAGATTTCGCCCGTTCGGCCCGTCGCGGTTTAGTTTGCACTCGACGGCTTCGGCAAATATGATTTGGCGGAAGGGGTTCTGCTGGGGGCGTCGCGCCATGGGCAAACGTGACTTTCTGACGGTGCTCGACCTGAGCGCGGAGGAGTTCCTCTCGATTCTCGCGGAAGCGCGGGCCCTCAAGGAGCGGCCGCGTCTCGACCTCCGTCGCGACGCGCCCATGGCGGGTCGCGTGCTCGGCATGCTCTTTCAGAAGTCGTCCACCAGGACGCGGGTCTCTTTCGAGGTCGGAATGGAGCGTCTCGGCGGACGCGGACTTTTTCTTTCCGCGTCCGATCTGCAACTCGGCCGCGGCGAGAGTATTTCGGACACGGCGCGTGTGCTTTCGCGTTACGTCGACGTTCTCATGGCGCGCGTCTTCGCGCACTCGGTCGTCGAGCGACTGGCCGAAGCCGCGTCGGTGCCTGTGATAAACGGTCTTTCGGACGACCATCATCCGTGTCAGGCGCTGGCCGATCTTCTCACGGTGCTGGAGTTGAAGGGCGACCTGGAAGGACGGACGCTGGCGTACGTGGGCGACGGCAACAACGTCTGTCACTCCCTGCTTGAGGCGTGCGCCGCGGTCGGAATGAACATGCGCGCGGCGACGCCGGAGGGCTACGAGCCGGACGAACGGATTCTGACGCGCGCGCGCGCGACGGCGGAGGAGACCGGCGCGACGCTGGAGGTGACGCGTTCGCCGAAGGACGCCGTCGCCGGGGCGGACGTGGTCTACACCGACGTATGGGCGTCCATGGGGCAGGAAGGGGAAGCGGAGGAGCGACGCCGCGTGTTCGCCGCGTACCGGGTGGACGAAGCGCTGATGGAGGCGGCGTCGCCGGAAGCGATATTCCTTCACTGTCTGCCCGCGCATCGCGGCGAAGAGGTGACCGACGGCGTGATGGACGGTCGCTGGAGCGCGGTCTGGCGACAGGCCGAGAACCGAATGTGGACGCAGATGGCGCTCCTGCTTTTCCTGTCGCGGAAGGAATGAGGCGTCGGCGTCACTCGCTTGACGGAGGCAGTGGATGGTTCGCGCGGACGACGCGGAACTGGTGGCACGCGCCGCGCGGGGCGACGGCGCCGCTTTTCGGCGACTGCTGGAGCGGTACGTGAACCTTGCGGGAGCCACGGCTTATGCGATCCTCGGCGACTACGAGACCTCCAGAGACGCCGTTCAGGAGACGTTCACGCGTATATTTCGTCTGCTTCCGAAGGTACGCGAGCCGGACCGTTTCCGACACCTCGTGGTCCGCGTCGCGCGCAGCGTCGCTCTCGACTTCCGCCGTCGCGGCGCCGCGGCCAAGCGCGGCCGCGCCGCTCTCTTCAGTCAGGTGGCCGGCGCCGCAGAGCAGGGGCCTCTGGTGGTGCTCGACGCCGACGCCGCGACGCCGTCGGAGATGCTGGAGCGGGAGGAGGTGCGCGCCCTGGTCAGAGCCGGCATCGAAGCGCTGCCCGAGCAGTATCGCGAGGTTGTGATGCTCCACCACATAGACGGACTTTCCTGCGAGGAGGTGGCCCGGTTGCTGGGCCGCTCGCGAGCCGCGGTGGAGGCGCTTCTGCATCGCGCGCGCGCCGCGCTGCGCGCGCGCCTCGCGCGACACATGCGCGGCCTCGACCGAAACGATCACCGGGAGGTATGACGTTTGACCGACCAGCGACAGGCGCAGGCGGGTTTCTGGGACCATCTCGACGAGTTGCGCTGGCGACTCCTCAAAGGGGTGATATTCTTCGCCGTCTGCTTCGTCGCGGCGTTCGCGCTTCAGGACGAGTTGATGCGGATCGCGACGGAGCCCCATCGCGTCGCGGCCGGCACGCTCGTCGAGCGGGAGCAGCCGCTGGTGGAGGCGATGGAGGCCGCCGCGACTGAGGTCGCGGAAAGTCGGCCCAAACTGGCCGAGGTCCTTCGCGCGCTGGCGGAGGAGCGTCGCGCCCGCTGCGGCAGACTCGTGATGATCCGCTATCCGGAGGCGTTCGTCGCGTATCTGAAGGTCTCTTTCTTCACCGCTCTGCTCTTTTCTCTTCCCTTCCTCGTCTGGCAACTGTGGTGTTTCGTGCGCGCCGGACTGTATCCGCACGAGACGCGTCCGTTCCGCTTGTTCGCGCCGGTCTCGGTCCTCCTTTTCGCCGCGGGCCTCGCCTTCGGCTATTTCGTCCTGGTGCCCATCGGCCTCAGATTCCTGCTCGGATACGGCGATCCGGAGACGCTGCTGCCGTTCATCACCCTCGAAAACTATCTCTCCTTCTTCTGGATGGTGATGCTGGCGCTCGGGCTGGTCTTTCAACTGCCGCTGGTGATGGTGGCTCTCGCCATCGCCGGAATAGTGAACGTGGCGGGTTTCGTCAAGGCGCGGCCGTTCGTCGTGCTCGGCGCGTTCATAGTGGCGGCGCTGTTCACGCCGCCTGACGTGGTCACGCAGATTCTGCTCGCGATACCGATACTGCTGCTCTACGAGTCCGGCGTGCTGGGCGCGCGTCTGTTGGAGAGGAAGAGTGATGCAGGCGATTCTGACGGGGCCTGACGGTAGCGGCAAGACGACCGTCTTCGACGGCCTTCGCGCCGTGCTCGGCGCCAAGGCGGGTCGCGACGGTCGCAGGCGTCTGCTGACGCTTGTGCTCGGAGACGACGAGAGACTCCTCGCGCTGAGCGAAGTCGAGCCGCGACCGAAAGTGACGCCCGCGCGTTACGTCCTCGCCGACGTCGACGCCGGAGCGTCCGAAGCGGAGCGGATCGGTCTGTGGCGGCAGGCGGATGTACTTGTGGTGGTGCTCGGCGCGTTCTCCGGAGAGGACGTGACGGCGGCGCGGCGGAAGTTCGAGGAGCGTTTGAGAGCGCTGGACGCCGAGGTGGTCGGAAAGCGTCTGGGACGGCTGCGCGAGGCGCTCGCCAGGGGGGGAGGTCCGCACCACAAGCGCAACCTCACCGAGGCCCGACTGCTCGAGCGTGTCGCGGACGCGCTCGAGCGCGGCGAGCCGGTCCGGAGCGTGGAGATGTCGTCGGAGGAGCGTCGCGAACTGGCGCATTTCGCTCTTCTCAGCGCCAAGCCCTGCGTCTGGCTGGCGAACACGCCGGAGGAGTCGCCGTTCGACGCGCCGGAGGATTTCTTCGCCGTCTCCGCGGCGCTCGAGGCGGAACTCGCCGAGATGGCGGAAGACGAACGCGCCGAGTTCGCGGCCGCCTATGGAATCGAGTCGCTCGCGCTCCGGCGCCTTCCGCGACACATCCCGGCCGCGGGCGACCGGGCGATCTTCTACACCATCGGCAAGGACGAGATCCGCGCCTGGCCGGTGCCGCGCGGCCTGCCGGTCAGGGAGGCCGCGGGTCGCATACACACCGATTTCGAGAGGAACTTCATCCGCGCCGAAGTGGTATCGTGGGAGGACGTGGCGGCCGCGGGCGGATGGGACAGGGCCGTGGCGACCGGCAGGATGAGTTCGGTGGGACCGGAGCATCCGGTGAGCGACGGAGACGTGATCTACATAAGGGCCGGCAGATGAGATCGCTGGCGGCGGAGGCGAAAGCGTATCTGGTGGGCGGTCGCGCGCGCGACGCATGGGCACCGTGGGAGCGGCACTCCGTGGCGGTGGGCCTGATCGCCGCGCGTCTGGCCGCGGCCGTCGGCGCGGACGAAAGCCTGTGCGAGGCGGGCGGCTACACTCACGACGTGGGACGGCGACTCTCCTGCGGCGTCCTGCACGGCTGGTACGGTTATCTGATGCTGCGGGCGCATCCGCGCCTCTACGTCTGCGCGCGCTTCCCCGTCACGCACTGGCTCAAGGGCAGAAGCCGCGACCGTATCGAGAAGGAAGGCGACCTGTCGGCGCGACTCGTGGAGGAAATCCTGGCCGCGGGTGACTTCGACGCGCTGACCATCGACGACAAAGTGGTCTCGGTGGCGGACGCGATGGCCAGAAGCGACGTTCTGACGACGGTCGAGGAGCGCTACGAGGAGGCCGTTCTGCGTTACGGACGAGGACCGTGGATCCGAACCAATCTCGCGCTGACGCGCGGCTTCAAAGCCGAACTCGACCGTCTGGCGGGGCGCGACGTCTACGGACTGTTTCACTCGTTCGGGCGGAACATAAGCGACCCGGACGCGCTATAATGACGGGGGTCCGTCGGAGGAGAACGTGTGGACAGACGAGAGTTTCTGAGACTGGTGGCCGCGGGCGGAGCCGCGGCTTTCGTCGGCAGAATTCCGCTTTTGGGGCAGCAGGCCCCGCCGGAGAAGAAGCCGCCGGAGAAGCCCGATCAGCAGCCGAAAGAGGAGCCGGGCGAGAAGCCGACCGCTTTCGAAGACGCGGAAGTGTGGGTCGCCGAAGGCGGCGAGCCGGACGTCATGACGGAGAAAGTGGTCGAGGCGATGGGCGGAGCCGGCGAGTTCGTGAAGAAGGGCCGGAGCGTGCTCATCAAGCCGAACATCGCCTGGAACAAGAAGCCGGAGGAGGGCGCGAACACGCATCCGAAGGTGGTGGCGACGCTCGTGAGGCTCTGTCGGAAGGCGGGGGCGAAGGAGGTGATCGTTCTGGACAGGGCGGTGACGAATCCCAGGTTCACCTACAAGACGAGCGGCATCGGCAAGGCGGCCAAGGACGCCGGCGCGCGGCTCGTCTATCCCGACTGGCGCGGCCAGGTGATGTACGTCGCACGTGACATTCCAGGCGCGGTCTCCCTCAAGAAGCACACCTTCGTGAAGGAACTGTTCGACGTGGACGTGATAATCAACGTTCCGGTCGCCAAGCATCACGGTCTGACGAAACTCACCTGCGCGGTGAAGAACTGGCTCGGCGTGGTCGGCGGCCGCCGCGGCGCTCTGCATCCGAACATCCATCAGAACCTCGTGGACATAGCGCGACTGGTCAAGCCGGACCTTGTGATAGTGGACGCCACGCGGATCGTCTTCCGCCGCGGGCCGCAGGGCAAGAGCAAGGAGGACGTCAAGGAGCCGAAGATAATCATCGGCGCCACCAATATGTTCACCGCCGACGCCTACGCCCTCAAGGTCTTCAACGAGCACGCGCCCGGCTGGAAGGACACGAAGGTGGACGAGGTGGGATATCTGCGGCTGGGTCTGGCGCAGAAGTTGGGCGAGACGCGACACGACAAGATCACTGTTCACAAGGTCGAGATGTGAGGAGGCTTTCCTTCAGCGGACCCCGACGCGGGGTGCCGGACGGGACTGGTGGGGGTGTCGGGTGAGCGGTACGGAATTGGTGATTCGCGGAAGCGGCCGGTTCGTCAAGCGTGAGATATTACGATGCGCGGGTCGGACCGTGCTCGATGTCGGTTGCGGCGGGGGGCGCTTCTCCAGATTCGCCGCCGACCTCGGCCGGAGCGTGGTCGCGCTGGACGTGGATCCACGGCGACTGGCGGAGATCGACGGACTCCCGCGGGTGCGGGCCGACGCCGCGCGGCTGCCTTTCGCCGACGACTCTTTCGAGACGGTCTTTCTCATAAACGTGGTCGAGCACGTCGAGGACGACGTCGCGGCGTTGAGGGAAGCGGCGCGGGTCGCCGCGCGCAACATCCTCGTCTCGGTTCCGAAGCGCGATACGTACCCCAGTCATCGCTCGGGACTGGTCTATCGCGGTTACTTCGACCCCACACATCTCCGTTACTACACGGAAGAGGCGTTGAAGGCGACGCTCGAAAAAGCGGGCTTCGGGAATTTCCGCATTGCTCATTACTCGCGCGTCCGCCCGGCGTTCTTCTACCACCGCCTCGGCTATCCGCGCTTGCTGCTGAAGGTGCTCGACTCCCTGTTCTGGTTCTTCGGACGCAAGAGTGACCGGTTTTACCAGACTCTCTTCGCCGAGGTCTTCCTGACGGGTGCGCAGCCGCT
>CAYPNR010000067.1:0-1066 GCA_964412125.1 uncultured Planctomycetota bacterium | reverse complement strand
AGCAGTTTTTTATAGAGCGTGATGGTCTTTCCTGCGCATTCCGCCCAACTGAACTGCTTCGCTCTCCTCAATCCCGCTTCGGCGAGTTCTCTTCTTAATTTCTCGTCTTCTGCGAGGCGGAGCAGTGCGGCAGCCATCTCATCCGTCGAGAGCGGGTCGAAGGTGACTGCGGCGTCGCCGACCACCTCGGGTGCGGCGCCGTTCCTCGATGTCGCGACGGGACAGCCCGACGCCATCGCCTCGAGATTCGGCATACCGAAGCCCATCTCGATGTCCGCGCAGACATAGACATCGGCGGCGTTGTAGTAGAGATGCGGCGTCTGTGCCACCTCCCCCGTCCGTATCACAGAACCCGCAAGCCCCATTTCCTCTATCGAGGAGGTTATCTCAGGCTCTCTCCGTCCCACCCGCACCAATAAAGCGTCGGGAAACTTCGTCAGCACCGTCTCGAACGCCTGCAGCAGGCGGCGGATGTTCTTGTTCTTGTTCTCGCTCCCGACATTCAGAAAGAGCAACGCATCTTCGGGCAGCCCCAACTCTTTCCTCGCCTCCGCTCGGTCTCTCGGTCTGTATGTGTTGAGGTCGACGCCGAGATGGGCGACATGTATCTTGCCCTCGTCTATGCCGGCGAGGTCTATCAGGTCCCGTTTGACCGTCTCCGATATCGCCTGGACGGCGTCCACATCGGCGAGCCATACGAGCCTGTCTTTCATCCTCCGCTTGCTTCCCTCCGACTTCGGGACGACTCCTTTGAGCGGGATGATGTCGTAGACGGTGACGATGCTGGGGTGTCGTTTCGCCGCCACCTTCGCGTAACGCAGCGACTGGAAATGGTAGAGTGCGTATCCGCGCAGTCTCATCCTCAACTCGAAATCCCTGAAATGCTTGCTGATGTATCCGATGAGGCGGACGCCTTCTATATCCTCGAGTGTGGACGCTCTCATCAGTCTGCGTGGCCCGACCGCGACCCCCTCGACATTCACTCGCTTGCGGAGTTCCTCGAAGAGAGCGTCGAATATGACTCCGCCGCAGGTCATCGGGCGATACTCGGTCACAAACGCAATCC
>CAYPNR010000066.1:0-12365 GCA_964412125.1 uncultured Planctomycetota bacterium | reverse complement strand
GCGGAAGAGCGGCGCACACAGACGCGCGGAAAAACCTGAACGCCGCTACGGCGCGGTCGCCGCGGCCGCGCCCGCGGATATCCCGCCCACGATCGCGTTTATCAGCGACGTGACCGGCTGCAACACGTAGGTGACCGCGTCGGCCACCCTGGTCATAAGAGAGGTCGGAACGTAGATTATGTCGCCCGGCTCCAGAGACGGGTCGGACACCCGCGGATCGCCGTCGAGAATGTGGCCGAGGTCCACCTTCGACGCCACCGGCCTGGAGGAAGGCGGCGAACGAACCAGCGAAACGGAAAGCGACGCGCGGAAGCGATCATGACCGCCGGCGAGCGAGATCGCGTCGAGAAGCGTCATGCCGCGACGGTACGGATAACGACCGGGCTTCGCCACCTCGCCGAAGACGTACACGAACGCCCCGGCGGATGAGGAAATCACCACGGAGACTTTTTTCGCGGGCGGTGCCAGTCTGGAGGCGATCGCGGCGGCGAGTTCGTCCGCGGTGAGTCCCGCCGCGGACACCACTCCGATTCGACTCTCGAAGATCGCGCCGTCGTGGGCGACGCGCAGCCGAAACGGCTCGTCGGCGCCGATACGGACGAGAAGTTCGTCCTCCGGGCCTATCCGCAGCGGTAGACCGGTCGGCATGCGAACCGGTCCGGAAGCGCAGCCCGCCGACAGCATCACAAGCGCGACGAACCGGAAAAGCACGCGGAGCGTCACGACGATCGGCCTCATCCCAGTTCTATGGAGAGTCCCGCGCCCTCGTCCACCAGCCGCAGTTTCTCGGCCTTGCTCTTGAACGCGCCTTCGTTCAGCGCCGCAATCACGCGACGCAGGAGTTTGTAGAAACGCAACTCACGCAACTCGCACGCCATCAGGTAAAGTCCGTGATACTTCTTGCGCAGATCGTCCGGCATCGAGTTGAGCGCGTCCATCTCGATTATTCCCTTGAACAGTTTCTGATCCACGGCGACCGAGTCCTTGCGCATGGGCGCGACCTCCCCAAAAAGACCTATGACGCCTTCCGCTGCCGATTGCGTATCAGATTATGCGTCGCACGCCTCGGAAGTGCAACGCTTTTCGCAAAAGAAGAGGCCCCGCCCGTCCGGGTCGGGGCCTCCGCCGGTCAAAACGCGTCCCGCAGGTCTCATTTCCAGCGGGTGAAGAACAGATCGATGTCGCCTGTGCCGTCGTCCTGCAACCAGAATATCATCCGCGAGCCGGAGTGGTTGGTCAGTATCTGCGGCAGTCGTAGAGCGGTGGACGATATCGCCACCGGGGCCGGCGACGACCAGGTCTGTCCGTCGTCGTCGGAAGTGGACAGATACACCTGCTGACCGTCCACCAGATAGACGACGAACACGTAACTGGAGCCGGCCGGCACGTAAGCGGCGTGCGGAGTCCGTCGCGTGGTGCCGGTGGCCGCGTCGATCTCGGTGTCGTTTGTGCCGTCGCCGAAGTAGACGTCGAAGTCCGGCGTGGCGTTTCTGTCGTCCTCCCAGACGTAGCGCACGTTGTCGTCGTCCAGACCGACGCGGACCGCGGCGGAGTTCGCGCCGGCGGCCGCGTGGTCGACGGCGGTGTCGGAAGCGCCGAAGGTCGGCGTGAAGTCGCGGTTCTCCGCGTCGTTCTTGTAGACGTCCCTGGCGCCGGAGCGGTCGTCCGTCCACGCCACGTGAACGCGACCGAGCGGCAGACCGGACTCCCACGCGACCACCGCCTCCGGATACTCGGGATTGGCGGCGCCGTTGGAGACCGTGTTTTCGTCGGCGCCCCAGTACAGCCACGTCTGATGGCCGACGCTCTTGACGCAGGCGACCTCCGTGGTGCCCGCGCCGTCGTCGAAAACGTAGGTGATTATTATGTTGTCGGCGTCGTCGACGGTCACCGACGGCCACTTTCTGATGTCGGTCGCCTGTCCGTTCTTCGGCTCGACGCGAGCCGGCGTCGACCATGTGGCGCCGCCGTCGCTCGAGCGACAGATGTAGACGCCGTCCGCCGGAAGACCGCCGTCGGACTGGTACACCACTATTATCTCACCCTGACTGTCCACGGCGATGGACGGATGCTCGATCGTGGTCACGACGCCCTGAGTCACCTGCACCGCGGCCGACCAGGTGAGACCGCCGTCGGTCGAACGCGTGAAGTAGACCGCGGTGTCCTCCTGCTCGTAAGCGACGCAGATATCGCCCGTGGTCGGATCGACGGCGACTCCGAAGTCGCCGAGGGGCTGCGCCGCGGAGCCGTCGGCCACCTTCGTGTCGAAGTCCCACGGCCCCTGTAAAGCGTATATCTGACTCGTGCTGGACCCGGTCACCAGCAGTCTGTCGCGCGGGTCGTCGTACTCCGCGTCCCACGCTCCCGAAAGGTCCATCTGGAACTGCAGTATGCCGAGCGAAGGATTGCTGAAGTCGTCGATGCCGACGATGTAGAGCCGTCCACCGCTGTTGTCGGTGAGGAAAATCAGGCCCTGCGAAGCGACGGGACGAATGCGGAACGGCGCCGCGTCGCCGGTGCCGACCGGCAACTGGTAGTCGAAAACCACCTGCTGCGTGGCCAGCGATATCGCGCAGACGCCGCCGTTGGCTGCCGTCTGCGTGTAGGAGACCCACGCGTAACCGTTGGTGTCGTCGACGACCACGTCGGTCGCCCTGTAAGAGGCGTTCCATCCTCCGGCCCAGGTCAGCGCCGTGATGTCGAAAAGTCCGCCGGTGCTGCCGTCGCCGACCGTGTCGATGTTGAATATCAGCACGCCTTCCTGCGGGTCGCCCGGACAGGTGACCCACGCGTTGAGTCCGTTTCCGTGGTCGCTGGTCTCCAGCGACACACGTCCACCGAGGAAGGAGACCTGATTGCTGTAGGAGAGCAACTTGGCGGCGTTCCCGTTGCCGGGATCGTCGTGTCCCATCTCGATGAGCAGTCCGTTGGTGCCGATGTAGCCCACGTCGTTGGTGAGGGTGCCGGCACTGCCCGGCCAGTCCCGCACGAAGGAGCAGACGCCGGTCGTGACCAGTCCCGAACCGGTCCACTGGACGCCGCTGCCGGCCTTGTACGAGCCGGCTCCGGCCGTGGTGTCCCACGAGATGAGGAACGTCAGCGCCTGCGCCGCCTGGCCCTTGTCGTCCCACGCGGACACGCAGACGTTGCTGCTGCGGTTGACGTAAAGATCGCCGATCCAGATCGGCTGGCCGCTCACGTTGTAGAAGCCGTCGTAGGCCGGCGTGGTGAGAGCGGGCACCGGCGTACTCGACAGGTCGATGAACGCCATCATGTTGAACTGACAACTGTAGTATCCTATGTTCTGGGACGGATCGAGCCCCAACTCCAGAGGCGAGACGTCACTGCCCACCGCTCCGCCGAGCGTGCCGAGCGTGAGCGCGCCTTTGTAGAACGACGGCGTCACCGCCTTCACCGTCAGCGTCACCGTGTCGGATGTTCGCGCTCCCGCCGTCACACTCACGTCTATGGTGTAGTCGCCTTCGACGTCCGGCACGAACGACGCGGTCGAACTTATCACCGTCAGCGACGCCGTCGAGCCGGTCGGCTGACCGGTCATAGTGAACGAGTAGGACAGAGCCGCGCCGGCGGGGTCGAACGAGTCGGTCGCGTCGAGATACGCCAGGTCGCCGACGTTCACCACCTGATTCGGACAGCAGACCGCCTGCGGCTTGTTGTCCAACTTCACCACGGCCAGATCGTCGACCGTGTCGGTGCCGTCGGTCAGCGTGAACCTGAGCGGAACGCTGTCGTAGTCGGTGCTTTCGCCGGCGTTCGGCATGTCCGCGTACGAGTCCCAGACAAAGACGCGCAGCGTCCCGTCGAGGGTGGTGGTGAAGGTGAGCGGATCGGAGGTCGCCGCCGCGGTCGCCGCGTTCCACGCGCTGCCGTCGTAGTACTCCACAGTCAGCGTCAGACTGGTCGTATTGTCGGTGTAGGCGGTGATGTACTGCACCACGACTTCGCCGGACTGCTGGCCCGCCGGGTCGAGCGCGTTCAGTTCCGGTCCCGTCGCCACGACGCCGGGGCCGGGGATGAACGGGACGCGGATGTCCACGGCCTGTGTAGGCCGCGCGTCGCGCCCGAGGCTGTCCTCGATGGCGTCGGCGGGCATCGTGGCCGAGATGTCTATGCCGCTGGGATCGCCGGGGTTGAGATTGCCGACGTCGAAGACACCCTGTCCGGTTATGACGCAACCTGTGCCGAGGGTTATGGTGACCTGATTGGATGAGGGACCGGCGGTGAGCGTCGCGCCGGTGCCGAAGTCGTCGCCGGAGACCGGCAGGTCGAACACGCCCGCCGGCGCCGCGACGTTCACCGTGACGTCGGAATCGAAGGTGACGATTATCTTCTCGCCCGCGTCACCGACGCCGTCGCCGTCGCCGTCCTCGAGAGCGGCCGCCATGACGGTGGGGAACGCCGTGTCCATGGTTATCGTCGCGCCGTCGAGCGGATTGGTGCCGCTGGGCGTTATCGGATTGCCGAGGCCGTCCTGCGCCACCACGTCCGTTTCGATGTCGAGAATCGACGCCATGAAAGTGCCCGTGGCGCCGGCGTTGAAGTCGTAGCTCAGCAGCCACGTCTCGTGATTGCCGGCGGTTATCGTTCTGTTGGCGGTGAAGGTGACCGTGCCGTCGTCCACCGTGTAGACCTGGTCCACGTCGATCTGCGTGTCGCCGGCGTCGACCTGGCCGTCTTCGTTGGCGTCGAGATAGAGTCGCACGGCGTCGACGTGATTGGCGTCGTCGCCGGTGCCGCTGGCGGTGAACGTTATCGTCTGAACGGTGGCGTCGGTCGAAGCGCCGGCGGTCAGAGTCACCTGAAGAATCGGCTCGTCGGTGGCGCCGGGGAAGGCCGTCCGACTGGCCGGCATGTTCGGCCCCGGAGAGACCGTCAGATCCCCGGGCTGTATGGTGATGGTCGCGCCGGTTATCGGACTCGTTCCCTGCGGCGTTATGGGCGTTCCGCCTATCTGCGCCACCACGTCCGTCGTCACGTCCTCTATGCTCGCGGTGAAGGTGCCGTTCGCCGTGGCGGTGAAATCGTAGCACAGCAGCCAGTCTTCGGTCTGGCCGGCGGTGATGTCGCGGTTCGGGGTGAAGGTGATCGTCCCGTCGTCCACCGTGTAGGTCTGATTCGCCCCCAACTGCGTGTCCGTTCCGGCATCGTACTGACCGTTGCCGTTGACGTCGTGATACAACTTCGCCGCGGAGACGTCCGCCGCGTCGTCGCCGGTGCCGCTCGCCTTGAACGTGATGCTGACCACGGTCACGTCGCTGCTGCCGGCGGTCAGGGAGAACTGAAGTATGGCGACGTCGCTCTGCCCCGGCGGGAAGGTGGCGTTGGCCGGGGGGTTCGGGCCGACCGCGACCGTCAGGTCGCCGATCGCTATTTCTATCTGAGGCCCCTTGATGTTGCCGCCGGTGACCGTCGTCGGGTTGCCGCCCTTGGTCGCCACGACGTCCGTAGTGGTGTCGACTATCTCGCAGAAGAACGTCCCGGAGGCGCTGGCGTTGAAGTCGTAGGTCACAAGCCACTGCTCGGTGACGCCGGGCGATATCTGTCGATTGGCCGCGATCGTCACGGTGCCGTCGTCGCCGCTGTAAGTTCCGCTGCCCAGAACCGTGTCGGTGCCGACGTCCGCCTGGCCGTTGCCGTTGGCGTCGTACCACAACT
The DNA here is from genome assembly GCA_964412125.1 of uncultured Planctomycetota bacterium. GTDB lineage: Bacteria > Planctomycetota > SKW154 > SKW154 > SKW154 > CAYPNR01. The sequence continues at coordinate 6,689 of CAYPNR010000066.1, read as the reverse complement.
CAACGTTGGAGATGTCGTTGCCGTCGTGTCCCGTGCCGCTCGCCTTGAACGTGATGCTATTCACCACGATGAACGCCGAGGTGTTCGACTGCACGTCGAACCAGAGCACGGGCACGTCCTGGGCGCCCGGAGAGACCTGCTGGCCGGAGAGCGTGTTCAGGACGATGTGTATCTCGCCCTTGGACGTCTTCTTCTTCTTGCTTCCTCCGCAGCCGCAACTGCAGGACGACAGCATCATCGTCGCGCACAGGCCGACGAACACCAGCCACCGCATATTCCTCATGTCAGAATCCCCCACAGCCCTCTTCAACCATTCACCAGATTTAATACATGTTAGGCGAAGGAATCCATAACCACAACCACTTTTTTCCTAATAGACGATACCAATTGAGGGGTCCGTCCCGAAAATATGGGATAATCGGCGGATTTGATCGAGCGGCGCGACGGCCGGTCGAGTCGCGGCTCGTCGGTCGTCCGCGCGTCCGGGCCGCTCCGCCGCGGTCGAACGAGGAGGATCCGCGTCTGTTTATCTCGGTGGCGTTTCCGATCGGCGTGGACATGGTATTCACCTACGCGGTGCCGGAGAGGCTGCGCGCCGGTGTGGCGCCCGGCGTCCGCGTCGTCTGTCCGTTTCGCAACAGACGTCTTACGGGTTTTTGTGTGGGCTTCGACGACGACCCGCCCACAAAAGGCGTCAAGGAAGTGGAGCGCGTGCTTCCGCCGGGACCGCTTCTGGACGAGCACCTGCTCGGTCTCGCGCGATGGATGTCCCGTCGCTATCTCGCGCCGCTCGGCCAGGTGCTTCAAGCGATGGTGCCGGCGGCGGTACGCCGCGGCGGACGCGGCGAACGCGTCTGGGTGGTTCTGGTCAACGAAGAAGCGGCCAATCAGAAGCAGCGACGGGTTCTGGAGGTGTTGAAGAACCGCGGCGGCGCCGCGCCGCTGGCCGATCTCAAGAGGTGGGCGGCCGTTTCGGAGTCGCCGATCCGCACGCTGGCCCGTCGCGGAGCGGTGCGTCTCGAGCGCCGTATGGGCGCGGGCAGGCCGGTCACGGAATGGCCGGAGTCGTCTGTGGTGGAGCCGACCGTCGCCCAGAAAGCGGCGATCCGCGAGGTGACGGCGGCTCTCGGTCGCGGTCATCATGCGTTTCTGCTGCACGGCGTCGCCGGCTCCGGCAAAACCGAGGTCTACATACGCGCCGCGCAGCAGGCCGTCTCGAAGGGACTCGGCGTGATCGTTCTCGTTCCGGAGATAGCGCTGACGCCGCAGACCGCCGGTCGTTTCATGCGTCTGCGCAAAGTGGTGGTGCTGCACAGCCGCATGAGCGCCGGCGACAGAACGGCGGCGTGGGACGCCCTGCGGCGCGGCGAGGCGCGCGTCGTGGTCGGCCCGCGCAGCGCGATTTTCGCGCCCGTCGCCGGAGTCGGCCTGATCGTGATCGACGAAGAGCAGGAGACCGCCTACAAACAGGAGAGTGTGCCGCGCTACGACGGACGCACGGCGGCCGCGGAGCGCGCGCGCGAGGCCGGCGCGGTGCTTCTGACGGGAACGGCCACTCCGGACGCCGAAAGTTGGCTTCACGTGCGTCGCGGCGAATGGAGACTGCTTTCGCTTCCCGAACGCGTCACGCCCGCGCCGGCGCCGTCCGTCGAGATCGTCGATCTCATCCGCGAGCGCGCCTCCGCGCCGGACGCGGCCCTTTCCGGGCCGCTCGCCGACGCTCTGGTCGAGACGGTCTCGCGCGGCGAGCAGGCGATTCTGTTCATCAACCGTCGCGGCTACGCGCCGCTCGCCCTGTGCACCAACTGCCGTTACGCTTTCCGATGTCCCAGTTGCGACATAACGCTCACCTACCACGCGGATCGCAAGCGACTCCTCTGCCACTACTGCGGCCACGAGGAACCGGTGCGTCGCGTCTGTCCGATGTGCTGGCGGCCCGGCGTTCGTCTGGTCGGCGCCGGCACGCAACGCGTCGCGGAGGAAGTGGAGCGGCTCCTGGGCGAAGAATCCGTACTGCGACTCGACTCCGACGCGATAACGAGTCGCCGGCGACTGGAGTCACTGCTGGCGACCTTCCGCAAGCGGCGCCGCTCCGTACTGGTCGGCACGCAGATGATCGCCAAAGGGCTTCACTTCCCCGAGGTCACACTGGTGGGAGTGGTCTGGGCCGACGGCCTGTTCGAGATGCCGGACCACAGGGCGTGCGAGCGCGGACTGCAACTGCTGCTGCAGGTGAGCGGCCGCGCCGGTCGCGGCGCGCGCGCGGGACGGGTCATGATCCAGACGGTCCGACCCGACCATCACGTGATACGCGCCGCGCGGACCGGCGACTACACGGGTTTTCTCGAAAAAGAATTGGAGCAGCGACGCCGCTTCGGCTATCCGCCCTTCGTGGAGATGGCGCGGGTGCTGGTGGAGGCGAGAACCGAGCCTCTCGCCAAGAGCGAAGCGGAAGGTCTCGCGACGCGACTGCGTGAGGCGGCGACGCGCCACGGAGGCGAGGTTCTGGGCCCCGCGCCGGCGCCGCTCCAGCGCCTCCGCGGTCGCTTCCGCCGACATATGCTTCTGAAAGCGCCCGACGACGGCAGTCTTCTGGCGATTCTGGACGAGATGCGGCGGCGCCTCCTGAATCGGCCGGGCGTGACCGTGGACGTGGATCCCGTCTCGATGCTTTAGGATTGTGAGGGGGCAGGCGCCGATGCGCGTGGCGATGGACGTAACCTCGGCGCTCGTTCCGAAGCCGGCGGGCGTCGCCCGCGTCGTGGAGCGCTGGTGGCGCGCGCTGGAGGCGGCGGACGACCTTCAGGTGACCGCGTGGCGGAAGTGGCGGCGCTCCGCCGTCACGCCCGCCGGGCGGAACGTCCGTATCTGGCTGCCGTTGCTCTCGCGCCTGGGGCGCGGATTCGACGTCGCCTTCATGCCGGACACGCGGATACTTCCCCTGCCGGCCCGGCGTCTGGTCTGCACAGTTCACGACCTTTTCGCCCTCGAGGACGAGCGGTTCGCCCCGGAGCGCTTCCGGCGTCGCAAGGCGGCCGCCTACCGTCGCATAGCCGCCGCGGCCGACCTTGTGGTCGTGCCGTCGCAGACGACCGCGACGGCGCTGGTCGAAAAGACGCGGATCGACTCCGAGCGCGTCCGTGTCGTGCCGCTCGGCTTCGATCCGGACGTCTTCTCGCCGGGCGAGCCCGAGTCCGAAGTCCTGCGGGCGCTCGGCGTCCGCCCTCCGTATCTGCTGTGCGTCGGCACGTTGTGCTTCCGCAAGAACCAGGAAGCGGCGGTGGAGGTCTTCGAGCGGACGCAGCGGCGGACGGAAGCGGAACTCTCGCTCGTGCTCGCCGGCAAGACCGGCTGGGGCGGCCGCGCCGTCGTGGAGCGCGTCGGACGTTCGCCCCTGCGCGACAGGATAGTTCTGACCGGGCACGTGGGCGACCGGACTCTGGCGGCGCTGTACCGCGGAGCCGCGCTTCTGCTGCACCTGTCCCGCTCCGAAGGCTTCGGCCTGCCGGTGATAGAGGCCCTGGCCTGCGGCTGTCCGGTGATCGCCACGCCGACCGGCGCCGTCGCCGAGACGACCGCCTGCGAAGCAACCATCGTCTCCTCCACGGAAGAGGCCGCGGAAGCGGCGCTGCAACTGCTCGCCCGGGCCTCGGAAGACGACAGGCGCGCGCGCGCGCGCCGCGTCGCCGACATCACATGGGAGGCGAGCGGCCGGGCGCTTCGCGCCGTGCTGAGACGTCTCTAACGACCCTCGTTCCGGGACGGCGCGGCGCCTTTGTAGGCGTCGCGGTAGGAGAGATGCCGGAACATGATGGTGTGGAACTTGCGCCGCTTCTCCTCTCCGTGGCGGCGCCAGAACACCTCCACCACCACGAACAGTTCGTACTCGGCGGCGTCCAGGGGGATGATGTGAATGGAGTACTTGAAGCGCGGATAGTCCGGATGTGTCTTCTTCTTGACGGCGAGCGCGGCGAGGTCCGCCTCCGGCGAGAGACGGGTGTCCAACTCCGCGAAGACCGAGTCGGCCAGCGCGCAGACCTTCTGCGTGGTCGCGGTCTCGGTCTGCAGACGCGCGGCGGAGGCGAAAAGATATATCGCGCTGGTCAGGCCGACCGTCAGAACGGCCATCGCGACCAGCACCTCCAGCAGTGTGAATCCCTCAGCGCGGGGTCTCATCGGGCCGCGTCCAATCGTCCATCACGGCGGGCATCCGGAAAATGCGTACGAAAGTGGTGCCGGCGCGGACGGCGGTCCGCGGCCTGTGATCCCGGGCGCCGGTGCCGAACAGGCCGCGTCCCTTCAGGCGGATCACGTTTCCGTCCACCTTCTCCACCTCCACCCATTCCTCGCCCACCATCAGATATCGAATGCCGTAGGGAATCGCGAAACCGTCGTCCACCGTCATCCGTCTGGAGTCGGGCTCGAGTCTCCGTTCGAGACGCGCGACGCGTCCGTCGCCGTCCTCCGCCATGACCAGTATCACCCGTACCGCACGCGGCAGCGTGTCGTCGTGCGTGTCGGCCAGCGATCGTCCGCCGCGGTCGAGACGGTACTCGCCTTTGACCGGATCGGACTCGAACGGACTGTCCGCGGCGCGCGCGGAGTCCCACCACAGCAGCGGTCCGCTCTTCTTGCCCTTCTCCGGCTCGAAAAGCGGCGGCTCGCTGTCGTCCCACGTGTTCGTGTGCGTCGACCAGAACTGAAACGCGAACAGCAGAACGCCGTCCGCCATACGTTCGAATCGCGGACCGGAGCCGCCCGAGCCGGAGCCGCTCGTCCCGCCCCAGTCGGCGGTCAACGCAAACAGCGAGTTCACCCCGGGCGGAGAGTTCACAGCCCTCCATAAAGAAAATCCGTCGTCCGATCTGCTCTTCAGGTCGCGCTTGTGAAAATAGGCGACCTCCATCAGGCCGGAGGTCGGCAGAAGTTTGCCGTGCACCGCTTCGTAGGCGTCGTCGCGACCGTCTATGTGCTCGTCGCCCTCCGGCTTGAGATACGAGCCGGCCTGCTGCGCGAGATAGTCGCCTTCTATGGGAAGCGTGCGCACAAGAATCAGCCGCTGCGTCAGATAGCGCGGATGAAAGTCGCAGTAGAACCGCGGCCGGACCGTGCGACCGCGGCGAAGCGGATAACCCAGAAATATCGAGCGGAAGTCGTCCTGCAGCGTCGCGAACACGGCGTTCGCGCGATCCACCACGAGCGCGCGTCGTCTGCCCGAGCGCCACATCTTCACCGCGGAGGCGAGCATCGCGGAGACGGTCAGACCGATGAACAGAAGAAGACCTATCGCTATGATCATCTCCAGCAACGTGAAGCCGCGCCGATCTCCGCCCGGCCGCCGTGTCACTTCGGAAGCGTCTCCAAGAACAGAACCACAGGCTGCTGAACGTACTCCACACTGATGCCCTTCAGAATCGGAGTCTGCTTCCAGAGTCCCTGCTCCCATGCGCCGGGCAGAAACGTGAAGAACACGCGTATCTCCACGTCGTCGCCGGCGAGTTCCACCAGGTTGTCGCCGGCGGGGTCGGTGAACTCGAACAGCCGCTCTCGCTTGCCGATCTCGTCGCGCGGGTCGGCGATCCGGCCGTCCCAGGCGGGCTGGCCGTCCACGCGGACGAGAACCCTTATCATCGTTCCCTCCGGGCAGACCGCGTCCCAGCCGACGCGTCGGACGAACGCGCGCGGCAGACGTTTGACGGCCTCGAACAGAACGCCGTCGTTGCAGTAGACGCCGCGCTGATAGAGGTCGTAATAGCGGTACGGAATGAGCACGCCGAATGCCGGTCCGGCGCCGACCGGGGAAGGCGCGCCGAAGGCCGAATCGAAACACGGGCGGCCGTACACGTCGAAGAAACGCATGCCGCGTCGCTGGTACGGCAGAACGCCCAAGAACTGCGCGCCGCTGGAGTAGCACGCTACGAATCCCGTGTTCAGATGCGTGGAGTAGCCGTGACTGAACACCCGCATGGGTATGGTCCAGTCCTCGACCTCGGTGGGAATCGGTCCTTCGAACGCGCATATGGACGGAAACGGCAGTCTGTAGGCGGTCGTGCCCGCGGCGTGGTCGTCCGGCGTCGTGCCGAACGCGCCGCGGGCGACCACGTTCGGCGTCACCACCACTATCTCGTCGCCGACGCGATAGATGCCGGGCTGCCGCAGGCCGAGGTTCGTCCCGCCCGCGTCCACGGAGGCGCCGAGCGGCACTTCAGAGCCGGTCCGGGTGTGCACGGAAACCTCGTCCACGTATCCGTCGAGTATCAGTCCGCCCGGATTGCCGTAAGCGCAGGCCGCGACGAAGCCCTGCGGCTGAAGCGTCGTCGGAAGAAGTCCGCTGGGGAACTTCAGCACACGTCCGTAAGGGCTCGGCTGGAAGTGACGCGGCAGAAAGTCGTTCAGTCCGACGTAGCCGGACCTCGCCACCCGCACCCGCAGATGCGCCTTGGCGGGAGTGCCTCCGGAGTGGTCTATGAGCGTGACCATATCGCCGTCGCCGATCGAGCCGCCGGAGACGCGGAAGACGGGAATGACCTTGGCGCCGGCGCGGTGATTGCCGCGGGCCGTTCCCATCCAGCCTCTCGCCGCGCCGGGGCCCGCAGGCGCAGGCGCAGGCGCAGGCTGGCCGGGACCCGGCTGCGGCGGCTGCTGCTGGAAAAGCGTGCCCTGCGGAACGACGAACTCCAGCGGGTCGT
>CAYPNR010000065.1:3790-12587 GCA_964412125.1 uncultured Planctomycetota bacterium | reverse complement strand
TGCACTGGATTTCGCCGCGCGAGAGAGCGGGTTTGAGCACGTTGGCGGCGTCTATCGCGCCTTCCGCGCCGCCGGCGCCCACTATCGTGTGCAACTCGTCTATGAACAGTATCACGTTGGAGGCGTGTCTCACCTCGCTCATCAGGTTCTTTATGCGCTCCTCGAACTGGCCGCGGTACTTGGTGCCGGCCACCATCAAAGCGAGGTCCAGACTGACCAGCCGCTTGTCTATCAGTATCTCCGGCGCGTCTCCGCTGACTATCAACTGCGCCAGACCTTCCACTATCGCGGTCTTGCCGACGCCCGGCTCGCCGAGCAGAACCGGATTGTTTTTCGTTCGGCGGCAGAGTATCTGCATCACTCTTTCGATTTCGGAATGGCGTCCGATGACCGGGTCGAGTTTACCCTGCTTGGCCAGTTCGGTAAGGTCGCGTCCGTAGGTGTCCAGTGCGGGCGTTTTGGACTTCGTCGGCTGTTCGCCGCCGCTCTGCGCCTCCTGCGGCGCGGCCGCCTTGGCTCCGGCCGGACCCAGCAGTTCGAGCACCTCCTCGCGCACCTCGCTCAGCCGCACGCCCAGCCTTATCAGCACGCGTGCGGCCTTGCCGCCGGTCTCCCGCAGCAGGCCCAGCAGGAGGTGTTCTGTGCCGATGTAATTGTGACCGAGCGAGCCGGCCTCCTCTATGGCGAACTCGAGCACCTTTTTTGCGCGCGGGGTGAACGGAATCTGTCCGGCGGGTATGGCGGAACTGCGGCCGGAGGGGATGTTTTTCTCCACCTCCTGACGGATGCGCTGCATGTCTATGCCCATGTTGCGCAGGACGTTGGCCGCCACGCCGGAGCCTTCCTGAACGAGGCCGAGCAGGACGTGCTCGGTACCTATGTAGTCGTGATTGAGGCGCACCGCTTCGGCGCGCGCCAGTTGCATCACGCGTCTGGCCCTGTCGGTGAATCTGTCGAACATGGTGTCGACTCCGAATCGCCGCTTATCTGGGTACGACCCTCACCGTCGTCTTGAAGGTCTTTCCCCTTTTGCCCTCTCTTTCCACCAGGAAGGTGATCGCGCCGCCGGCCTTGGCCGAGCCCAGTACGGCGTTCAGTTCGTTCAGCGTTTTGACCGCCTTGCCGTTCACCTTCTTTATCATGTCGCCTTCCTTGAGTTTGCCCTTGGCCGCCGAGCCCTCGGCGACTTTGGTCACCGCGACTCCCGTCATGATCTCCGCGACCGTCAGACCGATGTTCGGCCCCTGCGGCGTGTGCTCGCGTTTGTCCTGGCCGCTTATCGTGCCTATCCAGCGCTTCCAGTCCTCCTCCACCTGCTCCACGGACTTGCCGAAGACCTTCTCCACCGCTTTGGTGCCGGTCGGATCCTGTTTGAAGGTTTTGGTGTACTCGTCGTACCACTTCCGCAGAATTTTCTTCTCCCACATGTAGAGCATGAAGTAGCGCCCCTGCGCGTAGCAGAGCCCCGCCTGCCGCATGTACATCTGATGCGTGTAGCGGAAGAACTGCCGCAGCGGAATGGTACGACCGCTGCGCACCGCCATCTGGATCATACGGAAGCGCTGGTTCAAGCGCCACGGCAGCAGATGACCGCCGGCCACCGTCGACGCCTCCGCCAGCGTTGCGTATCCTTCGGCGATCCATATCGGATGCTGCTGCATTCGACCGTGCTGGTCTCCGAAGTGCATGGCGTGTGTGAACTCGTGTGTGAGCACATAACCTATGTTGCCGCAGATGAGGATCTTGTCACGCGGATTGTAGAAGCCGCCGATGCCGGGGTTGGGGACTATTTTACGGAAGGCCTGTCTGTCGGGACAGACCACGGCTATATAGTAGATGGGGCGATGCTCGAAGAAGTCGCGCCACTCCGCGTCGGCGAGTTTGTAGAGGTACTGCTTCATTTTTTCGAGCACTTCCATCGACTGGTTCGTGGCGAATATCAGATGCCGCTCCTCGTCTATGGCGTATGTGTAGCCCTCTCCGAACCGCTTCTTCAGGCCTTCCAGGGTGCGGTCGGCCTGCGTCCGCATTATCTTTTCGGCCTGTTCCATCAACTGCTTGTAGGCGGGCTCCTTGCGGATGTTGTTGAGGTCGGGATCGTTCTGGATGTGATTGAAGTCGGTGAAACCGGCCTTGACCGCCAGGTGCAGCGCTCTTACCGCGTCTCTCTTGCGCTTCATCAGCGAGTAGGCGCAGGCCAGGTTGTACCAGGCCGTGTGGTCCTTCGGAGACGCTTTGATTATCTTCTCGAGCAGTTTGATCGCCTTCTTGTAATCCTTCTTCGCGAAGCACTGATGAACCTCGCGATGGAGGTTCAGAATCTCCTCGTTGGAGAGGTCGAGCGTCTTCTTGGGGAACTTCAGATCGTCGAGGACCACCTTCGGCCGATGCGAGAAGGAGTGCGGCGTGGCCGGATTCGGCTTCCAGATCTTCGGTTTTTCGGTCACCGTCTTGTGCTCGATGGACTCTATCCTGTCGCGGGGGATGGTTGTGCTGCCGAGCGTCATCCGCAGCCGTACTTTATCCTCGTCCTCCTGCACCAGTTTGCCCGTCAGTTTTCGTCCGTCGTCCAGCGTGACCGTGGCGACGTCCTTGGTGATCTCGTCGACCATGCTTTTCGGGATGACCAGGATTTCGTCCTCGGTCGTGCGCACCTTGTACTCGGCCGGATACTCTTCGAGGATGTCGCCGTTGATGTCCTTGCTGCCCTTCATCTTGAGCGTGTCCGCGGCGGCCGCGCCGGAAAGGAAGACGAGCACAAGCGAAACCAAAAACCATCTCATCGCCGGTCCTCCGCTTTCAGTTCGCGCTGAACCATTTTCTCAGGAACGCCGCCCGTCGTCCGTCGCGCTCCTCGTCGGCGAGACTGCCTCCCGCGCGCTGTTGAGTATGAGCGGGCTGCGTCAGTATGAACAACTGGTTCACGCCCTCGAGGGTGACGCCGTTCAGCAGTTTCAGCACCGCGCCCAGTCTCACCAGCGAGAGCATGTCCAGAGCCTCTTCGGTGCTTATGAGGCGGCTGGTCCTCAATATTCCGTAGGCGCGCCAGATACGATCCTCGAGTCTGCTACGCGTGTGTCCCAGCAGCGCTTCGCGCACCTCGCGTTCGTAGCGTATTATCTCCGGGACGAAACTGAGAAGGTCGTCTATTATCACGGACTCGGCCTTGCCGAGCGTCTTCTGGTTGGAGATCTGATAGAAATCGCCGCTCGCGCCGGTTCCTTCTCCGTGGAAGCCGCGTATGGCCAGGCCGAGATTGAAGACCGACTCGAAGACGCGGCCCATCTGTCGCGTCATGACCAGCGCCGGCAGATGCAGCATCACGCTCGCGCGCAGGCCCGTTCCGGTGTTGGTGGGGCACGCGGTCAGATAGCCGAAGCGTTCGGAGAAGGCGTACTCGACTTCGTGTTCCATTTTCTCGTCCGCCTCGCTCAAGGCGAGATACCCTTTTTGCAGTTCGAGTCCGGGCAGCGTCACGTGTAGTCGAAGATGATCCTCTTCGTTGACCATGGCGCCCATGCTCTCGTCGGCGGTGAACAGCACGCCGGCGGGTCTGTTCGACTCCGACAGGGCGCTGCTTATGAGGTTTCGTTCCATCAGGACTCCCCGCTCGACCGCCCCCATTTCCTCCATAGAGATATACGTGGGCGCGGCCACTATCTGCAGCAACTTGTTCTTAAGAAGATCACGTATGTGTTGCAATTCGTCCTCCTCGGCCCTCCAGACGAAGCGGAAGCCCGCGAGGTTACGCGCCAGTCGCACGCGACTGGAGACGACCACGTCGCCTTCGGGTCCGCGTCGGTTGAGCCACGCGCCGGCCTCTTGCGCCATTTTCAGGAAGTCGGGTCTGTCGATCCTTCGTCCTCCTCGGCTTCCAGTTCCCTTATCTCGTCCCGCAGACGCGCCGCCGTTTCGTAGTCCTCATCCTCCACCGCCTTCGTCAGCGCTTTTTTCATCTCCAGCAGACGCGTCTGTCGCCTGGAGCGCTCGCGATCCTGTCTCGGCGCCCGTCCCCGGTGCTCGCCGCCGTAGTGCAGTCGCTCCAGGAGTCCCGCCACCGCCTCCTCGAACGCTTCGTAGTCCTTTGCGCAGCCGAACTGGCCTTTCTGGCGGAACTCCTTGTATGTTATGCCGCAGGCCGGACAGCGTTTGTTTCTCACGTCCTCCGGCATCTCTTCCAGTTGCTTGTCGACCACCTGCGCCATCAACTCCACCAACTGCTGCGGCACACTTTTGCCCTTGCCGCCGCCGACGCCCTGCGCTTTCGCGCACTGGTCGCAGAGACTCACCGTCTTTACGGTGCCGTCGGGCAGCACTTCGCTTATGTGGACTATCGCGACGCGCTTCTTGCAGACGTCACACGGCTTCATAATGCGATCCGCCTAAGTATCCGACGCCTCTCATAATTTACGCGCGCTCGGGCGCGATTGCAACCGCATACCCCCGAATTGACGCTAATACGCCGCGCGCGCCGCGGTTCCGCGCTTTGAGATGCGGCCCGCCGCGCGTATAATCACAAAGGATCCGTCGAGGACGCGTGTCGTGCTGGCGCACTACGGTTACAGGGACGCCTCCGGCGAGTTCTTCATCGTCGTGGACACAGACAGGTGCAACGGCTGCGGGGCGTGTGTGGAGGCGTGTCCGCGGGACGTTTTCGCGCTCGACGAGGACGCGGGCGACCCGTTTCGCGAAGGGCGCGTCGCGACGGTCGGAGAGGAGCAACGAAATAAGTTGAAGTACGTCTGCGGGCCGTGCAAGTCCGCCTCGGCCCGCGACTCCGGAGATCCGCCGTGCGCGGCCGCCTGCGCCGCGGACGCCATCTCCCACTCCTGGTAGGCTTCGACGGCGTCGCGGCGGCGCTCACAAATCGCGTTGACGGACTCCCCTTTGTGTGTAAGAATACTGAAGCGGCGGGGGCGGAGGCGAACGTTGGAGGACTGGCGATGCGTCTCGCCGTCTCGGTTGTCGTTCTGACGATGTTTCTGGGCGTCCTCGCAGGCGACGAGATAGTTCTGAAGGACGACACGCGTGTGGAGGGCGTGATTCTGGACGAGAGGCGCGGCGAGTATCTGCTGGTCCGCGCGCCCGACGGTACGCTGCGGAAGATAGAATGGGAGCGGCTGAAGAGGCACAGTCTGGACTCACCTGTGGTCACGCTGCACCTGGCGGGAGGCGCGCTCGTTCGGGGCCGCGCGTCGTTCCGCGAACTCGTCGTGCGGACCGACTACGGCGTGCTGCGGATACCGACGGAGGATCTTTACGGTTTCATGCGCGCCGGGTACAGGCGTCGCGTCTTCACCGATCGCGTGCGGCCCCTGGTGGAGCACGTGAGCGCCTATTTCAGGGAGTTGGAGAAGCGGCGGGAGATGGGCGAGAAGGTGGACTACGTGCAGAAGGAGGAGCAGTGGTCCGGCGGTCGTCGCGTCATAGTGGTACGCGACCCGCTGGTACGGGAGAAGGAAGCGCTGCTCAAGTTATGGGAGTTTGCGAAGCCGCTGGTGGAGGCGCGTCTTCTGGAGTCTCCTTACCGGTACGAACGCCGATTCTGGCGACGCCTGACGGCGGAGGCGCGCAGGAAGAGCACGCCGTCGATCGGCGAGGGCACTTTCGTGATGACGCGCAGGTTCGACGTTCTGGGGGAGGTGGAAGCGGAGTCCGTGCGACTCGACACGCCGTACGGTCTCGTGGAGGCGCCGTTCAGTGACGTACTCGCGATGAGCGTCGGCGGCAGTCCGGGTCTCGGCAAGGTGGTGCGCCTGCAACCGACGACGTCATGGACGGGAACCGGCCTTTCGGTGGACGCCGGAGAGATGCTGTCGGTGCGCGTCAGAGGAATCATCAGGGTCAACTACGCGACCGTACACCCGGAGGGCCCCGACTACGGAGACTCGCAAGCCTGGCGCGGCGTCGAGGTGCGCGTCGGCACGCAGGTTTTTCCGACCGGCTCCGGCAGGTCGGTTCGGATCCGCGACGGCGGCGAAGTCGAGATCCGGCTCGACCTGAGCCGCTATTCGTGGTGGGACCCCAACTCGATCGAGGGCTTCTTCCGCGTGCATCTGGAGGTGCTGGGGAGGGGACTCGCCGCCGAACCGGCGCCGCTGCCGCCCGAGAAGCCGTCCGCCGCCGAACTCCTCAGACGCTACCTCGTCGAGGAGCCTCTCGAGGAGAAGAGCGGCGGCAAGTGAAGTTTGATGAAGGAGCCGTCGTGCTCTCGCGTATCGTCTCCTGCGGCATTCTGGGAGTGGACGCCTTCACGGTCGGCGTCGAGGTGGACGTCTCCGCCGGCCTGCCGTGTTTTTCGGTGGTCGGCCTGCCGGACGCGGCGGTACGCGAGAGTCGCGAGCGTGTGCGTTCCGCCGTCGCCAACAGCGGTTTCGATTTTCCGGACGGTCGCGTCACGGTGAATCTCGCGCCGGCCGCCTTGCGCAAGGCGGGCGCGTTCTTCGACCTGCCGATGGCCCTGGGACTTCTGATCGCGACCGGCCAGTTACGCTCGACGCTCGACGGCACGCTGGTCGTCGGCGAACTGGCGCTCGGCGGAGAGGTACGACGCACCGACGGCGTTCTCGCCGCGGCCGTCGCCGCGCGTCAGGCGGGCCTGCGCGGCCTCATCGTTCCGCGTGAGAATCTGTCGGAGGCGTGCGCCGTCGGCGGTCTTTCGATCTGGGCCGTTTCGACTCTCCGCGAGGCCGCCGAAGCCGCCGTCGGCGCTCGCGCGCCGGACTCTCCGGTCGCGCCGCCGGAGTCCGACGTCGAGGCGACTCCCGACTTCGGCGACGTTCGCGGCCACGAAGCGGTGAAACGCGCCATGCTTGTCGCGGCGGCCGGCATGCACAACGTGTTGATGCTCGGCCCTCCCGGCTCCGGCAAGACGATGATGGCGCAGCGCCTGCCTTCCGTTCTGCCGCCGATGAGCGAGGCGGAGGCGCTGGAGGCCTCCCGCGTCCATTCCGTCGCGGGGCTTCTTCGCGGCGGTCTTCTTCGCGCGCGTCCGTTCCGCGCGCCGCACCACACCATCTCCGACGTCGGCCTGGTCGGAGGCGGCGTATCGCCGCGGCCCGGCGAGATCTCGCTGGCGCACAACGGCGTACTGTTTCTCGACGAGTTGCCGCTGTTCGACCGCGCGGCCCTGGAAGCGCTGCGCCAGCCGCTCGAGGAGGGACGCATAACCGTCTCGCGCGCCAGTTATACGGTCACCCTGCCTGCGCGTTTCATGTTCGTGGCCGCCGCCAATCCCTGTCCCTGCGGCTACTACGGCGACGCCCGCCGCGCCTGTCGCTGCTCGCCTCGTCAGATCCGCAACTGGCGTTCGCGGCTCTCCGGACCCGTGATGGACCGTATAGACATTCACATCGAGGTTCCGCGCGTGCGTTCCGGCGTGCTGCGCGACGCGCCGGCCGGAGTCGACTCGGCGACGATGCGCGTCTCGGTTCTCGCCGCGCATCGCCGTCAGGAGGAGCGGTTCGCGGACTCGCGCGTCCGTTTCAATTCGCAACTCCCCGCGTCGCGCGTCCGCGCGCTCGCGCGCCCCACGCGCGCCGCGCTCGACCTGCTCGCCTCCGCCATGGAGACGCTTGCGCTTTCGGCTCGCGCTTTCGGACGCGTTCTCAAGGTCGCCCGCACCATCGCCGACATCGAGGGCTCGGAGGAGGTGACCGACGCGCACGTCGCCGAGGCCGTTCAGTATCGTCTGCTCGACCGCCGCGCGGAGGTGGAATGAGGACGCCGGCTGCGGAGCGGACGGACCGCTGCGATTCGGAGGCGTGCGCGGGAAGCGGAGTTGATGAACGCGGGCGTGGGGGTATAATGCATGAGGTGGGAACGCCGTGAGGGAGGGCGTGGATGGACATAGGCCTTGAGATAAGGCTGCTGCGCGAGAAGCGGCGCATGACGAGCAAGGAACTCGCCGAGAGGCTGGGCGTGAGTCAGTCGCAGATGTCGCGGCTGGAGAGCGGTCAGCGCCGGATAGACGCGCGGCTTCTGGAGCGGATAGCGAACGTTCTCGGCGTGCCTCCGGGCTACTTTTACGGCCAGCACGAGGAGGTGTTGCCGGAGGAGGGCGAAGCGGACCTGCGACGTGCCGTGCGCGAGGTGGGCCGCGTGATACGCCGTCGCCGGCACGAGATACATCTGACGCCGGAGGAGTTGGCCGACAGGCTGGGCAAGCCGCGCACGTATGTCAAGGCGCTCGAGGACGGCGAGATCGGCTACATTCCGGTCGACACCCTCCAGAAGATATGCAAGGTTTTGAAGATACAGCCGTTCGACCTTCTGGACTCGCAGCAGCGGGTGATAGGCGATCTGAAACGACAGGTGATGCGTCTGAAGCAGGCGCATTCCGAAAGGACGCTCGGCGCCATAGAGGCGGACGACCGGCAGCGTCGCGGCATCCCCGTCTACGGCTCCGTCGCGAAAGGCTATCCCACCGAGTTCACCGTCGACGGCGTGCCGATAGACGAGGTGGACGATTTCGTTTTCGTGCCGCGGTTCGACGACGAAAAGGCGTTCGCCGTCTACTGCGTGGGCGGCGACATGGTTCAGGCGGCCTGGCCGTCGTTCCGGGAGGGCGACGTCCTTATATTCTCTCCGAAGGCGGAGGTCCGCAACCGCGACTTCGCCTTCGTGCGCGTCCACGGCCACAAACCCTTCTTCCGTCAGGTTCATTACGACCCCAACGCGCGTGTCCGCCTGCAGCCGCTCAACCACAACTTTCCGCCGGTGGTGGTCTACCACAACGACGTGATAGCGAGCGCGCGGCTGGTGGCGCACGTCGCGCGGCTCTGACGCTCCCGCGCGG
>CAYPNR010000065.1:0-3690 GCA_964412125.1 uncultured Planctomycetota bacterium | reverse complement strand
GCGCAGGCGACGGATGCGCTCGCCTATCGGCGGATGCGTCGCGAACAGTCCTCCGCGGAGGCCCATGAACGGATTGTGGATGTAGGTGTGCTGCGTGGAGCGACTGGCCAGGCGCCATTTGGGGCCGAAGGCTATCTTCTCCAGCGCGTTCGCCAGGCCCTGCGGATAGCGGGTGAGTTCCACGCCGGAGGCGTCGGCGAGATACTCGCGACGACGACTTATGGCGAACTGGATGATACGTGCGATCATCGGCGCGACCGCCGCCAGAATCGCCGAGACCACGACGATCACCAGCACCGCCGCGCCGCCGCCGCCGCGGCCGCGTGAGCGCCCCCCGCTCATCGCCACGACGCGTCCCACGCGCCACATCACCTCGCTTATCACCACCACCGCGCCGACCAGCGTCGCCACAAGCATCATGAGACGTATGTCGTAGTTGCGGATGTGGCTCATCTCGTGCGCGACCACGCCCTGCAACTCGTCGCGGCTCAACTTCTCCAGAAGTCCGCTTGTGACCGCGACCATCGAGTGCTCCGGCGAGCGACCGGTCGCGAACGCGTTCAGCGCCTGCGAGGGCATCACATACACCAGCGGCGTCGGCGTGCCGGCCGCTATCGCCATCTCCTCCACCACGTTGCAGAGTTGACGCTCGCGTTCGGGATGAGCGGGACGGGCCCTGTGGATGCCCAGCACCATATAGCCGCCGGAGTAGTAGGAGACCACGAACCAGAGGCCGCTCAGGAGCAGCGCGGTGACGCATGCGGCGATCGAGCCGGCGGTGCTCCAGAAGATGAGCAGCCCCAGCCAGTAGCCCATGAAGCCGACCAGTCCTATGAAGAACGCGACGAGCACGACCGTGGCGCGACGGTTCTTCGCCTGCCAGACGTGAAACGGTACGCTCCGCCGAACCTCCTGTGCGTCCAACGCGTGCTCCTCAGGCGCGACCCCATCATGATAGAAGGACGGGGGCGGCCGGTCAAGTCCCGGAGTCTCCGCCGCGGCGGTTGAAAAGCGTGCGGCGCTGCCGTATACTCTCTCGGGGCCATATTGGGAGGATGCGGCCCGTGGGAGGAGGTATGGTGCTCATCGTGATTCTGGTGATCGCCGCCGTCGCGGCCGCGATGGTGATCGGCATCATCATGTGGCGCAAGCGACGGCAGGCCCTCCGGCAACTCGCTTCCTCGCTCGGCTTCACCTACAGTCCGCGTGACATGTTTCATCTTCCCGGGCGGTTCGACTTTCTCAATCTCTTCAACATCGGCCACTCGCGTCGTGCGTCCAACGTCATCCACGGCAGCCGCGAAGGCGCCGACGTCTTCCTCTTCGACTACAGATACGTGACCGGCTCCGGCAAGAATCAGACCACCCACAGTTTCTGCTGCTGCGTGATCGAGGTGGGCATGAACTTTCCGTATCTGTGGATACGTCGCGAGCGCTGGTACGACAAGATCACCTCGGCGATCGGCTTCGACGACATAGACTTCGAGTCGCACGAGTTCTCCAGGAAGTTCTACGTCAAGTCGGAGTCCAAGAAGTTCGCCTACGAGGTGATCAACCAACAGATGATGGAGTACCTGCTTCGAGTGCCGCAGAAGCCCTACATCGAGATGCGGCACGACGCCGGTCTGTTCTACTTCAAGTTCCGGTGGAAGGTGGACGTCTACCGCTACCTTTACGAGTTCGCGTTTTCGTTTCTCGAGCAGGTGCCGGACTTCGTTCTCGAGAAGTACAGCCGCTGACGGGGCGTTCGCGCATGTCGCGAAAAGGCGCGTCTTCCGCCGCCGATCCTTGATTCGGTCGCCTGTGACGCTATCATCTTCACGGAGGTGGCTGTTAGGAGGTCCGGCCATGGCCAAAAGACCCGCGAACGCGCGTTTCACCAGGAGTCATGAATGGGTGATCGCGGAGGGCAGCGTCGGGACGGTCGGCATAAGCGACTATGCCATAGAGCACCTGAGCGACCTGGTGTTTGTGGACCTGCCGCAGATCGGGACGCTGGTGAAGCAGAACGAGCCGTTCGGCGAGATAGAGTCCGTCAAGGCGGTGGAGGACCTGACCTCGCCGGTCTCCGGAAAGGTGACGGAGGTGAACGAAGACCTGCGCGAGCAGTTGGAGGTACTGGCGCAGGACCCGTACGGCGCCGGCTGGATGATCAAGGTGGAGATGTCCGACGAGGCCGAACTGGAGAAGTTGATGGACCTGGAGACCTACAACAAGTACTGCGAAGAGGAGGCCGCCGCCGGTCATTAGTCCGCTTTCGAGCGAGTGTTGGGGGACTGCGGCAGATGGACTACGTTCCGCATTCCGACGCCGACGTGAAGAAAATTCTGGAGACGATAGGCGTCTCCAGCGTCGACGAGTTGTTCGACAGCGTACCGGAGCGCATACGTTTCACCGGCGGGTTGCGGCTGCCGGAGCCCATGAGCGAGCCTGAGGTTCGTCGCTACTTCGAGAGCCTCGCCGGGCGCAACCGCACCGACTGCGTCACGTTTCTCGGCGGCGGTGCTTACTCGCGTTTCGTTCCCGCCGTCGTGGACGCTCTTTCGTCGCGGGGCGAGTTCTACACCGCCTACACTCCGTACCAGGCGGAAGCGTCTCAGGGCACGCTGCAGACGATTTTCGAGTACCAGACCGCAATATGTATGCTCACCGGCATGGATGTGTCCAACGCCAGCCACTACGACGGCGCGACCGCGCTCGCCGAGGCCGCGATCATGGCCTACCACGTTCACAGAAAGAAACGCACCCGCTTCGTCGTCTCGCGGGCGGTTCATCCGGAGTACCGCCAGGTTCTCCGCACCTATGTCGAGCCGCTCGGCTCCGAACTTGTCGAGATACCGTTCGACTCGGAGACCGGCGCGACCGACATGGACGCGCTCGCCGCCGCCGTCGACGACGGCGTCGCCTGCGTGGCTTTCCAGTCGCCGAACTTCTTCGGCGTCGTCGAGGACGGCCGCGCTTTCTCCGCCGCCGCCGGGACCGCCGGCGCGCTGCTTGTGGCCTGCTGCGATCCGGTCTCGCTGGCGGTTCTCGAGCCGCCCGGCTCCTACGGAGCGGACATAGTCGTGGGCGACGGTCTCGGTCTCGGCAATTATCCGTGCTACGGCGGCCCCGGCTTCGGCTACTTCGCGGCGCTGTCGAAATACGTTCGTCAGATGCCCGGCCGCATCGCCGGCCGGACCGTCGACGCCGACGGCGAGCCGGGTTACGTGCTCACCTTCCAGACGCGTGAGCAGCACATCCGCCGCGAGAAGGCGTCGTCGAACATCTGCACCAATCAGGCGCTCTGCGCGATGCGCGCGCTCATACATCTGGTCGCGCTCGGCAGAAGCGGCTACGTTCGTATCGCCGAACTTTCCGCGCAGAAGGCGCACTACGCCGCAGAAAAACTCGTCTCCGCCGGCCTTTCGCTTCGCTTCTCGGGACCGTTCTTCTGCGAGTTCGCCTTGAAGGTTCCCGACGCGCGTGCCGTTCAGAAGCGACTGCTGCAGGAGAACGACATTCTCATCGGTCCGGCGCTCGAGACATGGTACGACGACCTGGCCGACTGTCTGTTAGTGGCGGTGACCGAGACCAACAGCCGTGAAGAAGTGGACGCTCTCGCGGCCGCGCTGTCCGGCTGAGGCGCCCGCGGAGCCGCGCTCGACGCGGACGGTTTCGAAGTCCGCCGGGGACGAAGGTCGGCCCCGG
>CAYPNR010000064.1:0-12874 GCA_964412125.1 uncultured Planctomycetota bacterium | reverse complement strand
GCCCTGCGGAACGACGAACTCCAGCGGGTCGTCGCTCCAGGGAAACACGAACGGCCGCCGCGGCCGCGGTATCCTGTCGGAGCCGCCCGGCTGCCGCGGTCTGAGCGTGCCGCCGGGATTGAAACCGCCCGGACCGCCGGGGCCGATCATGCGTCGCAGTCGCTCCATTATCCTTCTCATGTCCTCTGGCGTGATGTTGCGCATGCGCTCGCCTATCCGGCGTAACATGTCCTCCGGCACTCCCATCCGGCGCAGCCTGTCGAGTATCTGACGTATCTGCTCCGGCGAGAGCGGCCGGCCCGGCTGTACGGGCTGCGGCCGTGCGACGCGACCGCCGCCGGAGGCGTCCATTATCAGGAAACGATCTTTCAGTTCGGCGTCCTTCGCCTTGCGGTACGAAATCCACTCGCGACCTATCTGCACGATGCCGGTGTCGTCGTAGTCGTCGGTCTTGCTGACGCCGAGCGAGACCAGACGAACCGGCGTGCCCGGCCCGATCGGCGCCGGCGTGGTGCCTTCGGCGCCGCGGCGGCAGTTGATGAAGGAGTCGGCCGCAAGCCCGCCGTAGTGCACCATCTCGCCGGTCCCCAGCAGAATCACTCCCTCCTGCGGAAAGCCGGCGGTGGACTCGACCGGTATGACGTTCTCGGTCGCGCCGACGCTCCAGGTGCTCGGGTCGCGCGGGTCCGCGCCGCGGGGCTTCACCGTCAGCGTCATCGGCGTGGGATTGGGCAGATCGTGAGCGAGCGTGGCGCCGCCCACGGGTATCTCCGCGCCTATCGCCACCGCGTAGCCGAACGGCTGAACTATGCTGCAGCGCTCGTGCGCGGCCGCGCGCGTCCCGCGACACGCCACACGACGCGTGGTCACCTTGCCGGGGTTCTGCGGGTCCACCACGTCGACGCTGCGCACCACAAGCGTGTTGCCGCGTATCTCCACCACTTCCATCACTTCGTCGCCGACCAGTATCGGCGGACGGATGAACGACGCGGGGTCGGGCGTCTCCAGGCCGAGCGCCGCCGCGTCCTCCACCGGTATCAGCGTCTCGCGATCGTCCACGTCCGCGGTCAGTCGCGTGTAGTTGTTCTGCACGCCCACCGGCTTGCCGTCGACCCATATCGAAAGTTGACCGAAACGAACTCCGCGCCAGGAACAGGCGATGTGGTACCACTGATTCGGCTGGAACTGATAAGGCGCGCGCAACTCAGCCGAACTGTCGTCGTCCATGGTCGGGTCGCCCACGCGCAGAACGAGATCGGTGCCGTCGTAGAACAAACATATTCTATCTTCGTGGTGCCCCAGACCGCCGGTGTCGAAGAAGTAATGCTGTCCGCCGGACCAGTTCGGCTTGAACCAGCAGGCGAAGAAGGCCGGCGCAAGGCCGGTGACGCCGGCCGCCAACCGCCGCGTCGGAAAAACCTTGCTCACGTTCACCGCCATGGGCGACGCTTCCACCCCCTCCAGCGACTGGTCGAAATGGTTGTTGTAGTGGTCGGCGTCGGGCATCCGACAGGTGAGTATGCGCAGGTCGCCTTCGACCGGGTCGCGACTGCGCGACGGAAACGCCACCTCCACCGAGCCGCCCTGCGGCGGCACCAGCGGAATCGGCGAGGACACGAGCCAGTTCATCTGACGATCCGGAAACTGCAGCAGATGGCGTCTGTGCCGACGCCTGTCGTAGCCGAGAACGTAGCCGTCGCAGAGGTCCTGTTGACTGGTCAGCGTCCACTTCACCACCTGCGGCGGAGACACCTGCACCACCGCGCGAAGATGGCAGCGCGCCAGTTCCTCGCCCGTCTTCGCGTTGATGATGCCGTAGGCGTCTATCCGGAAGACGTCGTGGGAGTGGTAGCAGAACGGCGCGGTGGAGATCGCGAGCGCCGGTGAGTTGGCGTTCACCGCGTTTATGAAAATCGCCATCGCGTCCTCGTCGGAGATCTCCTCCGCGTCCACGGCGGCCTGCAGAAGGTCTCTGAGGTCTTCGTGACAGGTCGGAGGCGTCGCGCGGATGCGCTCGATTATCCTGTCGGCCTCCTCCGGCGTCACCATCTCCATCTCGTCCTCTTCGGTGCGCTTCAGCACGGTCCGCCGGAATATGGAGTACATCTCCGAGACGAACTCCACCTGCCTGAACCGCAGCCCGACCAGAAGCGCCTTCAGCACGCGATCGTCGCAGGCGTTTATGTTCACCGGGTGCCGTATCAGCGCCGAGACCCACGCCTGTCCGGCGACGTAGTCGTTCTGGAGTTCCGACTCCAGTACGATACGACTGCCGCCGCGGCCGGAAACTATGCCGTACTCCTCGTTGCCGTCGTCCCACACCCGCACTATCGTGCCGCGACCGAAGAAACGCGTGTTGCCGCGCACCACCAGAGTCCGCCGGTCGTAGAAGCCTTCCTCGCGCTCGGACGGAACGTCCGCGACGAGAACGGCCGGCTCGGTCCAGTCGCGCGGCCGATACGAAAAGGTCGTCACATACGGCGCAAGCCGCTGATAAGTGAACGCGTCGAGCGTCTCCACGTCGAGCAGCCGTCTCAGTTCGCCGAGGTTCTTCACCGCCTCCGGATAAAACTTGTTCAGAAACTTCCGCCGCTCCGAGTAGTACTCCTCCACCGCCTCCAGAAAGCCCTTGAACGTCTCCTCACGCTCGGCCAGCATCTCCTGTAACTTCTTCAGCAGTTCTTCGTTGCGTCCCGACTTCTTCTTGTCGTCGCTTCCCTTGCCCTGCATCTTCTGCATCCGCTGCATTATCCTGTTCATGCCGTCGGTCATCCGCCTGGTGATGCGGTTCAGGCGACTCACGTCGTACGGATCCATTCCGCCCTCCACCTCGTCGGGATCGATGCCGTACTTGCGGAGCAGCGCTTCGACGTCCTCGCTCATGTGCGGCCGCTCCCAGCCCTCCGGCGGGTCGAGTTGCGTCGGGTCTATCTCGGCGTCCTCCAGGTCCTCCGGAGAGACGCCGTACTCCTTGAGTTGCTCCGCGAAGAGGCGTCTGTACTTGAGCGCCTCGGCGACCGCGGAGAAACGCGTCCATCTCGCCACGTCTCTGACCGACTGCGGCGTCTCGAAAAGGAAGAGACGGCCGCGCGCCGCTTCCGTGCGGTGACTCGCTATCTTGTACGGCCGACCGTCGTGCACCAACTCTCCCCTGCGATGCTTGCGCGGATCCAGAAACAGCCCCCGCAGACAGCCTTTGAGAACGTTGTTCTCGATGTCCCGATAGGCGATGTACTCGTTGCCTATGCGCACGAAACCGTCTATCGTCTCCGGATCGTCGTCGGTGAACAAAAACGAAGCGTCGGCGACCGGCACCTCCCTGTCGGCGTAACTCAGGTCCTCGGTCAGAACGGTGTATCCGAACAGGTTGGCCATCAGCCAGGGCGAAGCGGAGTTGAGATTAACACGACCGTTTTCGTCCTCGACGCGACTGTAAGCGATCTCCCCGTGCGAGTCGAGCATGCTGAGCGTCTCGCCTTCCTCCTCCTCGACCGAAGGCGGCGAGACGGCGAACTCGGACGGCTGATCGTAGTCCGGAGTGGAGAAGGCGTCCGGCACCGGCTCCGAGGACTGCGCGCCGCCCTCCGGAGGAACCGCGGAGCCGTCGTCCGCCTCCAGGTTCTCGATCTCCTTTTCGCGTTCGAGAGCGGTGTGCGTGCGCCAGAGACTCGCCACGGCGTGGTTGAGCGCGGCCTCGGCCGCCAGTCGCGCGCGCTGCCGCTGATACGCCGCCTCGGACAGTCTCTTCTGATAGCCCATCGCCGCCACAAGAGGCAGACCGACGGCCACCAGCGCCGCCAGCACCACCACCACCAACACCAACGCGAAACCGCATCGATATCTCATTGCCGGCCCCCTTTTCGCCGTACGTAGTCGGACCATCCCTCAATAATAAGACTGCTTTTTCCGGAAAGAGTCACACCTATAGTCGCGACACGCGCGCCTTTCGACACCTTTTTGGGCTCCGCTTCGTTCTCCTGCAGGTCGTCCAGCGTCGGCGGCGCGGCCAGACCGAAGCGACTGACGAAAGGATCGCTTTCGTCCTCGCGCTCCGGCGGTCGATAATGAACGTTGTTGGTTATCTCTATCTCCGCGTCCTCGCCGTGGTAACGCGCGTCGAGCGCGCCGTCGGGTCCGAAGTTCACATAGCCTCCTTCGCCCATGATCCGTATCCCGGGCGGCAGCACGAACTCCTCGTCGGCGACGTAGCCGTCGACGCGGACCTCGTCGATCGCGCCGTAGAACGACTCCTCCGGCGAACTGATGAATATCGGCTCGTCGCTCTCCGGCACCTGTTTCGGCATCAGATCCTCGTATTCCTCCGCGTCCAGACGGGAAAGCGCGACCATCCTCGTGTCGCCGGTCACCTTGAAGAGAGACAGTTCGACGCCGTCCACCGAAAGCGACACCTCGCGAAGATTGTAGCGGAGAGAGACGTGCTGCCAGCGATTGGGCTGAACGACGCCGTCGCGCGTCCTGAGAGGCCTGCGCACCTTCGGCTCCCAGAAGCCGACCTCCAGAGCGTACGACTCGGTCAGGCTAAGAAAGAACGAACCGTAGCGCATGAGAATGACGAAGCGCAACTCCTTCTCGAAACGCTCGGAGAACGGCGCGCTGAAGTCCGGCGCGTCCTGTATCACGCCCTTGCGCACCTCCAGATATCGCCGGCCGCGGAAGTCGCCGGGATAGATCCAGACGTCGATGAAGATGCCGCCGGCCGGCGAGGAGAACGGCACTTTCTCGATCACGGCGTAACTGTTGGCGAGTTCGCAGGACGGATCGGTGCCGAACTCGCAGGCCGTGCCTATCAGACCGGGCGCCGAAGCCACGTTGGTCAGTGCGGCGGAGACGCGATGCGCGCCGACGGTCGTCTCGGCGTCGTCGGCGAGATCGTCGAAACGGAACTGCAGGAGATTGACGCGTCGCAGCATTCTGACGCGACTCTCCCGGACGTCGAAATGGACGCATGTCTCGCAGCGATGCTCGCGCGCCGAGGCGGACGCGAGCATCAGCAGGTGACGGACGCGGGCGGCGACGCCTTCGAACGGCATGCCCGAAGCGATTCTCAGGACGACGCCCACGCCTATCCCTATGAGGATCACAATAAGCGCGATCACGACGAGCAGTTCGGCGAGGGTGAACCCGCGCCTACTGCCGCCAGTTGCAGGGACCATCGCCGTGCCCGTCCTTATTCCCTCCGTCGGGCCCCATCGACCATATCATGAACTTCCTGTAGCGCGGCCAGGTCTTGTTCCTGTCGCGCGCCGGCCGCGCGTTCACGTATCGCTTGTTCCTCAGTTTATAACGCGTCATGTAGGAGGAGGGATGTTCGTAATCACGCCAGTGAAAGTACACCAGCGGGTTTCCCCAGGCGTCCACGATCTCCCGCGCCCTGGAGTCGCCGAATATCCATTGCGGATCCCAGCCGGTTATCGTGTCGTTGTCGGTGTTGCCGTAGTCGCTCTCCTTGAGATCCTCCACGAACGGACCTCCGCGTCTGCTCATCAGATGCGCCAGCAGCGACTCTACTCCTTCGTTGACGCCGTTGGTTCCGGCGCCGCGCTCCCTCAGCGACGTCGGCGGATAATCGCCTCCGCCCGCCTCCGAGTCGTGATACGCCTCCACCGCCCTGGTCAACTGGTCGATCAAGACCCGCGTCTTCGCCTCCTTGCCCTTTCCGATGAAGTGACTCACGCCCACCACCGTGATGCCCATCAGTATGCTCAAGATGAGAATCACGATGAGCAACTCCAGAAGCGTGAAGCCGCGTCGCGGTCGTCGCGCCGTCAACGTCCTCCCTCCTTCTTCGGACGTCTGAAGACCCGCACCCATTTCACGAACGCTTTGTAAGTCTTGCCGGAGTCGGCCTTGACGTACAGGGTGAGCGCGCACTCCGCGGAAAGGGCGCGCAAAAGCGTCTTCTTCTTTATCTGCGCCACCTCCTTGTGGTCCACCAGTACCGTCCACAGCCCTTCTTTCTCGTCGGTCAACTCCAGCGCCAGAACGACTTCCGTGCCGCTCATCTTCACAGGCGGCGCAAGAGGCAGTTCCCCGGACGGGCCTTTCTCCGAGTAGTTGTACCACACCGAGCCGTCGGCGCCGACCCACACTCCTATCCACGCGCGCAGCGTTCCTCTGTCGTCGCGTCGCGCCAGCATCAGTCCGCAGTCCACGCCCGGCGCGGAGGCGACGTCCAGCGCGGCCTCGACGCGAACCAGTCCGGCGGTCTTCTCGGAGCGGAACACTTCGAGTTCACCGCCCTTGCCCGGATCTTCGAGAAGGAGGCTTCGTTGCTTGATCTGCGCCTCGGCGCCGCCCTGTATCTCGCCTTCCTCCTCCCAGCCGTTCTTGACCTCCAGCGAGTCGGCGCGATCGAAACCATCCCTCCAGAGCAGCAGCGTTTTCGCTTCGTCTATCACCTTCGCGGCGCGTCTCAGGAAGGCGTCCGCGGCGCCGGGTATCTGTTTCAGGCGCTCCACGTAGGCGGAGGCCCGTTCGTACTCGCCGCGCGCGAAATGGATGTAAGCGAGATTGCGAAGAGCGTCGACGTGCGACGGATCGCAGCGCAGCGCCTCGGCGAAGCGGCGCAGCGCCTCGGCGCGGCGTTTCATCGCCACACACAGCCGACCGTAGACCGCGTAAGCGTCGGCGAATTTGGGGTCGGCCGCCAGCGCCGCCAGAAGCGCACGTTCCGCGCCTTTGTGGTCGCCGCCGGCCAGCAGCACCGCCGCGCGGAGAGTGTGGGCCTGCGCCGGCGGATGTCCCGCTTTCAGGGCCCCGGCGGCGTAGTCGAGCGCGTCCTTGTAGGAGCCGCGCGCCGCCAGCGCCTGCGCCAGAGCGAAATGAACGAAGGCCGGCGCGGCCGGGTCCGCCGCCGCGTTCCGCAGCGACGTCTCCTCCTCGTCGGCGTCGCCGAGGATGCGCGCGGTCAGCGCCTTGAGGTAGTGCGGACGCCACGCGCCGCCGGCCAGCCGCAGCGCTTCGTCGAGGCGCGTCCTGGCGGTGTGCACGCGACCGCTCATCATGAGCGCCTGAGCGAGATCGCACAGGAGTCCCACCTCCGGCGAGCGCAGCCGCAGCGCCTCCTCGAAAGCGCCCGCCGCGCCCGCGAAGTCGTCAGCCGTCAGTTTCAACGCGCCCTCCAGGGCGTGCGGCTTCCACCACAGCGGCGCCTTCTCCTTCAGCGAGACCAGCGTCGCGGCGGCGTCCTCGGTTTTGCCGAGCGCGAACTCGGCGCGCGCCTTCAACATCAGCGCCGCCGCGTCCTCCGCGTCCGTCGAGAGCACCTCTTCCGCCGACGCGAGCGCCTTGTCGAACTCGGCGTCCCGAAGTGTAAGGGCCGCGTGCGCCAGCAGCAGTCGTCTCTCGACCGCCGCGTCCGTTCCTCCCTTTTTCAACAGACGCTCCAGCATTTCGACGCCGTCGTGAACGAAGCCGCTTTCCGCCATCGCCTCCGCCCAGCGCGCGCACAGGTCCGGGTCCTCCAGGGCGAGCGCCGCGTCGAGCACCTCCATCATCAGGTCGCTTTCGGCCTCCGTGGGAGCGCGATTCCGACGCGCGCACTCCGTCTCCACCAGCAGCACCAGCAACTTGTACGGCGTGACGTCCTTCGGACGCATCTTCACCGCGCCGTGCAGCGCCTCACGCGCCTGCTCATAAAGATCCGGATAGCGCATCGCCCACTTCGCCAGCGCGAGATAGTCCTCCGCCTTCGGACTCTTCATCTTCTTCAGACGAGCCCGATACGCCTCCTTCGGCGACTGTCGCCTCCACACCCTGTCTATCAACTCGTTCTGAATGATCAGCGTATGCGTGGGATTGTCGCGCGGCTTGAAATGCGTCTCCGAGACGGTCACCTTCTCGATGGTGCCGACCTGCACCGCGCCGGACTTCAGGCGGATGTAGTCGAACTCGCGCACCTCCGGTATCTCGACCTCCTGCGCGCACAGCGCGGCGCACGTCGCCACGACGAACGCGAGCAGCGCCGGACGCGAAACGGCTCCGTCAACGACCGCCACCGTCATCCCCTTCATCAGCACCCGATTCGCCGGTTCCGTTTTCGCCGTCCTCCCCTCCGGACGGGGCGGGCGGCTGGTCCAGAACCGTTATGGATCCGAGGAGAGAGGCGGGACGCGTCTCGGCCGGGGCGCCTTCCGCGCAGGACGGCGACGGCAGCAGCACCCACGGCGCCGGCGGCGGCGGCGCGGCCAGCGGCAGGTCCCGCGGCTCCGGTCTCACCAGACCCTCGAACCTCTCCCACGGATTGCGTACGTCCTTCACCTCGCCCCACAGTCGGGGAAACTCGCCTTTCGAGAGAAGCGCCAGCGGCACGTCCTCGGCGTACGGCGTCGTCGTCTGCTTCTCCGGCAGGGGCGGCACTTCATGAACGTCGCTCACCGCCGCCTGAACCAGAAAGACGCCGACCACCACGAGCGCCGCGGCCGCCAACGCCGCTGCTTTCTCCTTGTTCACCGACCCTCTCCTCAGTAACGTCGTCTGGGCGGTCTGACGCCGCGACGCGGCGGTTTGCCCCGCGGCGACGTCGATTCCTTTCCGCCCTTCTTCTCCGCCACCTCCACGGCCGCGACCGTCAGCGCCGCGCGTACCCGGCCCGCGAGTCGCTTGTCCGGTTCCACTTTTATCTCGGTGACGTGCAGGAAGCGACCCGCGACGGTCAACTCCGCCAGGAAACGCGCCAGCGACTCCTGTCCGGCGACGATCTCGAAACTGACGGGGCAGCGCCGCACCACAAGGTCGCCTTTGCCGGCCGGCTCCTCCTCCACGTCACGCTGCTTCAGTCGTTCGAGAACCTCGACGCCGCAGGAAAGCGCCGTGCTCACGACGTGGTCGCTGATCGCTATCCTCAACTTCAACTCCTCGCGCTTCTCCTTCTCCAACTCGCCCTTTATGCGCGCGTCGAGGTCCCACTTGCGCGTGTACCGGCGCACGAAACCGCTCTTCTTTATCCTCTTCTCCAACGTGTCCTGCCGCTTCAGCAGTTGATCGCGCAGAAACGTCTCCGGACTCATCCCCTCCGGCACGGCCGGGAAGTCCAGTCTGAAAGCGAGTCTCTCGCCGGTCCGCTTTATGCCTTTCTCCCTTATTCCCTTCAGTCGGGCCTCGAGCGCGCCTTCTTCGTAAAGCACTTCGCGTCCCTGTTCTATTCCGACGGCGAGTTCGGCGTTCCGCGCCCTGAGATCGCCCGCCTCCAGGCGCGCGCCCAGCCACCAGCCGAAGGTCAATATCACCACTCCGAGACCGCCGGCTATCGCGAACCAGCCCCAGTACGCTCTCATCCTTCCGCCTCCCGCTTCTTCTCCAGCGTCAGCACCATGCGGAAGACGAAACGCCCGCGTTCCCGTCGCGTCGCGCCGGCGTCTATCTCCGCCTTCCTGACGAAGTCCAACCTGCCCAGCCGCTTCCGAAAGCCTTGCAGTATCTCCATTTCCGCGCCCTCCTGCGTGACGATCTCGCCGGAGAGCACGACCTGCTGATCGTCTATCGACCACTCCAGCGCGCCGTCCTTCTCGACGAGGGTCGCCGGCCTGTAGCGGTGCTCCAGTGAAGTCAGTCGTACGCCGCGCGGCGTCAGTCGTGAGTCGCACAGCCGACACAACAGCAGCACAAGATGCCGATTGGACGTGGACAGATTGCCTATGTGCAGAAGAGCCTCCTCCGCGAGCGCCAGGTCCTTGCGCATCTTCGCCATGAGACTCCGTCGCTGCTCCAGTTCGCTCTTTCTCTCCTCCAGTTGCTCCCGTCGCTGGAGTGCGCTGCCGCGTTCCCTGCCGACCGCCACGCCCATCAGAATCAGAAACAGAAGCAGAAAGACGCCCGCCGCCATCAGATACACGGTTCTTTCGCGGAAGAAGATCTTCTTCTTGAGCGAGCGCGGGACGAGATCCAGTTGAACGAACGGAGCGCCGGCGCCGGCCAGCGCCAGGCCCACCGCCGTGGCGAACTCGCCGCCTCCGGGACCGACGCCGGACGCGTCGCGGGACGGAATCTTCTCCGCCAGGGCCGGTCGCGCGTCCAGTTCGGCGCAGGCGTCCTCCGGCGGCGGAACGATAACGGCGACCTCCGCTTCGGTGCGCATGAACCGTCCGACGTGGTCGGCGAGTCCCGGCAGCGCCGCGCCTCCTCCGAAGAGCAGCACTTTGTCGAAATTCAACTCTTTGACCCGCAACTGTCGTCGCATGAACATGACGGCGCCCTGGAGACCCGCGCAGAGCCGCTCGGCCGCGCCGGTCAGGCCGTCGGAGATCTCCTTTTCGCGTTCGCTGTCCCAGTTTTTCGGCTTGATGACGCCTCTCTGCCGTTTGAGACCCTCCGCGTCCGCCGGAGAGATTCCGAGCGCGTCCGCCAGAGACTGCGTGAACAGCGCGCCGCCGATGGACATGGTGCGCGCCGCGACCAACTCCAGATCGCGGACCAACACGACGTCGGTGGACTCCGCGCCGACGTCCACCAGAAGATACGTTCCCGACGGCTCGTATCGCTTCAGCGCAAGGAAAGTGTTGAACACGGCGACCGCGCCGGGAAGCATACGATAGACGCGACAGCCCGCGGCGCGAAGGTGTTCTATTCTGGTCTCGGCGGTCTGGTCCTTGACCAGCGCCACAAGCGCGAGCAGATCGCCGCCGGAGCCGGCGAACGAACGACAGATATGATACGCGCCCGACAGCGGCTCCTGACTCTTCGCGTTTATCTGGGCGAGTTCGAAGTCCATTATCATTTTGAGTCTGGGCAGAGGCGCCTCCTGCACCCGCAGCAGACGCAGCATCACGTCCCGACCGCCCAGGCCCAGTGTCGCGTCACCCACCACGAGACCGGAGTCGGCCAGCGCGGCCGCGAGGTCCGCCTCCGGCGGAATCTTCAACAGACGCTCCATCACCGCGCGACGCCCCTCGACGGTCACCTGCGCGATTCTCGTGCCGGTCGCGCCGATGTCGACGCCCCAGAACGTACGCGACATCACGGCGTCCTCCGCATGCGCTCGATCCGCTGCAGCAGTATCCGCGCCGCGCCGGCCTGAGTGGTGGTGGGATAGCGCGTGAGGATGTGGCGTACGACGAGAAGCGCGTGGCCGACGAGTCCCTTGCTCACGAAATCTTCCGCCTTCTTCACCAGTCCGTCGAGTTTGTCCCGCGAGCGCTGCTCGACCGCTTTTTTGTAAGCGGCCTCGCCGCGCGCCAGCAGCCACGCCGCGCGCTCGCGCTCGGCCGACGACTTCTCATACGCCTCCTCCAACCGCCGCGCAAGAGCCCTGGCCGCCTCCAGAACTTCGGTGCGAGGCTCGTCCTCCAGTTGCCGTCCCAGGTCTTCCAGCAGCGAAAGCCAGCGTCGCGTGATGAGTTGCGCTTTTCCGCAAAGCGAATGCGCGCGCTCGCGATCCGCCTCCGACAGAAGCGTCTCGTTGCGCAGTTGCGCTCCTATCTTGAGCACCTCGCCGAACTTGCCCTCCGCGAACAGACCTTCGAGTCTCTCCATCCGCTCTATCGCGCCCTGCTTGCGCTGCGTCGAGTACGGCGTCAGGGCCACCTTCAACTCGCCCTTGTTCGCCTTCAACTCCGCCGAGGTCGCGCCGAAGGAGATGTGAACGTAACTCGCCTCCCTGACGCCTCTGGCCTCCATGGGAAAGCCCAGTCGCACCACCACCTCTTTCTCGCCCACGAGAAGTATCATCTCGGTGACCGCGGCCTCGTCGAACTGCAGTCCCACTTTCTTCCTGGCGCCGCCGGCCACCACTTCGACGCCGGCGCCGGCGATCTCCTCGGGCACCCACGTCTCCCACACCACGACCGACGTCTCCGGCAGCGGATTCAGAAAACGGTAGCGCAGCCGCACCTCTTCGTCCTGCGTGGACGCCCGCTGCTCGAACGCGGCCCACGTGTCCGAGTGCAGTCTCAGACGCCCGCGCGCCTCGATCGCCTTTCCGGTTCGCTTCGCTTCCTCGCTCACTATGCATCGCTTCTGACGCGACATCGGCAGCAGACGTCCGTCCTTGCCGGCGAAGACGCCGACCTGGGCGTCCTGCAGCACCAGTTCGTTCTCCACCAGGAGATCGCAGACGCCCCTCTCGTCGTAGTAGAGCGCGTAGTTGCCCGCGCGAAGCGGCTCGAGCGACTCGGCCGGCTCGCTCTTGACCGAGATGCGATCGAACCAGCAGGTTCCGCTCCGGCCGTAGCCGACCAGCACCACGGCCATTTGAGAAGCGCCGACCGGCGGCGCGACGGTTCCCTTCACCCTGATGAACTGGCCGCGCGTGTTGCCCCACTTCAAAGGTCCGGCGAACTGCTTCTTCTCGTAGTTCGGTCGCTTCGGGTTGAGCCAGCGTACCATTATGCCGCACGCCTCGACGTTGCCCTCCACCCGCACGTCGCCGGAGAGCGTGTACCGACTCTTGTGCGCCACTTCGATGGCATGAGCGTACTCCGCCGTGCACTCCGAAGCGTCCGACGGCAACTCCGAAAGATCCATTTTCAACGAGCGCCTGCCGTCGGCCCTGACCGTCTCGTCAAGGTAGCAGATGGCGGGCGTGCTCACCTTCCAGTCGTCCGGCCGTCCCTCCTTGCCCTTCTCGAAGGACGCGTTGGACCTGAGAAGTCCGCCGACCGCGGCGACGCCGGTCTTGCGCCACGCTTTGTAGACCTCCCACAACAGGAACAACGCGCTGGCGGAGACGAACAGCGCCACCACCCACACCACGACTTTGGGAAGCGCGGCCTCGCGTCTGACACGCGCCATGTCTATACGCAACTCCTCCTCCTCGGGCAGCGCTTTTTCGACGGGCGCCTCCGCGACGGGTTTCTCGGCGGGCGCCTTTTCGGCGGACGCCTCCGGCGCCGCGCCGGTCTCGGCCTCCTTGTCCACC
>CAYPNR010000063.1:0-13289 GCA_964412125.1 uncultured Planctomycetota bacterium | reverse complement strand
CCGCCGAGGCGCTGCGCTATCTGGACGCCGGCCATCTGCTCCGGCGAGACGACCATGTCCGCGCCGCTGTGCTCCATCAGTTTCATGTTCTCCGCTTCCTTGACGCGACCGATCACGGTGACGCTCTTCGACAGCGCCTTGGCGGTCAGACAGATGAGAATGTTGGTGTCGTCGCGACCCGTGGCGGCGACCAGCGCTTTCGCGTTGACGATGTCCGCGGCGTTGAGCGCCTCTTCCTTGGTGGCGTCCGCCGCCAGCGCCGCCACTCCCGTCTCCGCCGCCTCGGCCGCCGCTCTCTCGTTCGGGTCCAGAATGACTATCTGCTCCTTCGGAAATCCGCCCTCCAGGAGGTTCGCCACCGTGGCCCGACCCAGTTCGCCGAAGCCGCAGACCACCACGTGCGAGGTCAGTCGCTCCTTCAGTCGCTTCATTCGTATGCCCTCAAGATATCTCGAAAGCGCCAGTTCGTAAGTCGTCCGCAGCAGCGTCAGCCATATCAGAAGCCGCGCAAGCGTCACCGCAAACGCGTCGAACATCCGCGCAAACGTGCTCACCGGCACCACGTCGCCGTAGCCCACCGTCGTGACCGTTATCACCGTGAAGTAGAGTATGTCCGCCGTGCTCAGGTGCCCGTCGGCCGTGTCCCGTATGCCGCTTCTGTCGATGTAGAAGACCGAAAAGACTATCAATATGGTCGAGAGCACCAGTACGACCCGCATCAGCAGTACGCGTCCGATCGAGTGCCTGTAGCCCGGCAGAACCAGTTTGACTTTGGACCTCAACCGCGTCGCCTCATCGCTCCGCTTCGCATTATAGCCGGCCGGAGCGGTTTCTCAAAGCGCGCGAGCGGCTTGACAAAGCGACGCGACGGATGCAGAATCGTGGGACGCGCGGAAGGAGAGGAAGTTGCGGATCGGCGCTTTCGAGATCTTCTTCGCAAGCGACGGAACGTTCAGGCTCGACGGCGGCGCCATGTTCGGCATCGTGCCGAAGACGCTCTGGTCGCGTCTGACGCGACCGGATCGAAAGAACCGCATCCGTATGGGTCTGAACTCGCTTGTGGTGCGCTTCCCCGGCGGCGTCGCGGTGGTCGACACCGGCATGGGCGGCGACTGGGACGCCGCGGCCAGGAAGCGTTACGGCATGAGCGGCTGCGGTCTTCTGCCGGGGCGGCTGCGCGGGATGGGCGTTCCGCCGGAGTCGGTCACGCATCTGATCTGCACGCATCTGCATTTCGACCACGCCGGGGGGAACTGCACGGATGGAAGGCCGACGTTTCCCGAGGCGCGATACCTGGTGCAGCGCGCGGAACTGGACGCGGCGGCGAATCCGGGCCCGCTTTCTGCCGGGTCATATCGCGAAGGAGACTGGCGGCCGGTGGAGACCTCCGGCAATCTCGTCGCGCTGCGCGAGGACCGGGTCGAGTTGGCTCCGGGGATGGAACTGCTGCGGACGGGCGGCCACACCCGCGGCCATCAGATGGTGACGGTCTCCGCGGACGGCCTGACCGTGGCCTGTCCGGGCGATCTCGTGCCGACGCGGCACCATCTGAACCTGCCGTACATCATGGGCTACGATCTGTATCCGGAGGAGTTGGTGGCGCGCAAACGCGAACTGCTCGAGCGCGCCGCGGCGGACGGCTGGCTGCTTCTGTTCGAGCACGACGCCGAGCCCGCGTTCTGTCGCGTGGAGCGTCACGGCAGGCGATTTTTTGCGAAGCCTTTGGAGGCCGCGGAATGAGAGCGACGATCGCCGCGCTGCTCGCGACCGGAGCGGTCCTTTTCGCTCTGTGGGGCGTCTCGGGACAGGAGAAGCAACCGGCGGGGGAGGGAAAGAAGGTGAAACTTCCGGAGGCGGAGACGAAAGGCAAAATCAGTCTGGAGGAGACGCTGGCCGCCCGGCGCAGCGTGCGGCGCTACGCCGACGGTCCGCTGTCGCTGAAGGAGGTGTCGCAACTGTTGTGGGCGGCGCAGGGCGTCACGGAGAAGCGCCGCGGTTTCCGCACCGCGCCGTCGGCCGGCGCCACTTTCCCGCTGGAGATATACCTCGTCGCGGGAGACGTGAAGGGCCTGAAAGCCGGACTGTATCGTTATCTGCCGCGGCGGCACGAACTGGAGTCGGTGAAGGAAGGCGACCTGCGGGACCGTCTCGCTGGCGCGGCGCTCGGCCAGGCGATGCTGAAGGACGCGCCCGCCACCTTCGTGATCGCCGCCGACTACTCGCGCACCTCCGTCCGTTACGGCCGTCGCGCCGCGCGTTACGTTCACATGGAGGTCGGCCACGCCGGCCAGAACGTCTATCTGCAGTGCGAGACGCTGGGGCTCGGCACCTGCGCGGTCGGCGCCTTCCACGACGACAGGGTGAAAGCGTTGCTCGGCATCGACGAGGCCCCGCTGTACCTTATGCCGGTGGGCAGGAAAGAGAAGGAAAGAGGAGGCGCCGCGCCGTGAGGCGGACGTTGAGGGTGGCGTTGCTGTTTGTGAACCTGCTGCTGCCGGGCTGATATTACTTTTTCACCGGCGCGCCGCTGCGCGCCGCGCTGCAGTTCGCGGCGGTGCTGGTCACGGGAAACTTCATGATAGTGGCGGCGCTGACGCCGTTTTCCGGTCGCGAATTCGTTTTCTGGTGCTCGCTGATCGGCGCGGCCGCGACGTGGGCCGTCTCGCAGGTCGCCGCCGCCGCGCGCCACCGTGCGCTCTCGGAGGAACGCGATGCTGAGTCGATCGGATCCGAAGCCTGACGAATCGCCCGAGGAGCCGCTCACCTACAGGGCGGCCGGCGTCGACATAGACGCGGGCGAGGAACTGGTGCGCCGCATCAAGGGCCACCTCGCCTCCACTTTCACGCCGAGCGTGCTCGACCGCTACGGCGGCTTCGCGGGCTTCTATCGTTTCGGCATCGACGCCGACGTGTTTCACCGCACGCGACGGCGACCCGTGCTGCTGGCCGCCGCCGACGGCGTCGGCACCAAACTGAAGATCGCCTTCAGGACCGGCGTTCACGACACCGTCGGCGTGGACATGGTCGCCATGTGCGTGAACGATTTACTGGTCTACGGCGCCCGGCCGCTCTTCGTCC
The DNA here is from genome assembly GCA_964412125.1 of uncultured Planctomycetota bacterium. Classification (GTDB taxonomy): domain Bacteria; phylum Planctomycetota; class SKW154; order SKW154; family SKW154; genus CAYPNR01. The sequence goes on along the minus strand of CAYPNR010000063.1, from coordinate 10,211 downwards.
TGGACTATCTCGCCTGCTCCTCGCTCGAGACGGGCGTCGCCGAGCGGGTCATCTCCGGCGTGGCGGAAGGCTGCCGGCAGGCGGGCTGCGCGCTCCTCGGCGGAGAGACCGCCGAACTGCCCGGCTTCTATCGCAGGGGCGAATACGATCTCGCCGGCTTCGCCGTCGGCGTGGTCGAGGAGGACGAGATACTCGACGGCCGCTGGATGGAGCCGGGCGACGCGATAGTGGGTCTTGCCTCCAGCGGACTGCATTCGAACGGCTACAGTCTCGCGCGGAAGGTGTTTTTGAGCCGCGCCCGCTGGTCTCTGAAGCGTTACGTCCTGCAGTTCGGCCGCACGCTCGGCGAGGAACTGCTGGAGCCGACGCGGATCTACGTCAAGCCGGTACTGGCGCTTCTGGCGCGTTACGTCCAGCACGCGATACGCGCGATGGCGCACGTGACCGGCGGCGGCATAGGCGGCAACCTCGCCCGCGTGATGCCGCGCGGCCTCGGCGCCGTCATCCGCAAGGACTCATGGGAGGTGCCGCCGGTCTTCCGACAGATCGCCCGTATCGGACGCGTGCCCGAAGACGAGATGTACCGCGTCTTCAACATGGGCGTCGGCTTCCTGCTCGTCATCGGACGTCGGCATCTTAATCCGGTCGTCCGCCACTTCCGCCGCCATCGCGTGGAGGCTTTCGAAATCGGACATGTAGAGCCGAGCGATGTGCCCGTCAGACTCGTCTGATCGCGTCGCCGTCTACGTTCACGTTCCCTTCTGCGTCCGCAAGTGCCGCTACTGCGCCTTCTTCAGCGTTCCGGTCCGCGACGGCGTGGTGCTGCGGTACCTGGACGCGCTGAAGCGCGAGATGGCCGCGCGCGTTCCGTCGCCTGTGGAGGCGCGCTCGATCTACATCGGCGGCGGCACTCCCACCTGTCTTCGGCCGGCTCATCTCGAACGGCTGCTCGAGACGCTGCTGGAGAGGTTCCGTCCGGTCCCCGGCTGCGAGTTCACCGTGGAGGCCAATCCCGGCACGCTTTCGCGGCGGAAGTGTGTTTTGCTGCGCGAGGCCGGCGTCAACCGCCTCTCCATCGGCGCCCAGTCGTTCGACGAGCGGCGTCTGGCGTTCCTCGGCCGCTCGCATTCGGCCCGCGACGTCTTCGACGCGATCGACGCGGCGGGGGAGGCCGGCGTGGAGAACGTCGGTCTCGACCTGATTTACGGTCTGCCGTCCGAGGAGACCGACGCGGTCGTCGCGGACCTGGACCGCGCGCTCGGCCTGCGGGCGAAAGGTCTGCGGCATCTGTCCTGCTACATGCTGACCGTCGAGCGCGGAACGCCGCTGGCTCGCGACGCGGCCGCGGGCCGCGTCCGGATGCCCGCCGATGAGACGCTGGCGGAACTCTATCGCGCGGTCCGCCGCCGCCTCGTCGAAGCCGGGCTTCGTCATTACGAGATATCCAACTTCGCCGTCCCCGGCGGTGAGTGTCTGCACAACCTCGCCTGCTGGCGTTACGAGCCGTTTGTGGGCTTCGGTCCCTCGGCGGTTTCGTTCGACGGGCGGGAGTGGCGCGCCGGCACGCGTTCATTCCGCCGCTACTTCACGCGACCCGCGGAAGCCGCCGGGACGCGTCGGCCGTCCCCGCCGGAGCGCGGCGCGGAGTGTCTCGTTCTGGGGCTCCGCACCGCTGAAGGCGTACCGGAGAGTCGTCTTCTGTCGGTCGGCGGCGCGCGTTTTTCCGACTTCGAGCCGGCACTGAGCCGCCTCGTCGACGACGGCCTGCTGGAGCGCTGCGGCGATCGCCTGCTGCCGACCGAACGCGGCTGGCTCTTCCACGACACCGTCGGCGAACTCCTGATACGCTGAGGCGGCCCGTCGACGCATCCCGGTTTTTGGTTTGAAGGCGGCCGTCGCGGCCGTATGGTGGGAGCGGGCGTCCGTGGGAGGATTTTGTATGGCGCGTGACGGAGGCGGCCCGGAGCGGAATGGCCTGTTTCGCGACCTTGCGCGTGCCGACGCGCTTCTGGGACTGGTCTACACCTCGATTGAAGGCTGGCGACCGTCGCGCCCGGCGCCGCCGCGCAGGAGCGCACCCGTCGCGCGGTCCCGTCCGCCCGAGAGTCCGCGTTCCGCCGGGCGCGGGCGGTCTCGTGCGCCCGAGCGGTCGCGTCCGGCTCGAAGCGCCTCGAAAGGCGTACCCGAGACGCCCGTGGTGGACGTCACCTCCGAAGAAGCGAAGCGCCTGGCGGAGTTGGCCGGGAAGGTCGCGGCCTGCACCCGCTGCGCGCTCGCCGGCACCCGCACCAACGTGGTCTTCGGCGAAGGCGACCCGCGGGCGAAGATGGTCTTCGTCGGCGAGGCGCCGGGCGAGCGTGAGGACCTGCTCGGCAGGCCGTTCGTGGGCCGCGCCGGCGTGCTTCTGACCGAACTTCTTTCGGATGTGGGACTCACGCGCGGGGAGGTCTACATCGCCAACGTACTGAAGTGTCGTCCTCCCGGCAACCGCAACCCGACCGCGGAGGAGCAGGTGTTCTGCTATCCGTATCTGATCCGCCAGTTGGACATAATCGGTCCGAAGGTGGTGGTGGCGCTGGGCTTCGTTGCGGCGAAAGCGTTTCTGAGGAACGCCCGCTCGATGGGGCAGGTGCGCGGTCGCTTCTACAGGACGCCGAACTTCACGGTCATGCCGACGTATCATCCGGCCTATCTTCTTCGCAGTCCCGGCGAAGCGGACAGGGTACGCGCGGACCTGCGCGCCGCGCTCGAGTTTCTCCGCACCGGCGTCGTGCCCGCCGACCGCGCGCCGGCGTAAGTCGTCCGCGCCGGTCGTTGAAACGGTCGCTGCGCGGCCTTAAAATCGGACTGTTTCATTGGGAGCGGATTCTGTGGGGACGCGGACGCGGTTCGCGCCGTCGCCGACCGGCAAGTTGCACACCGGCGGCGCCCGTTGCGCGCTTTTCAATTTCCTTTACGCGCGCGCGACCGGCGGCGCGTTCGTCCTGCGCATAGAGGACACCGATCTGAAGCGCTCGGAGAAGCGCTTTCTCGACGACATAATCGACGGAATGCGATGGCTCGGTCTGGACTGGGACGAAGGCCCGCACCGCCAGTCCGGGGCGCTGGAGGTCTACGCCGCGCGCGCGCGCGAGTTGCTGGAGCGCGGCCTCGCCTTTCCGGACCCGGACGGCACGCCGGCGATATACTTCCGCGCGCCGGCGGAACGCGTCCACTGGTACGACATAGTGCACGGCAAGGTCGAGTTCGACAACGCCCTGCTGGAGCCGATGGTGATAATGAAGTCCGACGGCACGCCGACGTACAACTTCGCCTGCGTGGTGGACGATCTGCGTCACGGCATCACACACGTCATCCGCGGCGACGATCACATCTCCAACACGCCGAAGCAGTTGGCGGTCTACTCGGCTCTGGATGCGAAGCCGCCGAAGTTCGCGCACATACCGTTGATACTGGGGCCGGACAAGAAACGCCTGTCGAAGCGCCACGGCGCCAAGGCGGTGACGGAGTATCGCGACGAGGGCATACTTTCGGAGGCGCTTTTCAACTTCCTGGCGCTTCTTTCGTGGTCGGCCGGCGACGACCGCGAACTGATGAGCCGCAAGGAGATAATGAAAAAGTTTTCGCTGAAGCGCGTGAGGGCCACGCCGGCGGTGTTCGACCACGAGAAACTGTTGTGGCTGAACATGCAGTACATAAAGAGGCTGTCCGAGGATGACCTTGCGCGGCGTCTGGCGGAGTACGCACCCGCCGGCGCGGCGGAGGACGGCGGAGAGCGGCTTCTGCGGGGGCTTGCGCGGCTCTACCGGGTGCGTCTGCGGAGGCTGAGCGACATAAGGGAAGCGGCGGCCTTCTTTTTCGGCCCGCCCCGCTACGACGAAGAGGCGCTGCGCAGGCACATTCCCGACGCCGCCGCGGCCGACCGTCTTCGTGAACTGGGCGCACGTCTGGAGCGTATCACCGACTGGAGCGAGGCGGAGATAGACCGCGTGGTACGTGCGTTCGCGGAGGAGAGGAAACTGGACGCGAGGGCGCTGATACATCCGGCGCGGGTGGCGGTGACCGGCGGCGAAGCCAGTCCGGGACTGTTTGAGGTCATGGCGCTTCTGGGACGCGAGAAGGTGGTCTCGCGCCTGAAGAACGCGCCGCGGCCGTGAGGTGCCGGAGGACGGATATACGTTTGAGGAGAGAGACATGCATCCGGAGTCCCAGGTGATCTTCTTCGGCGCCGAGTTGATACATCCGCCTCAGATGCACACGGAGGAGGCGCTGCGCGAGTTCTATCTCGACCTGAGCAAGGTCCGCTACTGCGGCTGCGACTACCGGCAGTTCCGGCTCACCCCCGACGGCGCCGAGATGATGACCGCAGACGGCAACCTGCGCTCCACCTGCCTGGTGAAGGCCGACAGACTGCACCTGTCGGAGGACTGGACGCGACTCTCCCTCGACGAGTTCTGCGCCCGCGCTCAGGAGGTCGCGAAGCGCTACATGGAGATGCTGCACGCGCGGGTGTTCGTCGTCCAGAGCGCGGCCGTCAGGGCGCTCATGACGCCGAGCGGGTACGCCGACGCGCGCGTGTTCCTGGCCGAGAGAGTCTGTCGGCTCGAAGCGGAACGGGAGATATTCCCGGCGTTCGAGGGCAGACCCGTTCACATGTTCGGTCTCAGACTGATGCTGCCGCCGACGGACGAGGAGACGCGTCGCTTCAACATCCGCATCGAGAGTTTCAATCGCGACACATCGAGGGTTTTCGTCGAGGTGTCTTCGGAGAGCGAAGGCACTCCGGTGACCGAGGAGAGTCTGGAAGCGATAACGGAGAACATACGGCGCGCCTTCACGATCGCCACCTCGAACGTGTTGAGTTTTCTGGACCGTTTCGACGTAAAACCCGAAAGCGAGCGATAGCGGACGACTTTGCATGGCGACCACGCGCCTTGTGGAACTGAAGGACGAGAAGTTGATGCGGCGCGCCGCCGCCGGCTGCCGTCGCTCCTTCGAGACCCTCGTCCGCCGCCACGTCCGTCGCGCGGTCAACATCGCTTATCGTTACGTGCAGAGCGCCGCAATCGCCGAGGACATCGCTCAGGAGGCGTTTCTGCGACTCTGGCGCAACCGCTCTTCGTACCGGCCCGACGCGCGTTTCACGACTTTCCTTTACAGAGTGATCGCCAATCTCTGCATCTCGCATCACCGCTCCGCGTCGCGTCGCCCCGAGGTGCATGTGAGTCCGCAGGACGAGGACACCACTTATTTCTCTCTCCCGTCGGAGGTCGAGGAGCCGCTCGTCGGTCTCGAGCGACGCGAACTGGCCGAGGCGGTCCGCGCGGCCGTCGCCGCGCTGCCCGGCAACCAGCGCATGGCGTTCCTGCTGCTTCGGTACCAGGGACTCTCCTACAACGAGATCGCCGAGGTGATGGATACGTCGGTGCAGGCGGTCAAGTCGCTGCTCGTGCGCGCGCGCGCGCGCCTGCGCGAGCGTCTGGAGCGCTATCTCGGCGGCTGAAGCCGCGACGCCGTCACGGAGAGAGCAGGCGACGATAGAAGTTGTAGGCCTGCTGGATCTGACGGAGGCGCTCTTTCGCCATCTCGACGAACTCCTCGCCGAGATGCGCCATCGCTTTCGGATCGTATTTGTTCACGAGTCGTCCGTAGGCGTTCTTCACCTCCTCCAGCGTCGGCTCCTCGCTCACGCCGAGGATGCGACGGTGGCGCTCCTCCGTCTCCCTGTCCGCGACGTACTGCTCCCGAACGCTGGCGTGGTCCGTCGCGCTTATCTCCAGCAGTTCGACGACGCGCTCGATGAACTCCCGCTCCTGCGGTTTGACGACGCGATCCGCCGCGGCGACCCGGTAGAGCAAACTCAGAAGCATGAGCCGCTCCTGGTATCCGGAACTTCGACGGCACTCCGCGCAGAGCGACTCCACGTCCCGGTCTCCCGTCAGCGAGTCCTGCATCAGTCGCTCGATCAGCGCGACGCCGGAGTCGTCGGCGCCCATTCCCTCGCGGAAGAAGTTCTTGATCTGCTCGATCTCGCCCGGCTCCATCGCGCCGTCGGCCTCGGCCAGCCCGATCAGCAGGCCGACCATGGCGCGGGCGAAAAAGTAGGTGCGGAGTTGCTCGAAAAAGCCTGCGTGGCCGCGCACGAGACTGTCGCCGCTGCGACGAAAAGCGTGGACCGGCGGCCGGCCGCGCAGCACGCATCGAAGATCGACCAGCAACTCCTCCGGGTTGCGGTAGCGGCGGTCGCGCTCCTTTCGCATCATCTTCTCTATGACCGCGGAGAGGCCTTCCGAGAGAGTGGGCAGCACCTGCTGCGGCGGCAGAAGCGGCTCGGTGAGGTGCTTGACCACCACGCGCATGGCGGAAGCCGCCTCGAAAGGCACCTTGCCCGTCACCATGTGGTAGAGGGTCGCGCCGAGACTGTATATGTCCGCTCGAATGTCGATGTCGGCACGGCCTTCGGCCTGCTCGGGAGAGATGTAGTACGGAGTGCCGAGAACGGTGCCCTGCTGTGTGAGTTGAGCGACGTCTTCGCACTCGCGTGCGAGTCCCAGGTCGCACAACTTGACCGCGCCGCTGCGCCGGTCCAGCATTATGTTGGACGGCTTGACGTCGCGATGCACGAGATTGTTTCTGTAGAGGTGGTTCAGCGCCTCGGCCACCGGAATCGCCGTCTCCACGGCCTCGTGCTCGGGCAGACGTCCGCGCTCGTCGAGCATCTGCTCGCAGGTGGAGCCGTCTATGAACTCCATGACGATGTAGTAGAAGTCGTCGTGTCTGCCGACGTCGTATATGGCGGCGATGTTCGGGTGCGACAGGCGCGCCATGATACGCGCCTCGCGCAGGAAACGCTCCACCAGTCCTGCGTCGGAGAGCATCGCGGCGTCGGAGAGCGTCTTCACGGCGACGAAGCGGTTGAGCGACTCCTGCAGCGCCTTGTAGACCACGCCCATTCCGCCGCGGCCCAACTCCTCGACGATGGCGTACGATCCGATCCGTCTCGTCTCGATCAGGAGCGTGGACGAGGTGTCGTCCGACGCCTCCGGCAGGGCGGCGCCGCAGAAGCCGCAGCGCATCTCCGCCGGCGCGCGTCCCGCGGGATACACTTTCGCGCAGAAGTCGCAGACAAGGAACAGTTCGCCGACCTCGCCGAGCAGGCTCTCCGCCCGCTCGGGCGGCAGGCTGCGCTTGCGCGCCAGCGCGCGCGCGATACGCATCCGAACGGCGGCGGCGCGTTCGCGTCCCACATGTCCGGAGACGCGCGGGTTCTTCAGGATCGCCGGCGCGCTCTCGTCCAGTGCGCCGTCCGCGAGCAGCGTCTCCAGCGGCCGTTCGCTGCCGCGGACGCTTCGCGCCCGCGCGCGACTCAGAAAACCGAGGCGCACCGCCGCCTTGAGCATCGCCGCTTCGCGGCCGTCCATGTCGTCTTCCCTCCGGGCGGATTTTAGTCGCGTCGGCGCCGCGCGTCATCCAAAAACGTCGAAAACGCGACGCCCGCCTACGTCTCCAGGGAGGTGAGTCCCTCGCGAACGGCGTACTTGGTGAGTTCGGCGACGCTGTGGATGTCGAGTTTCTGCATTATCTGACGGCGATGCGTCTCCACGGTCTTGACCGAGACGTGCAGGCGCGATGCTATACGTTTGGTGGGCCAGCCTTCCGCCATCAACTGGAGCACCTCGCGCTCGCGCGGGGTGAGAACCGAGAACGCCGAGGAGTCGGAGGCGGAGAGACGCCGTACGTAACCTTCGGCGACTATGCCGGCTATGGCCGGACTGAGATAGGTCTGACCGGCGACGACGGCGCGTATGGCGCGCGCGAGTTCCTCGAAGGCGCAGTCCTTCAACAGATAGCCGGAAGCGCCGGCCTTGAGGATCTCCGCCACGAAACGCTTGTCGGAGTGCATCGAGAGCGCGAGCACTTTGACGCCCGGCGCTTCGGCGACGATTCTGCGGGTCGCCTCCATGCCGTTCAACTCCGGCATGGCTATGTCCATTATCACCACGTTCGGCGCCACCTCCAGCGCCACACGAACCGCTTCCGCTCCGTCTTCGGCTTCCGCGACCACCTCCATGTCGGACTCCCTTTCGATGAGCGTCCGCAGCCCTTCGCGTACTATTCCGTGGTCGTCGGCGATCAGAACCCTCGCGGTCATCCCGCGTCCTCCACAGCGGATACGCTCTCCGGCGCGAGCGGCGCGGTCAGCGTCACACGCGTTCCGCGACCGGGTCCGGACTCGATGCTGATGCCGCCGCCGATGTGGTCCAGTCGCTCCCGTATGTTGAACAGACCGAAACCGCCCGTCCTGCCGGCCGCGCTCCAGAGCCCGGAAGGATCGAATCCCACGCCGTCGTCGCAGACTTCCACCTCGACGCTTCCGCCTCTCCTGCGGATGGAGACGCGCGCCCTGCGCGCGCGCGCGTGCTTCACGATGTTGACGAGCAACTCGCGGACCGCCTTGAAGAGCAGCACGCGTACGTCGTCGGCCAGCGGCTTGGGTCCGCCGTCGTCGACGAGTTCCGACTCGATGCCGTACTCCTCCCTGTTGCGCTCGAGCAGCCATTCCACCGCTTTTACGAAGCCGAGTTCGTAGAGGACCGGCGGACTCAGTTCGGAGGTGAGCGAGCGCGTGTAGCGGACGCTGCGCTCGATCAGGGCGCGGATCTCGTCGAGCGGCGCCGAAAGACCGGAAGCGGCCGCGGCCTCGCGCATCGCGTCCAGCCTTATCTTCGACATCGCCAGAATCTGACCTATGTTGTCGTGAAGATCGGTGGCTATCCGCCTCCTCTCGCGTTCCTCGGCGAGACTCAACTCCGACGCGAGACTCCTCAGTCGCACTTGATGGCTCCGCAGAGCGGCTTCCGCGCGCTTGCGCTCGGTTATGTCGGAGATCACCTCCACCGCCCTGTCCACGGTTCCGTCCGGCCCGGGCAGCGGCGCCGATATCGTCTCGTAGTCTCTTCCGTCCGCGCCGGTCAACTCCGCTCGGGCCACCCTGTTCGTCTCCACGGCGCGGGCCATCGGACAGTCCGAACACGGACTTCCGCTTCCCATGTAGACCTCGTGACACAACCGTCCGAGAGCGTCGCCGAACTTCTTTCTCAACGGCTCGTTCTGAAACAGGATCCTGTGATCGCCGCCGACGATGTTGATTCCTATTCCCATCCGCGCCAGACCGTCCATCAGCGCCCGGAGTTTGTCGCGCTCGGCCGTGAGCGCGCGTTCCGCCGCCTTCTGCTCGGTGACCTCCAGAGCCACCTCCACCACGCCGAGCAGCCGTCCGCTCTCGTCCCTGACCGGAAAGGCGCGTGAGAACCATATCTTGCCCTTCGGGTCGCGAACCTCACGCTCCTGCGGTCGTCCGGTCCGGATCGCTTCGACCGCCGGACAGTCTTCGCACGGCGCGCTTCTGCCGTACCAGAGTTCGTAGCAGCGACGGCCGGTGAAGAGCGTCGGAGAAACGCCCACGTAGTCGTACGCCGCGCGGTTCGCCCAGATGACCCGCATCTCCGTGTCCAGATACGCCACCTGTTCGGACATGCTGTCGAGAATGACGAGTTTCTCGCGTTCGGAGCGCCGCATCGCTTCCTCCACCCACTTGCGCTCCTCTATCTCGCGTCTCAACCGCTCGTTCGCCGCGGTCAACTCCGCGGTCTTCTCCGCCACCATCTCTTCCAGTCGCTCGCGATGTCGGCGTAACTCTTCTTCGGTGCGCTTGCGCTCGGTCACGTCTCTGCCGACGAGCGTCGCCGCGACCACTTCGCCGTCGCGCTTTATCGCTCCTCCGTGAACCGAAAACCATACGGGGCCTCTGCCCGGCACCTCGCCCGCGACCTCGAAACCGACGCGTTCGCCGGTCTCGAATATCCTGTCGATGTTCCTCCTCGCCGTCTCGGCGTGCTCGCCTGTGAGATAGTCGAATATGTTGTTGCCGACGGCCTGCTCGGGAGTGTAGCCGGACTGGGTGCGGTTGAGGAAGAGCAGCGTTCCGTCGCGTCGCACTCCGCAGACGACGTCCGGAATGTTCTCGACGACCGAGCGGTACTTCTCCTCCGACTCGCGGAGCGCCGCCTCCGCCGCCTTGCGGTCGGTGATGTCGCGACTGGTGCCCACAATACCCGTGGGCCGGCCGTCGGCGTCGCGCAGAAACGAAACCGTCACCTCGATCCAGACGCTGTGGCCGTCCTTGTGGACGCACTCCATCTCCAGCGTCC
>CAYPNR010000062.1:0-13585 GCA_964412125.1 uncultured Planctomycetota bacterium | reverse complement strand
CGGGCGCGCGCGCCGCGACCCTGACCGCCTCCGCCACGGCTCCGCGACGCGCCAGGCGCAGCAGCGCCACTTCCGCAAGAAGATCGCCGTGCGGCACCAGACGCATTCGGTTGCGAACCTCCACCAGATTCGCGAAAAGAACCGTGAGGTCCGTCTCCGAAGCGCGTCCCGCGAACTCCCGCGCCTCCGGCTCCGAAAAGTACAGCAGGTGTTCGCCTTTGCCGGTCACCGCCAGAAACAATACGTCACGCACCATGTAGGTCAACTCTTCCACCACCGTCTCCGGCCTGCCCTGGGCGAGAGCGTTGCGGTAGGCTTCTGCGGTCGCCTTCGCGTCGCGCGCGAGGAGCGCCGACAGGAGCGTGCCGACCAGAACGGCGGGCGGCACTCCCAGCATCCTGTCCAGCGCCTCCACCGTGGGGGCCTCGCCCGCGTAGGAGACCAACTGGTCCAGCAGCGAAACGGCGTCGCGCATGGAGCCGGTCGCGAAACGGGCGACGCGCCGCAGGAGCCCCGGCTCCACGGTTATTCCTTCTCCTTCCGCGACGTGCGACAGGCGTCGATAGATGTGCCGCGGCGTCAGCGGACGAAAATCGAAATGCTGACATCGACTGCGAACGGTCTCCGGCACCTTCTGGGGCTCGGTCGTCGCGAAAATGAAGATCACGTACGGCGGCGGCTCTTCTATGCTCTTCAGCAACGCGTTGAAGGCGTGTCTGCTCAACATGTGCACTTCGTCTATTATGTAGATCTTGTGCGGCGAACGGATGGGCGGATAGAGAAGATTGCCTATTATGGGCTGTATCTCGTCGACGGTTCTGTGAGACGCGCCGTCTATCTCGAGCACGTCCACGTCCTCGCCGACGCCGACCGCGCGGCAGATCTCGCATTCGTTGCACGGCGTCGCGTCCTTGACGTTCGGGCAGTTGAGCGTTTTGGCGAGGATACGCGCCATCGACGTCTTGCCGACGCCGCGCGGACCGGCGAAAATGTACGCCTGTCCCAGCCGCCCGTGCGTAACGGCGTTCCGCAGAGCCGCCGCTATCGGCTCCTGGCCCACCATGTCCTCGAACGTCGTCGGTCGATACTTGCGCGCAAGCGCCAGATGACTCATGCCCCTCCCGCCGGCGATAAAAATCATGAGAGGCCGCGCAACCTCCCTGGACGGCCGCCTCCGAACGGCACTCCCGCAACGACGACTCCGGCTCCGTCGCCCCGAACGCACGGCACCGCTCGCTTAGGGCTGCTTCCTTCCGGACCTGACCCGGTTCACGGAGTCCCGTCGCACGGAACGGAACCATCAACGCCGCGCCGCAGGCGCCTGCCCCGAAAGCAGACCGCCGCGGCAAGGCTATTCGCCCCCGCTATGGCGGATTGCGGGCTACAGGGCACCGCCAACTCCCCGGCATAGCGCGGCCCCTCAGCCTTATTCTACCGCCGCATCGGCGGCCCTGCAACCGTTTTGCCGCGCCCCGCGAAACTACGCACGCGACCGCCGTCGCGCGGCGGGACGTCGTCCGTTACGCCTCGCCGAGTCGACATGCGCCGGGCGACTCCTGCGAGTGCGCGACCGAGACGCCCAGTTTGCGGGCCAGCGAGGCGGTGTAGCGTCGGCAGCCCGCGCACCACAGGGCCGCGGTCAGACCCCAGCGCTCCGCCTCCGCCGGCAGCGGACAGTCCTCCACCACCAGAACACCGTCCTCGACGCGGGCGGCCACGCCGAGCAGGTCGCTCAGGAAGCGTCGCCGGGCGGCGACGAAGGCGGCGGCGTCGCCCACGCCGGCCGCGCGCAGGACCTGCGCGTCGCGATCCGTCGTCAACTCCTGCAACTCCTCCAGTCCGTAAGGGCCGAGTTTGTTGGCCACGAACCACGCGGCCGTGGCGTCGTGAAGCACCAGTGTCTCCCGCGCGAGGCGGGCCGCATCTCCGTCGGTCGTCTCCATCTTCGCCTCCCCCCGTCGTCGTACCGCGGCCGTCAGAAGCCGCAGGTCAGACCGAGAAAGAGCGAGCGGCCGTTGGCGCGCGGCTCCATCTGGCGGTCCACGTAACGGTCGCCGAGGACGTTATCCAGGCGGCCGATCACGTTCATGTTTTTGGTCAGCCGCCAGTCGAACACCAGCGACAGGGCGGTTCGCTTGCCCGGCGTGCCGCGTCGCTGGCCGCGGGTGTTGAGCCAGCCTTCGTCCGGAATCGGGCCGGAAACCGTCAGGAGAAGACCCATGCGCATGTTCTCGCGCGGCCGCTCCGAAACCATAATCGAGCCGAAGTCGCGGGGCAGGCCGCCGAGCCGCGTGTCCGTGCGCGGGTCGTACGGGTCCTGATGCGTGTAGGATATCGTCCATTCTATCTTACGGCCCAGACGACTGGTCTTCATCCTGACGGCCGCCTCCATCCCCTCTATCTCCGCGCGACTCAGGTTCTCCAGCCGGCTCGTGGTCAAATCGTAACTGATCATGTCGCGGATGCGGTTCGAGAAAAAGGAGACCTCCGCGCGGAAGCGCTCGCCGAAACGGAGAAGGAAACCGGCGTCGGTGGAGACGGACCGCTCCGCCTCGAGCGCGTCGTTGCCGATCCAGGGGTCGTAAAGTTCGGCGGGCGTCGGCGCGCGGAAGCCCGCGCCCGCGTTCGCGCGCAGGGCCAGCCGCTCCGACTTCAGCCACAAAAGCAGGCCCAGACGCGGACTCGTGGCGTCGCCGTAGGACGAGTTGTGCTCCTGACGCAGACCGACGACGGCGCGAAGCGGACCGTGCCGTGCCGTGAGTTGAGCGTAAACGCCGAACGTCGTGAACGACTCGGATATCTTCGTCTTGACCATCTGCGGAGGCACCGCCCAGGAGTCCCAGTAGTCGCTGCGCGCCTCGGTGTCGTAACGCATCGCCTCGCCGCCCAGCAGCAGCGTGAGCAGCGTGTCGGCCGCCCCGTCGGAGACCTTCCTCAACAGCCGACGAGAGACGCGCGCCTCCACACCGTAGCCGACGGCGGTGTTGCGCGAGTCCAACTCCACCTGGTCGGCCACCGTGTCGCCTTCGTTCAGGAAACGGCTGAAGTTCGCGACCACCTTCGGCTGCACGAACACCTTCGTGCTCTCGGAGGGACGCGCGCGGAAGACCGCCGCGAGCACGCCGACCGAGTGCTCCTGCGTGATGTTGTCGTCGTAGAGGAGTTGCTTCGCAGGCCACCACTGATAGTCGAACGGAAACTGGCTTCTGCGATGCGCAAAACGGCCGAGCACCTGGACCGAGCGGCCGCCGGGCATGAGAAACCTGAGATGCGTCAGCAACGAATAGCGGCGGAACAAACAACGATCAAAAGCGTTTTGGGAAGCGGCGGCGGACGCGGCGAGCGTGAAACGCACGCCTCCTTCCTGGCCGGTGACGGCGGTGCGGGCCAGAGCCGAGTCGTAACGGCCGCCGAGGAGCGTCACCTTTCCCGCGGTCGGCGCCTCGCCGAGAATCGACTCGATACGGACGACGCCGCCGATGGCGTCGGAGCCGTAAAGCGCGCTTCCGGCGCCGCGCAGCACCTCCACACGCCTTATCGCGTGAGGGTCTATGTCGGCCAGGTCGAACTGGCCGCCGAGGGTGGGATCGTTGAGCCTGACGTCGTCGAGGAGCACCAGCGACTGCGTCGGCTTGGCGCCGCGAATGTAGGCCATCTGCTTGTAGCCGAACCGCCCCTCGCCGCTCACCCAGACGCCGGGAGTCACGGAAACCACCTCGCTCAGCCTGAAAGGCTGCCACATCACCGGCTCACGCGAGGTCGTCACCGTCACGCACGCCGGCTCGTCGATCCATCCGAGACCGCTGCGCGTGACGCCGACCTCCACCGGCGGTATGGTCTGCGGCGTCGTCCCGCCTTTGTCGGCGGACGTCTCCGTCCCGGAATGCGTGTCTCTCTTCGGCCTCGCCTCGTCCGCCGCGGCCGGCGGCGGTTCGGCGTCCTTCTTCGCGTCCTGCGCCGCCGCAGACGTGCAGAAACTCACCATCGCGACCATCAGAACTCCCGCGATCGTCCTCATAACCATCCTCCTAACAGGCCGTAAAACGTGTCACACGACTCATCTTCCGGTTCACGAGTCCTCCTCAACGGGCAGGACGACGGGGCGGCCGCGGTGTTCGAGCAAAACCGCGGAGATGTCCCACACCCGCTTGAGCGTCTCCGCGCCGAGCACCGCAGACGGCGCGCCGTCCGCCGCCACACGTCCGCCGGAGACGATCACGATCCGGTCGGCGTGCTGCGCCGCCAGCGTCAGATCGTGCAGAACCACCAGCACCGCGCGTCCCGCGGACGCTTCCTCGCGCAGCAGGCGCATCACCGAAACGGCGTGCGCCATGTCTAAATGACTCGTCGGCTCGTCCAGCAACAGGTTTCTCGAGCCGGCGGCGAGAACGCGGGCGAGCAGCACACGTCGCCATTCGCCGCCGGAAAGCGCCTCCGCGTCCCGCGTCGACAGGTCCGATACGCCCACGCGCGCCATCGCGCGACGCGCCTCGGAAACGTCCTCTTCGCCGTCGAAAACGAATCCCCTGCCGGCTAAGCGTCCGTCCATCACTATCCGCATGACGCTGGTGGCCGTCGGTCGCGGCACCTCCTGCGGCAGAAGAACGGTGCCGCCGGTCGCTTCCACGCGTCCCGCAAGCGGCGTAAGCGAGCCGGCCGCGATCCTGAGCAGAGTGGTCTTGCCCGCCGCGTTCGGGCCGACCACCACGGCGAACTCGCCGTCCGCGACCGTCAGATCGACGCGGTCCAGCACCGCGCCGTCGCCGTAGGAGAACGATACGCCTTCCGCGCGGATCATCGCGTCGCGCCTCCGAAGTCGGTGAGCCGACGCACCCGTCATCCTCCTCTGAGAACGAAACGCCATCTGCGCAGGACGAGCACCACCAGCAGCGGCGCGCCGGCGAGCGCGGTGACGACGCCGACCGGCACCTGAAGACCGACATGGGCGCGCTCCATCAGGCGCGAGGCGGCGTCGGCGAGCGCCAGAAAAGCGCCGCCGGCGAAAAAGCAGGCCGGAACGAGCGTCCGGTGATCGCCGCCGATCAGCAGTCGCACGATGTGCGGCACCACCAGTCCGACGAAGCCGACCAGTCCCACCAGGGACACGGAAAGCGCGGTCGCCGCGGAGGCCGCCGCGAAAGCCGCCATGCGCAGTCGATCGGGCGAGACGCCGGCGGCGGCCGCCATCTCGTCGCCGAGAACCAGAGCGTTCAGGCGATTCGCCGAAAGCGCGGCCCAGACGGCCGCGCCGGCCGCGCAGACTCCCAGACAGGCGATCCACATGCCTTCGGGGTAGCGCTTGAGCGTGCCCATCAGGAAGTAGACCGTCTGCTGCAGATGCGGCATGTCCAGAAGGGCGACCACGAACAGAACGAGAGCCGAAAGCGCGGCGTTGACGGCGACTCCTATCAGGACGAGAGGAACCGGCGTGAAAGAGACGCGACGGGCGAGTGCGGCGACGGCCGCCGACGCCAGGAGCGCTCCGGCGAGCGCGGCGGACGACCGCGCCGCGAACGAAGCGGCGCCGAGAAGAGTCACGACCGTCAGCCCCAGAACCGCGCCGCTGGAGATGCCCAGAAGATACGGCTCCGCCAGAGGGTTCCTGAGAGCCGCCTGGAGAACGGCGCCGGAGACCGCCAGCGCCGCGCCGGCAAGAAAGCCCAGCAGAACGCGTGACAGACGCAGGTCCAGTGAGTCGCTCCACGCGCCGCCCAGTATCGCCTTCAGCGAGCCGGCGATGTCGGGACTGTAACCTATGGAGAACGCCACCGCCAACGCGACCGCCGCCGCCGCCGCGAAAAGCGAAACGCGACACAGCCAGCGCCCGAACGTCAGCGCTTCACTTCCCATGCAGTATCCTCTCGAGTTCGCGCGCCGCCTCCACCACCCGCGGTCCGGGACGGCAGAACAGGTCCGGGTCCACTCTGAAGACGCGGCCGTCGCGCACCGCCGGCACCGCCGCGCCGAGACGCGACAGCAGACTCGACGACAGCGTCGTCTCCCCGCCCATCAAGACCTCGATTATCACCTCCGGCGCCGCCACCAGTACGGCTTCGGCGTCAAGTTGCGGATACGGCGCGGCGGTCTCCAGCGCGTTCTCGCCGCCGCATATCTCCAGCAACTCGTTGATGAAGCCCCTCCGCCCCACCGCCACCATCGGGTCGAAGCCGACCAGCACGAGCGTCCGCGGACGTTCGGCGTCCGCCGTGCGACGCTTTATCTCATCCAGTGCGCGCTTCATCCCGCGCCACAGTCGCTCGGCTTCGCCGCGTCTGCCGACCGCCTCTCCCAGCCGAAGCACGCCCTCGTGCAACTCCTTCAGGCCCTTCTCCGGAATCACCAGCGTTCGTACGCCCTTGCGCTCGAGCACCTCCATCACCTCGCGATGCGCGGCCAGCGTGGTGCCGACCACCAGCGTGGGCGACAGCGCGAGAATGCGTTCGGCCTCCGGACAGACGTAGCCGCCGACGCGGGGCAACGTGCGGACCCGCGGCGGATGGTTGCAGTCGTTGCTGACGCCCACGACCGAGTCGCCAGCGCCGATGGCGAAAAGCGTCTCCGTGACGCTGGGCGCCAGAGACACTATCCGGAGTCGCCCCTCCGTCGGCGCGTCGCGCGCGGGTTCGTCCGCGCAGCCGACGAGCGCCGCCGCAAAAACGGCCGCCGCAAAGACGCGCGTCACGAAACGGTTCATCTCGACAGCGTCCAAAACGCCTAAAACGACGAAAACGGCGCTCCGCAGCGGAGGCGCCGTTTCAGATCCGTCTCCGAAAGCCCCGTGGCTCGCCGACTCTTCTGCGGAGTCGCCTCGAGCGAACTCCCCGCGGGCAGGTCTTCTGACTCGCGCGGCTCCGACACGCCGAAAAAATCCTCGGCGTCGGCGGACCGCGGCGCCTTCCCATCCGCCCCGGGCGGACAGTGGCTCTTCGCTCGCGGTCCGGCGGCTCTCGCCGACCACCGTCGCTCACAGCCCCGCAGAGGGTGGCGGATTTCCACCGCCTTCCCTTTTAAGGCCTCTCGGCCACTCGCAGGGAGGACTCCTCGCCGTCAAAGAACACTCCAACGATACGACGCCGACGAGCGATGTCAAGCGTCGAGATGTTTTTCCGCCCGGAAACCGCTCAGCCTTCCGCGCGACGCCTGACCAGCATCACAAGCAGCGCCACGGCGAAGGCGGCCGCCAGCACTCCGAAAATGATCACAAGCATCAGACGCTCGCGATCCCTGCGTCTGACCGACTCGCGCTCCGCCTTCTCGATGTTGCTCTGAAGCAACTCGTTCCGGCGCTCGAGTCGTCTCTTCTGCTCCTCGGCCCGCACCAGAAGTTGCTCGGCGTCACGGCTGCTCTTCTTGAGACGCTTGAGATCGGCCCGCGCCGAGGCGAGTTCCGCCCGGGCGTCCTGCAGTTGCGAATGGAGTCGGTCCGCCTCGGCCTTCTCCCTGTCGAACTCCTCCCGGTGACGCTTCTTCTCCTTCTCGAGTGAGGCGAGAGTGTCGTTCACTTTCTTCTGGAGCCGCTCTATCGTCGCGCCGAGGTCCTTCTTCTCCCGCTCCAGCGCCCCCACTCTCTCGGCGAGCGCGAGTCGCGCCTCGCCCACGTTCTTCATGCGCTCGCTCAGTCGCGCGAGCGCGACGTTGCGCTTCGCCAGCAGAGCGTCGATCACGCCCAGCAGACGTACGCTCTGCGCCGACGGCACGCGCAGCGGCCGCGCAAGATACGGCTCCTCCGCCGGCTGCGCAAACGCCTCCGACAGAGCGTCCCAGAGTTTGTAGCGGTCGAGGACGCGCGCGCGAAATATCGCTATGCCGTGACAGCCGCCGCGGCGTACGGCGTCGATGCAGGCCCGCAACTTGCCGCCGGAGAAGAAGCCCCGCGGCGGATCCTCGTGAATCAGGGCCAGCCGCTTCCTCAACGCCTGAAGCGGACCGCGAACCTCGCCGCCGATCGACTGCTTGAACGAAAGAAGCGCCGAGTCCAACTCCTTCGCCTGCTCCGGCACCGCCTTGCGGAGACGCGACGCGAACCTCGCGTACTCCGCCTCCAGCGACCCGCACAACGCCTTCAACTTCTCCGCGTCCATCGCCAGCAGCGCCGCGACGTTCTTCCTGTCGCGCGTCGCGTCGGAGTCTATCTTCAGCAGCCTCACCATCGCGTCCAGGGCCTCGGTCTCCTCACGGTAGATCTCGTCGACGGCGAGGCCGACGTAGGCGTAACACAGCCCTTCCGTCCAGTAGCGCTCGTACCGGGCGTACTCCTCCAGCATCTTCAGATACTGCTCGAACGTCCCCGGAAAATGCGAGCGGTAGAGCGTCGGCATCATCACGTCCACGAACTGCGCCCAGTCGGTCCATCTCTGGCCGAGATAGCGCCCGGCCGCCTTGGGGTTCTTGTAGACGGCGGCCGAAAACTCCATCCCGGGTCTCGCGCGGTTGACGTGCTCCCACGCCTCGCGGACGGCCCGCTTTATCGCGTCGCAGCGGTAGTCGTACCAGAAGTAGTCCATGTCGTGTCGGTTCGCGACCGCCGCGTCCCGCAGAGAGTCCCATACGGAAGAGCCGCTCAGGAGAAACTCCGCCTTCACCTTGGTCGGCGCGGCCTTCCAGGTCTTCGGGTCCGGTCGGACGGTGAACTCCTTCCACCAGTTGGCTGCCGGCGTCGGCGCAAGCGGCGCGGCCGGCGGAAAGCGTCGCTCCGTGAACTCCCAGCCGAAGTGGTTGTGCTTGAAGAAATGCTCCACGCAGTAGTCGCAGAAACAGTAGCGATCCGGAGCGAGACCGCCCGGATAGCAGAGGTCGCTCAGATGCACGCCGTCCACCTCGTGGCTCCGCAGGAGATCGTCCAGAAGCGGCAGGAGCCATCCGTCGGTGTAGCCCGGCCGACGCGCCGGACACATGTAAATCGTACGACAGGCCGCGCCGCCCGCGACGCGCTCGGAGGTGGTGACGGCGCCGTCCGGGCCGCGCGCCGCCCACTCGGGATGCTCCTTGTAGGCCGGCGACTCCGGACCTTCGACGTAGGCGGACAGCCACGCGTGCACCTTGATGCCGACGGCGTGCGCCTTCTTCACAAGGTCGGCGAGTCCGTCGTAGGAGCGAAACGTCGGCAGGACGCAGTTCGAAAACTTCTCCGACTTCCACGCTATTCGTCCCGAGGCGTCCTTGACGCGCATCATTATCAGTTTCACATGCGCCTTTCTGCAGTTCTCGACGAGTCGGGTGACCGCGGCGGGAGATCGCATCTCGTCCCAGTGCGCCCAGACGGCGCGACCCTCGAGACGCTCCGGTTTGCCCGGTTTCTCCTGCCCGCTCGCCGCCGTCGCCAGACACGCGACGACGCCCGCCAGAACGCTCACTCGAACCGATTTCCACATACGCCACCTCCTATCCGGCGACCGCATCATACCAGACGTCGACGGTCAATACAATCACCCGGGGGCGTCGCTCCGCCGCGCCGCGGCGGACGCGCCTCACGGAAACGAAACGAGCGAGAAGTCGCCGCCGTTCAGGCGCAGACACGCGCCGGCGTCGTCGCGCCACACCGGCAGAACCAGCAGTCGGCGATCGACGCCGTCCACCACGAACGTCTCGTCCACGAAGCGGTGAAGATGGCCGGCGACCACGATTCGATAGCCGGCGCGGAAGACCTCCACGAGCGACTTCCGCGACGGTCCGAGGGTGTGCGCGGCGTGACGCGCCTTGCGCCGCACCGACATCGAAGACTGGCGACGCAGACCTCGAGCGAGAACGTGACGGAAGCGATACGGCATCGCGTGCAGGAGCACTTTGGCGAGCCGCGAGCGGACGAGACGGCGATAGAACATGTAACGGGAATCGTTGGCCAGCAGTTGATCGCCGTGCAGCAGCAGCGCCGGTCGACCGGCGAGACGAACGGAAAGGCGCTCGCCGCCGAGACGGGCGCCGAGCGCCCCGGCCGTGCGTCGCGAAATCATGAAGTCGCGATTGCCGTGCAGCAGCCACACCGGACACGAAAGAGCGTTGAAGGCCGCGATCACGCCCGTCTTCTCGAACTCCGCGAGTTGGCGGAAGCCGATCCAGTAGTCGAACAGGTCGCCGAGGACGAACAGCGCGCCGGGAGGGCGGGCGGCGAGCGACTCCAGGAAGCGGCGAAAAGTGGCGCTCCTGCGCGGACGCGCGGGACTCAGATGCACGTCGGCGATGAACACTGCGTCGTCGAGGGCGTCCGTCGCGTTCACTTCTCCTGTACGACCTCAACAAGCCTGATGCGAACCAGTTTTCCGTTCCTGAGCAGCACCGCCACGGCGTCTTCGCCCCACGCCGCGAGCGTCGCGACGGCCGCGCCCGGTCGATGCGAGGCGATCGGCCGGCCGTCCGGCGTCCATAGACGAACAACGCCGTCGGCGTCGGCGGTGGCGAAACGGCCCGACGACAGCAGCGCCACGTGAGTGAGAGCGGCGCCCCTGCCGTTGAAAAGACGCTTCAGCGTCAGATCGAGACCCCAGAAACCGACGCGTCCGTCGGAGGAGACGCTTATCACCGTTCCGCCGCGCACCCGTAACGCGTTGACGGCCCCGGTGTGCCTGTGCGCGCCGGCGACCACGGCTCCGGCGGTCGGGTCGAACACCAGCAACTTTCCCGCTCTCGTGCCGAGTACGAGCCGTCCGTCTCCGATCTCCGCGAGCGAGAGTATGTCGTAGGAGACGCGGTTCACCTTGCGTTCGCCGCCGACCTCGCCCGGACGCAGCAGCGTCACGGCGCGGTTGTCCGCGACGGCGACGCGACCGTCGGGAAGAGGCAGAACCTGATTCACGCGTTGAAAAAAGCCGGTCTCGCGAACGGTCTTCCCGTCGGGACGGACGACCACAAGCGACTCGTCCGCCAGGCCGAGACAGGCGGTTCCCCGACCGCAGGAGAGCGTGACGACGTCCGCCGGCAACTCCGGCTCCACGCTGACCGTCTCCTCCGGCACCTCGCCCAGGCGGAAAGCGCGGACTCTGTGCCCGGAGACCAGCCACAACACGCCCTCGCCGGGGTCCCGGGAAGCGGCGGCGACCGGCGTCGCGCTCAGGACGTAGGTCCGCTCCGGTCTGAGGAGGAGACGGCGAACCTTTCTGACCGGAGGCGGAAGCGGCGCGGGTCTCTCGCGCGCCCGCACCGGCGGCGTCGTCGGAGGCACAGACGGCGCGGGAGGAGGCGCCGCGCAGCCGCAGACGAGTCCGACGGCGACGCAGACGACACTAATCCGCAGGCGGCAGAAGATCCTCATCGGACAGTTCCTCTGTTGGCGGGTCCGGCGTTTCGGCGGCGAGGTCCGGCGGGGACTTGCGCGAGGCTCTTTTCTTTCCGGCGGTCTTCTTTTCGGCGGCCCCGTCGCCGGAGGAGTCGTCTTCGACCTTCCCCGCCGCGGGAGCCTTCTTCGTCGCGGCCGCCTTCTTCGCGTCTCCCGCGTCCTCCTTTTTCGCGGGCGCGGGCGCGGGCGCGACGGCGCTCCTGCGGACCACACGCTTCTTCTGCTCCCGCTCCGGCGACTCGCGTCGCTTCTCCTGCGGCGGCGGCGGCGACGACTTCGAGCGGCGCGGCAGCACGTCCAGAATGGAAACCTCGCGCGAGTAGCGCTCGTAGTGCTTCGCCAGCGTCGAACGATAGGACTCCATGAAGCGGCCCACCTCACGTAAAGCGATGACCATCTTCTCGGCGTCGCCCTCCCGCGCGGCGTCGTCGAGAGCGTTCGTGAAAGCCTCGGCGTCGTCGAGAGCCATCTCGCTGACCACGAAGTGGATCTCGCGCAGGCGTCTGTAGCCTCCGAACAGCAGCACGATGAGCACCAACTCGATTATGACCACGAGAAGGAGAAATATCTCCAGTCCGGTCATCCCTCCGGCCTGCGCGGCGTCCGCGGCGGCCTCTCCGGCGGCGGCCTGCGCCAGCACGGACAAGAATACGACGTTCCCCATGACAGCCTCCCCAACAGTTTTTCGTCGGCGGCACACCCCATTATAAACGGGAACCCCGCGTGCGTCCATCGCGGGGTCCCCGCTCTTCCGTACTCGCGGGACTTCAGGCCCCGATCATTTCACGTCGGTGAACTTGCCGTTGTTCTCCCGCGACAACTCCTGCAGAAACTCGAAGTTCGCGCCCATGAAGCCGAATGTGTGGATCGTCACCTTCCGAAAACGATTCTCTTTCCTGACCCACTCGAGTATCTCTTTTATCAGCGCCATGGAGTCTTCGTGGCCGCCCCACTCCGGCTTGGCGTCGCCGCCTATGTGCGTCGGCGCGCCGTCGGTCAGCAGAATAATGGTGTCCGCCTGCTTGTCCTTGAACGCCTCCTGCAGCGCTTCGTCGGTGTGCGTCAGTCCGTCCGCCTTGAGTTTCTCGACCCAGCCTATGGCGTTCGCCTTGTTGCCGTCGGTGGC
This sequence comes from uncultured Planctomycetota bacterium, assembly GCA_964412125.1. Taxonomy (GTDB): domain Bacteria; phylum Planctomycetota; class SKW154; order SKW154; family SKW154; genus CAYPNR01. Next base: position 1,190 of record CAYPNR010000062.1, on the reverse strand, counting down.
CGGCGCAAGCGACTTCTTCCACCGGTCCAGAACGTCCGAAAAGGAGATTATGTTGAACTTCGTGTCTTTCGGCAGCGACTTGATGACGCGGGTGAGTTCCTTCTTGACGCGATATATCCGCCTGCGTTCCTTCTTCCAGTTCTTCATCTCCTTCTCGGCCTCTTTCATCTTCTTCTTCTTCTCCTTCGGATCCCAGACGGTCGTGCGCATTTTCTTCTCCACCTCCTCGCGCCAGTTCTTCGGCGGCGGATCGGCCTGCTCCATCGAGCCGGAGACGTCTATCACGAAGATGATCCGCTTGGAGCGGATCGCCCTGCCGAAGACCGTCGTGCGCATGCGTCCGGGCTTGAACGGACTCGGTGTGGTGACGCCTGTGTCTCTGGGCAGCGGCTGATCCTTGTGCGACTGCCACCATCCTTTCCAGTCCACCGCGGCCTCGGGACCGGAATGCCCGGTGATTCTCTCCAGCGCCATCGAGATCTCGACGCTCACGCGTTCGCGTTTGCGTTTCTCGACCTTCTCCATGGCCTCTATCATCGGCGAGATCGCGGCTCTGTCGCCGCGCTTGCCGAGCGCCCGCGCCGCGGAGACGGCGACCAGTTCACTGGAATCCCCCAGCGCCTTGATGAGCGCCTTCGTCACTTTGTCGCTCGCGACGCCCGCGGCGCCCTCCACCGCCACCACTTTCGACTTCTCCGAGCCGGACCTCATGCCGGAGACCAGCGCGGAGACGGCTTCGTCGCTGGACATCAGCGCCAGCGTGTCCACGATCGCCGAAAGAACGTCCACCTGATCCTTGACCCTGCCGACCAGCCCCAGAAGAAACCGTACCGCGCGTCCGGAGTCGTCGGTCGCAAGGCCGCCCACCATCCGCGCCACGTTGTCGTAGTTCTTCGCGGACACCTGCTTGCTGATGTCCGAGGTCAACTTGTTGTACTGCTCGTCGGAAAGACCGCCTCCGAAGACGACGGCCGCGCCCGCAAGAACTCCGATCACCAACAGCGTCCTCATATCCGAACCTCCAACAAGATCCTTCATCCCGTAAGGCGTCCGCTCACGCGGACGGCCCGTCATTTTATGTTCGTGAACTTGCCGCCGCTCTGAGCGGCGAGCGTCTTGAGAAACTGCACCAGAACTTCTCCGCCCTCCTCTTCGGCGACCTCCTCGAAGCCGAAAGTGTGTATCTTCAC
>CAYPNR010000061.1:9476-13670 GCA_964412125.1 uncultured Planctomycetota bacterium | reverse complement strand
TCGTTCGCGAGGAGCAGCGCGCCGTCGAGGTCGATATAGTCGACCAGCGGCGCGACATGAACCGCCGCGGTTATCAAAAGCGAGGACTCCACCATGCAGCCGAGCATCGTACGCATGTCGAGCGCCTTCGCCGCGTAGATTATTTTCAGCGCTTCGCTTACGCCGCCGCACTTGACCAGTTTTACGTTCACTCCGTCCACCGCGCCGTGCAGCGCTCCCACGTCGGCGGCGGTACGGCAACTCTCGTCGGCGATTATGATCGCGTCGGGACATCCTTTCTTGACCAGTCGCAGACCGTCCGGCGTCTGCGGCGGCACGGGCTGCTCGAAAAACTCTATCTCGTAGGCGCTCAGGGCGTAGATCTTCTCCACGGCTTCGTCCACCTCCCACGCGCAGTTGGCGTCCACGCGTATCGTGCCGTCGTAGACCTCGCGGACGCGTTCGATTATCTCGATGTCGCAGTCGCGCCCCAGTCGCTCCTTTGTTCCGAGTTTCACTTTCAGTATCGGCCAGTGAGCCGACTTTTCCGCCTCGGCCGCCACGCGCTCCGGTTCGCCTATCGAGAGCGTGTAGGAGGTCGGCGGCACGCGTTCGGGATCGAGACGGAGCAGTTCGTAGAGAGGCGCGTCCAGACGCTTGCCCCACAGGTCGTGCAGCGCCAGGTCGAGCGCGCAGAGCGCGCTGCGCGCCGCAGGCGCCGCCTCCGACAACCTCTCCAGAACCGTCTGCAGCGGGCCGGGCTCCTCCGGCAGCAGTTCCGCAAGGCGCGGAAGCGTCTCCAGAACGCTCTGCTGCGACTCCCCGTAGAACGACGACGGCGCGCATTCGCCCAGGCCTTCGTCTTCTCCGGCCCGGAGTCGGACCAGAACGTTGTGCGTGACTTCCGTGGAGCCTCGCGATATCACGAACGGCGCCTCCAGAGGCAGGTTCAACGTTTCGGCACGTAGTTCCATTTCTCCATCTCCTCGATCACGGCCTTCGCCAGGCGATCCGCTCCGAACATGACGGGGTCGGTCACTACCACGCCGAGTCTTTGTTCCGCCTCCCGGCAGGCTTCCTCCGCCGTCTCCTCGGTCAGTTCCACGCAGTTCATCGCCACGCCCGCCACGCGGGAGGGATGGATCAGACCCGCCAGGTACTCGTAATCGCGTATCACCTGCCGCAGCGGCGGAATGGGCGTATCGTATTTTTTGATGAGGGTGCGGCCGTAATGGTGGCAGAGGATCATCACGTTGGGCTGACATCCGTGCAGGAGGCTGAGCGTGACGCCGGAGTAGGCGGGATGGTATATGGAGCCCTGTCCTTCGACGACGGCGACCTCGGCGCCGCTGGCGACGCGCACGAGCGCCTCCGCCGCGCCCGCGACGAAGTCGCTTATCGCTCTGTCCACCGCCACGCCCCAGCCCGCCAGCATGATACCGGTCTGTCCGGTCGCGCAGAACTCGGCTTTCACGTCTCGTTCCTTCAGCGCCCGCACCAGTTCCCATGATGTGACCATCTTGCCCACCGAGCAGTCGCTTCCGACCGTGAGCACGCGGAAGACCGGCATGAAACGCGCCTCGTCGCGACTGACCGAGAGATTTTTCGGCACTCTTCGAACGTCCAGCAGGCGTACGCCGTGTTTTTCGGCCAGGTCGCGTAACTCTTCGTCGTCGTTGAGCATGTAGTGCAGGCCGCTGACGACCGACAGACCCGCCTCTATCGCTTCGACGACGACGGCGCGATACTCCTCCGGCAGGTCTCCGCCGATGGGCGCTATGCCGATGACCAGCATCTCCGGCCTGAGCGGAAGCGCTTCGGAGAGCGAGGAGACGACGGGTATCGCGCCGCCGACTCCTATCGCTTCCTGCGCGGTCGCCGGCGCACGTGTGGAGTCTATCACCGCCACCAGACGCTCGGGCATGTATCGCACCAGGCATGAGGCGGTCTTGGAGGTGAGCACGCCGAATCGGCCTTCGGCCAGCACGACCGCGCGTCTTATGAACGGCTCTCGTCTCACGAAGATCTTCCACACAGGAAGTTCCATTATTTTCGCGCCTGCGTTCGTCCGTTTCAACAACGATCGAGTGCTCTCGCCGGTTCCGTCGCTTGCGCGGAGCCGCCTCAGACGTGAAGTCTGTGGCCGGCCAGCAGCGAAGCCACGACGGCGCGGGTGGCGGCGAACGCGCACAGCACCGCGGACGCCAGCAGGAGATACATGATCACGATCTGATACTTGGCCGCCTGCCACGCTTCGACGCCGCCGATTATCTGACCGGTCATCATGCCCGGCAGATGAACGAGCCCGACCGCGTAGAGAGTGTTTATGGTCGGCAGCATACCGGCCCTGTACGCCGCGCGGACGAAAGGCTCGGCGGCCCGACGGGCGCTCGCGCCGAGGGCCAGCGCCGCCTCGACACGTCCTCGCTGGCGTCGGAGATCGGAAACCAGCCGATCCATGACCAGCACCGTGGAGTTCATGGCTCGACTTATGACCATACTGCCTATGGGAATCAGGTACCGCGCGGCGTGGAGCGGTCGCGGCCGCACCACGGCGATCATGGCGTAGGCCAGCACCGGAAGCGCACCGGCGCAGACCGACAGGAGTACCGCGGACGCCATGCCGGGAAACGCTCCCCGTCTGAGACGTCCGAGCACCACCAGTGTCGCGACCAGGATCATCACCGCCACCGCCAGCAGATTGGCCCACCAGTAGTCCCTGCCCAGCAGCCAGCCCACGGCGTAGCCGGCGAGCATCAGTTGCGCGAACGCCCGAATGCCGCCTATCGCCACTTCGCGCCCCATGCGCAGCCGCTCGATGAGCGCTATCACCAGCGTCGCGGCCACGCATCCGCCCGCCAGAGCGAGTCCCGTCCAGTCGATTTCCACCAGCACCTTACTCATTCGATTCCCCCTCTCTGTCGCCGCCTGCGTCCTCCGCGAAGAATCTTCGCAGGAACGGCTCGTCCGAGGCGGCGAGGCTCGTCAGATCGCCTGCGGCGACCACGCGTCCGGAGTCGAGTGCCAGCCCCCGTTGCGCTATTCGCGACGCCTCCTGCGGCTTGTGCGTCACCAGCACCACCGCGATACCGTCCTCCTTCGCCAGTTGGCGTATTCCTTCGAGTACGCGTTCGGCGGTTTCGGGGTCGAGCGCGGAGGTCGGCTCGTCCAGCAGGAGCACTCTCGGCCGATTGGCCAGCGCCCGCGCGATGGCCACGCGCTGTCGTTCGCCCGAGGACAACTCCTCCGCGGGTCGGGTCGCGAACTCGGCGGGTAGACCCGCCCGTGCGAGCAGCGACTCCACCTGGCCTTCAGCGGGGCGTTCGCCTCGCAATTCGAACGTATAACTCACGTTGTCGGCCACGGTTCCGTCGAGCATGACCGGCTCCTGCGCCACGAACGCCACGTTTCGTCGGAGTTCGGTCACCGCCATTTCCGAAACGTCTCTGTTTTCGAGCAGCACTTGTCCTTCCGACGCCTCTTCGAAGCCGACGATCGTGCGCAGGACGGTTGTTTTTCCGGAGCCGCTCGGCCCCATCAGGGCGAAGACCTCGCCCGCGTCCACCTCGAACGAGACTCCCTTCACCGAGGCTCCGCCGGCTCGTCTGCAGCCGAGGGCTTTGACCGCCAGGAGAGGCACCTTTGGTTCCTCCAACGCTTCCGGGCATATTAGGCGGCGGGCGGCTCGCCTTCAAGGGTGTCCGTCGCGAGTCGGCGCCACGGAGTGAGCATGTCGCGCAGCACTCTCCATTCGCCGCGCCGGAACACCAGCAGCGCCAGAGCGCCCACGACGAGCGCGAGAAGGAGCGCGCCGGGCAGTCGACCGAGTCGCGCCAGCAGCGGCAGAAGCAGGAGCGCGCTGCCTGCGAGCGCGACCGGTCGCGCCGGCGAGACGCCGTGCAGGCGGGACACCGTCACGGCGGTCAGCGCGAAAGCGACGCCCGCGCCGGCGACGGCTCCGGCGGCGGCCGCGACGGCTCCGTAGACCGGCGCCAGCAGATAGGTGAGCGTCGCGCTTGTCGCGCCGCCGACGCAGAACCAGAGAGCCGTTCTTACGAGACCGCCGTGCAGGAGCGCGGCCTGAACGGCCGCGATCGCGAGAAACCGGGCGAGAAGCGCTCCCGAGAGCACGCCGAGCACCGCCGGGCGCACCGGTGTGGCGGTGCCGTAGAGGAGCCGCAGGAGAGGTTCGCCGAGCAGGTAACAGACGCCGGC
>CAYPNR010000061.1:1654-9376 GCA_964412125.1 uncultured Planctomycetota bacterium | reverse complement strand
GCCAGGCCGACCACGCGGGAGGCGGTCCACAGCAGCATCATGACGAGCGGCGAAGCGCCGACCGACGCGCAGGCCGCGCTTCCCGCCGCGAGCACGGCGGACTGCGTGAAGGCGGGGATTCCCTTGCCGTGGAACCTTTGTCGGCCGACCAGGAGCGAGCCGTGGACCAGCGACAACGACTGGGCGGCGGCTGCGGCGGAGGCGATCAGGCAGAGCGTCACCTCGGAGCCGCTGAGGCGCAAGAGCGGCAGAAGCAGGAGGGTGGCGGGGACGGAAGCGGCGAAAAGGGCGCACTGGAGGAGGACGGCGGAGGTGAGAACGGAAGCGCTGCGGCCCGGGTCGCGCGCGGCGTCGCGGATGACGAGACGATCGAGACCGGCGAGGAAGACGAACAGCAGCACGATACCGTAGGAGACCGCGAGTGTGAGAGAGCCGAACTCGGCCGTATCCCGGAGGGCGCGACGGGCGAGCACGATGAAGAGGAGATTGGCGCCGAGACGCGAAGCGTGGCCGGCGGCGGTCCAGAGCGCGTTTCGACCGATGCGCTCCATTCTACTCCTCCCGCAGGCAGACGATGGGATCGAGACGTGACGCGCGCCACGCCGGATACAGTCCGGCCAGGAACGAGCAGGCCGCGCAGAAGAGAACCGTTGCGGGGCCGAGCCATATTCTGAACTTGAAGAACGATATGCCGCCCCACGACTTCGCGAGCGTCGCGTTCAGGAGCATGTCCGCGCCCATCGACAGAAGATACGACGCCGCGAAGCCGAGAACGCCTCCCAGGACGCCGACCGCCAGGGCCTCCATCGAGAAGAGCGTCAGCACCGTTCGCGGTCGCGCGCCGAGCGCCTTCATTATTCCTATCTCGTGCCGCCGCTCGTAGACGTTGGCCACTATCGTGCTGGCGACGCCTATGCCCGCGACGAGCAGCGCCACCAGACCGAACACCAGCAGTCCTATCTCCACCACGCTGAAGACGCCGAGCAGAAAGCCGACGCGGTCCTCCATGGAGACCATCGACATTCCGCGCTCCTTCAGCCACTTTTCCAGGCGGCGGGAGTCCTCCGCTCGTCTCAGATGCACGTTCGCCATCAATCCGAACCGTCCCGGTCCGTGGAGACCCGGATCGTCGAGGATGAAACGCGCTATCCTGACGCCGAGTTTTTCGGGTATGAAGCAGACCACCGACAGCAGCGACGGCTTGGCCAGGCCGACGACGCGCGCGCGCATCTCGGTCGAGTCGCTTCCGCCGAACATCTTACGCATGATCTGTCCGAGGCCGGGACGCGTCAGTATCGGCATTCTGTGCGCCCGCAGCACCACTTCGCGACCGATGAGTTTTTCCGGTCGGTCCAGTCCGAACGCGTCCAGGTAGCGCCACGCCAGCACCACTTCGTCGTCGCTTCCGGGCCGCGGCGCGCGACCCGCCGCCAGTTCCAGACGGAAGCCCTCTCCTTCCGGTATGCAGACCACTTCGTACTCGTCCTTCGAGCCGGCCAGGCGGAGTGAGTCCACGAAGACCAGCATTCCGGGAGAGATTCCGACCACGTACGGCAGCGCTCGCAGCGCCTCCAGTTCGTCCTCCTTGAGGAAGCGCAGGCTGAAACCGCCCGGATTCATGCCGTGTTTGGGATCGATTCTGCGCGGCGGACGACCGAGACGGCCGAGTATGCTCGAGGCGGCGAACAACATCGGCGGTTCCCGCGACGGAAAGACCTGGACGACTTTCGGATCGGCGAGCGTGCGTACCTGGTCGCGGATGAACGTGCGGAGACCCGCGCCGAGCGCCATCACCAGCGATATCGCAAGCGCCCCGACGCCGATGCCCACGAGGTTGAGCGCCGTGCGGACCCAGCGTCGCTTCAGATAACGCGCGCCTTCCCGTATGTGGTCGAAGACTCTCATTTTTCGTCCTTTACGAGACGTCCGTCGTGGAGATAGAGTCGCCGCTTCGCTCGTGAGGCGACCTCCGGGTCGTGCGTCACCACCGCCACCGTCATGCCGCGCTCGGTGTTGAGCGAGAACAGCAGGTCCATGAGCCGGGCGCCGGTGACCGAGTCGAGATTGCCCGTCGGCTCGTCGGCCAGCAGCAGTCGCGGCTCGGTCACGAGGGCGCGTGCTATCGCCACGCGCTGCCGTTCGCCGCCGGAGAGTTGCCGCGGAAGATGATTCTTCCTGTGCAGTATTCCCGTGGAGGAAAGCGCGTTTTCGGCGGCCTTTCGCCGCAACTTCGGAGCGGTTCCGCGTATCTTCAAAGGCAGTTCAACGTTCTCCGCCGCCGTCAGGTGCTGCTGGAGATAAAAGTCCTGGAAGACGAAACCGACGGTCCGGTTGCGGAAGATCGCCGCTTCGAGGGTGCCCATCTCCGAAACCACCGCGTCGTCCACCAGCACGCGTCCGCGGGTGGGCTTGTCCAGACCGCCGATCATGTGCAGCAGCGTACTCTTTCCGGAGCCGCTCGGCCCCACCAGCGCGACGAACTCGCCCGGCTCCATGGCGAAGGTGACGCCGCGGACGGCCTCCACTTTGCCGCCGACGTAGGAGTACTCCCGCCAGACGTCCTCAAGCGCCACCCGCGCGCCCGCCATTCGGCGTCTCCTCATCACCTGCTTCGCGGCTCCGGCGTCGCGCCTTTCGCGCCGCGCGCCACTTGTGGTACCGACTCGTGCCCCACAGCGTGGCGAAATACGCCGGCACCGCGAGAGCGACGCCCATCACGAATCCGCCGAAGAACATCACCGGATACGCTCTGACGGTCAGGGTCGCCAGACCTTCCAGGAAACGGAAGAGCGCGCCGAAGAAGCCGTTGCCCTCCGAGAAAAGCGCCCTGGAGACCTCCTCCATCGAAAGCGTCTTCAGCGGCATGAAAGCGCCCAGTATCAGAGAGCCGAGCCAGTAGTCGAACCAGTATATGGGGACCATGGTGAGCGGATTCGAGATCCAGACCGTCGCCGCCGCCGCCGTGCGGTTCGCACGCAGCAGCGTGGCGAATATCACCGCGATCGTCATCTGTATCCCCACCGTCGGCGTCATGCCTATCAGGGTGCCGAGCGCCACTCCCCAGGCGACCCTGTCGCGGGTGTCTTTCAGTTCCAGGATTCTGATGACGATTCCACGCAGGCCGCCTCGTCCGCCCTTCGTTCGCCGCCTCACGCGGTCTCTCCTCGCACATGCCGTTTATTATCCTTCCGCGACGCTCCTTTACAAGCGGCTTGCCCGCCGGGGCGGCCGTCGGGGGCGGAACGGATGAGGCGGGCGAACGACTCAGTAGGCTTTCGCGAAAGGCACGCGCCACTTCGCTTCGCCGCCGCAGGCGACGCACGGAAGGCCGTCTGTCTCTTCCGCGTCCGACGGGATGCAGCGGACCGTGGCTCTGGTCTTCTCCTGCACGGCGTCCTCGCAGTCGCGTGCGCCGCACCACGGCGCGTGAACGAATCCGCCCTCGCCGTCCAGTATCTCGGCGAGTTCCTCCAGTGTGTCGGCCCGATGCGTGCGCGAGCGCAGGAAGGCTTCGGCGCGCCGGCGAAGCGCCTCCTGCATCGCCGAAAGCGCTTCCGTGACGGCCCCGCACAGGTTCGGACGCGGAACGTCGATGCGCTCGCCGGTGTCGCGTCGGACGAGCACCGCTTTCCCGGCGGCGACGTCCTTCGGGCCGATCTCGATTCGGATCGGCACGCCGCGAAGTTCCCATTCCGCGAATTTCCAGCCCGGCTTGTACTGGTCGCGTTCGTCGAGCACGACGGCCTGCTCGGAGTGGGCGGCGTCGCGCGCGACGGCGGAGCCGGCCAGTTCCGACTCGATTGCGCGGGCCTCCGCCGTGACGGCCTCGCGCTGATCGGTTCTGTAGATCGGAACGACGACGCACCTGGTCGGCGCGATGCGCGGCGGCAGAACGAGTCCTTTGTCGTCCGAGTGCGCCATGATGAGCGCGCCTATCAGACGCGTCGAGACGCCCCACGACGTCTGCCAGACGTACTGAAGATCGCCGTTTTCGTCCTGGAAACGGACGTCGAAGGCTTTGGCGAAATTCTGACCGAGGTCGTGAGAGGTGCCCATCTGCAGCGCGCGACCGTCCTGCATCATCGCCTCGAGTGTGTAGGTGGTCAGCGCGCCGGGAAACTTCTGCCCTTCCGATTTTCTGCCGACGACTACCGGTATGGCCAACACGTTCTCGACGAAGTCGCGATACACGTCGTTGAGGATCATCAACACCTCCTCCTGCGCCTCCTCGTGCGTCGCGTGCGCCGTGTGGCCCTCCTGCCAGAGGAACTCGAGCGTGCGCAGGAAGAGACGCGTACGGAGTTCCCAGCGGACGATATTGGCCCACTGGTTTATGAGCAGCGGCAGATCGCGCCACGATTGGATCCACTTCGCGTACATCTTGTACATGATGGTCTCGGAGGTGGGCCGGATGTTCAGCGGCTCCTCAAGCGCCTTTCCGCCGCCGTGCGTCACCACCGCGCATTCCGGCGAGAAGCCCTCCACGTGCTCCTCCTCTTTCGTCAGCAGGGACTGGGGGATCAGCAGCGGGAAATACGCGTTGCGATGCTTTTTGCCGCCGACGCCGGTGGCCTTTATGCGACGGTCGAGTTCGGCTTTCACCGCCTCCCATATCGCGAAGCCGTAGGGCCGGATCACCATGCAGCCGCGTACCGGCGCGTAGTCGGCCAGTTCGGCCTTCAACACGATGTCGGTGTACCACTCCGCGTAGTTTTTCTTCATCGGTGTGATGCCGCGTTCGCTCATCTGTGATGACTCCACCAGGGACTTGCGGTACAGGGAAGGCGGGCGTCCGCGGTCGCGGTGTCGCGCGCGCGGGTCGCCTACTTCACCTCCTCTATCTTTTCGATGCTGGACCTGTCGAAGTCGACGGTTCCGTAAGTGCGACGTATGGTGACCTTCTCGTCGCTCTCTCCGACCAGCCAGCCTGTGACGGTAGTCTGGTCCTTGAAGGTGATTTTCACCTTCTTGTACTGGGACGGCGGCTCGTTTCCGAGATCGAGCCCCGCCGGGTGCATGTAAGGCGCCTGCAGCGTCAGAATGGCCAGCGCGGTGTCGAAGAGATGACCGCCGCGGAAGCCGGCCCAGTGAACGGAAGCGTCCCACGCTCCTTTACGCTCGCCGGAGTCTATACGCAACTGCAACAGGGTCTTGACGGTCGGCGCCCACCACACGGCGAAGTGCGTCGGTCCTTTCTGTCGGTAGAGATGCGTGCCGAAGAACCAGTAAAGGTGATTCCGGTCGTCGGTACGCGGCAGATTGGTTCCCAGCAGCGTCAGCGTTCGCTCCACGGCGCGTTCCCGAACGCTCTTCTCCACCAGGAGTCGTGCGAAGCCCGCGGCGGCCGTCTTCGCGAGCGACTCCTGATAAGCGGCCGTGCCGCGCGCCGGCGTCGGCGACGGTTTCGCTTTGTAGTCGATCAGGCCCGTCGAGTTCGTCCGGTCGCTGAACAGTTTGAGCGCGGTGTCGATTCGGTGAGGCAGGAGCGCCGGCTCGTAGCCCCGCACCGCCGCCAGTCCCGTGAGCATCCACGCCGTCAGCATCACGTCCTCCCGCGCGTCCGCCGCCTGCGCCTTCCAGCCGCCGCCCACCGTCTTGATCTTGATCGCGTAGTCGACCGCCTTCCGCAGGGGCTCCTTCAGAGAGGCGTCCCGCGTTGTGCCGTAGAGTTCCGCCAGGGCCAGCAGCACCAGCGCGTGCGAGTAACGCTTGCTCGGAAGAGTGTCGCTGCCCACGTAGCCGTCGGCCCGCTGCCGGGAGAGAAGCCACTGCAGCGCGGCCTCCATCGACTCGCGATGCTTGCCGAAGATGTGAGTGTTGCCCTCGCCGATGAGCGCCAGCATCACAGCGGCGGTCACGGCCTCGGGCTCGGCCGCCGTCGGTCCCTTGACCTCCGGCTGCCAGGAGCCGTCCCGCGACTGTTTGGAGATGAGATAAGCCGTGCTCTCCTTGATGGCGGTCAGCACGTCTTCGACGCGCACCGGCGGCATCAGACGCGACTTGGGGGCCAGGCGCATTCCGAGAGGGGCCCGCTCGAGCGCCTCGCGTCGCTTCGACTCGCACCGGTGTGTGGCCTTGGCGTGCGGATAACGCCAGACCAACTGCTCGTACAGGGCGAGGGCGCGCTGGTACTTGCCGTCCTTAGCCGCTCCCTCCGCGTCCTTCGCGATCCGCACGGCCGCCTGCTCGTAGGCTTCGATGCTCTGTCGCTGGTGCTGGGCCAGGCGACGCCAGAACGGATCGGTGGTCTTCTTCTCCAGCAGGCTCAGCGACTGGAGCGCGTTGTCGAGTTCGCCGAGTTTGGTTCGGAAGCGAAGGGCCTTGCGATAGTGTTCGAGGAACTCCAACTCGCTTTGCGCGCGTCTCGCGAAACCTTCGCGGGCGGCGAGTTCCTTATAGATTTTTTCGGCGCCGTCCAGATCGCCGGCGGTCACACGTTTCTGCGCCCGTCCGAGAATCACCAGCCCGGTCAGTTCTGCGTCCAGCCTCTTCAATTCGTCCTGCTTGCCTCTGGTGAAGTCGGTGTCCGCGTACTCCTCGCGGAGGCGCTTGAGCGCCTGTTGCGCCGCCTCCGGCTTCTCCTCCGATTTCAGGCGGATCGCCTCGGCGTACGCCTCTTCCGCCTTACGCTCGCGCTGGAGACGTTTCTTTTCCGCCGCGCGTCTTTCCTCTTCCAGCGCCGCGAGATGCGCCTGCTGCGCGTCGAGTCGCGCCTTCACCACACTTTCGTCGAGCGACTTCACTTCGAGACTCAGAGTCACCGCGTTTCGTTTGCCCCTGTGCGCTCCCTCCACGCCGTCGACCAGCAGCAGCACTTCCGACGGCGCCATGCCTCTTTCCCTGGCGGCTTCCGCCTCCTTCGGCAGATACTTGTAAGCGCCGCGCGCGCATTCCAGATCTTCCTTTTTCAGACCGTCGCTCAGCAGCGCCTCGAGTGAGTCCGGCAGGGAGTTGTGCTTCTTTTTGTACTCGGCCAGAGCCTTGGCCACGTGACTCATACGCTGCAGACATTCTTCCGCCTGTCGTTTCTGGATGTCCACCACAGGTCTGACGGGCGGCTTGACCGTCGGCGTTTTCGGTCCGCCCGCCGGAACGAGCGCCTTGTACAGCACCGCTCCGACCACTCCCAGCGCCAGACCCACCACGACGATCACTTCGAGCGGCTTCAAAAGCGTGCGCGGCGGAGTCGGCTCCGGCGGCGGCGGCGTGGGATGGAATTCCGCCTCTCCCAGGGCCGCGGGGACGAACACGCCTGCGCCGCAGTTGGGACACTTCACCGTCTGCGACTCGTCCGACGGACCCACCTGGAAGACCTGCCCGCATTTCCCGCATCGGACTTCCATCATGTTCCCACCTCCGCTTTGCTTAACCGTTTCGGCCATCATAGTCCGACGTCGTCCGACTGTCAAGCGCTCTCGTCTCCCGCGACGCCGCTCTTCTCCGCGTCGCTTCTCGGCGGCGGGTTCCGCGGAACCCGGGTCTCCCGCGTGCGTTTAGTTCCTTCAGGTCGGCTTGGATTGGAGCGGACGAGACATTGTCGGAGGATTTGAGATGAGATGGACTTGGGCGATCCCGGTCGTCGGCGTGGCGTTATGTCTGTCCGCCGCGCCCGCGCGCGCGCAGGACGGATCGGGCCGCGGCGGCGCCGGCGCGGTTAGTACAGTCGCCGCCTGGCCACCTTGCCGGTTCTCGTCCTCGGCAGTGAGTCCACAAACTCCACGA
>CAYPNR010000061.1:0-1554 GCA_964412125.1 uncultured Planctomycetota bacterium | reverse complement strand
CGCCTGGCCACCTTGCCGGTTCTCGTCCTCGGCAGTGAGTCCACAAACTCCACGATCCGCGGCAGTTTGTAGTTCTCCAGTCTGCCCCTGAGGAAATCTTTTATTCCGGCCTCGGTGACCTCCGCTCCGGGTTTCAGTTCCACCACCGCCTTGACCACTTCGCCGCGGACCGGATCCTCCGCCGGCACCACCGCGCAGTCCGCCACCGCCGGATGCTCTCTTATCATTTTCTCCACGTCGCCGGCCACCACGTTCAGGCCGCCGACGATGATCACGTCTTTTTTCCTGCCGACGATGTACAGATAACCCTCCTCGTCGAGCCTGCCGAGATCGCCGGTGTGGAACCAACCGTTTCGGATCGCCTGCTCCGTCAACTCCGGCGCTTTGTAGTATCCCTCCATGACGACCCATCCGCGCAGGACGACTTCGCCCACCTCGCCCGTCGGCAGCGGGTCGTCGGACTCGTCCACGACGCGGAGGTCGATCCACGGCGGCGGACAGCCGACGCTGGAAAGCGGCGCGTCTCTGTCGAGCGGCTGAAGCGTGTTGGGCGGCGCCGTCTCCATCAGGCCCCAGCCGTTGAGGAGTCTCGCTCCGGGACAGCGTTCGCCGAAGCGCCTCACCGCGGCCTCGTTGATCACCGCGCCGAAGTTCGTCACCCACCTTAGAGCGCTCAGGTCCGCTTCCGTGAACTCTTCCGTCATCACCACCGCCGCGAATATCGCCGGTACGATGTGGAAGCAGGTGACGCGATGCTTTTCGCAGAGGCGCACGAACTCGCCCGGCCTGAACTGCGTCATCATCACCACGGTCGTGCCGTGATAGGCGGCGTTCTGCAGATAAACGGTGCCGCCGCCGTGGGACAGCGGCACGGCGCACAGAGTCACATCGCTTGCGCGGGCGTAGTCGAAAAGATGCATTATCATGGGCGCGGCCGTCAGATGACGATGGTTCCAGAGAATCGCCTTCGGCTCGCTCGTGGTGCCGGAGGTGTAGTAGATGACCGAGTGGTCGGACGGAGCGACCTCCGTCGCCGGCGGCGACGGATCGCCGTCGGCGATGATGCGGCTGAAGGAGTGTTCTCCGCCGTCGCCCTCCGGCAGCATCACGAGATCCGTCAATGCGGGCGCGGCCGCCGCCGCCGCCCGCGAGTCGACCGGCGCTTCCGGCACGGTGACCAGCACCTTCGCCTCGCAGTGCCGAAGCGTCTTTTCGAGGCGGTCCCTCGTGATGGTCATGTCCAGCGGCACCGAAACCGCGCCCGCGCCCCACGTGCCGAACTGCGCCACGGCGTACTCGATGGAGTTCGGCAGGTGCAGCGCCACCTTGTCGCCTGCGCCGACGCCGAGCGAGCGAAGAAAGTTCGCGAAGCGGCACGAGTCCTCCGCCCACTTTCTGAAACTGATACTCCTGTCCCGTTGGACGAACGCGGGTTTGTCGCCGACCGCGGCGGCGGTCGACAGAAGCGCCTGAAAAATCATTTTCTCTTCCATGCGGCACCCTCCACCGGGGCCGTGATTATAACGCGTCGCCGGTCTCGGTTGAACGGAAGGC
>CAYPNR010000060.1:6734-13859 GCA_964412125.1 uncultured Planctomycetota bacterium | reverse complement strand
CTCGACCGCCGACAGCGATACGACTGGAAGACGGGTCGCGACGCGGAGAAGACACGAAAGTGGCTGGCGCTGCACGGAATAAGATTCTCGGAAGCCGCCGAGACGGGAGGCTATCTTCCCACCGACCTCTCCGCCGAGGCCCTGCTCGGGCTGTTCCGGAACGGCTCGCTTCTGACGGAAGGCGACTGGCGCAGGATCGGACTGGCCAGACACACCTGAGGATGAGGCCCCTGACGGGCCTTCTGGGTGGTCTACCTGGTCAGGTAGAGCGCGGCCGACGACCCACGGAACGGAAACGAATCCGAAAAAGGCGAAGCGATCCGCCGACGCGGAGGCGGCATGAGTGCGAATCCGGACATACTGGAGAAGTTGAAGAGGAATCCCGCGCTGCTCGCGGCGCTGGAGACGTGCGGGCGCGCGCGAAGCGCCGTGCTGGGATGCGTGGTCGGCTGCGGCGCCGCGGTCGCGGCGGCCGCCGCCGCGGAGCGCTTCTCCCCGGCGGTGCTGGTCGCGGCGGAGCCCACGCGACAGGAAAGACTGACACGCGACTGCGAGGCGCTGGGCGTGTCGGCGGTGATGCTGCCGCAGTTGATACGCGAAGCGCCGCGCCACGTCAACGCCGCGCTGCAGCGCGACAGGATGCGTGTGCTGGCGAATCAGTCCCGCGAGGTGATGGTGGCGACGCCGGAGGCGCTGGAGCAGCCGGCGCCGGCGCCGGAGAGTCTCGCCCGCTCCAGACTCGAACTGCGCGCGGCTCAGGAACTCGCGCCTGAGAAACTCGTCGAGCGCCTGAGCGAGGCGGGATACGAGGAATGCGATCCGGTGGAGGCGCCGGGCCAGTTCGCCCGGCGCGGCGGCATCGTGGACGTCTATCCACGCGACGCCGTGCGTCCGGTGCGCGTGGAGTTCTTCGGCGAGACTGTGGAGTCGCTGCGCAGGTTCTCGGTCGAGACGCAACTCTCCGAGACCGTCGTCGAGGCGGTGGAAGTGTCGCTTCTGGACGCGGAGGCGCTCGTGGAGTCCACGGCTCTCGCGCATCTCGGCGGAGACGCGATTCTGCTGGTGGAGGGCGAGACGCCTCTACCGAAGGCGGCGGAACGCCTGCGGCTGCTGCGGCTGCTGGCCGGCCCCACAGGCGGGCTGGACACGCGCTGGGAGCCGGCGCCGCGCGTCGGTCCGGCGATAGCGGCGGTCATGGAGCGCGTCCGCGAAGTGGTGGAGCGCTTCGGCGCCGCGACCGTCTTTTTCGCCAAGCAGGCCGAAGCCGATCGCTTCTCGGAGATGCTGCGCGACGCCGGTCTGGACGGCAAGCGTATCGAGCGCCGCGTCGGTCGACTCTCCAGCGGCCTCATCGACGCCGAGGTCGGCGTGGCGATACTGGCGCACGACGAGTTGTTCGCGCGACATCCGCTTCCGCCGGAGTGGGCCGCGGGCCGGACGCCGGAGACGGGCGAGCCGGAAATGGAGCCCGGCGCGTACTGCGTCCACACCGACCACGGCATCTGTCGCTTCATGGGCATGCGCAGGCGCCGCGGCGAGGAGACGTTCGAGTTCGCCTTCGCCGACGGCGAAAGACTCTATCTGGCGCCGCTGCAGTTGGCGAAAGTGCATCGCTACATGGGCGCCGGCCGCGGCCGCGTGCGACTGTCGAAGGTCGGCGGCGGAGAGTGGCGCAGACGCAGGGAACGCGTGCGGAAGGCGTTGACGGACCTCGCGCGCGAGTTGATACGCACACAGGCCGAGCGGCTCGCGCACCGCGGAACGGCTTATCCGCCGGACAGCGCGTGGCAGAGGGAGTTCGAGGCGGCGTTTCCGTACGAGGAGACGCCGGACCAGTTACGCGTCGTGAGCGAGACCAAACGCGACATGGAGTCTCCGCGTCCGACCGACAGACTCGTCGCGGGAGACGTCGGCTACGGTAAGACGGAAGTGGCGATGCGCGCGGCTTTCAAGGCTGTGGAGTTCGGCAGACAGGCGGCCGTCCTGGTGCCGACGACCGTGCTGGCCGAACAGCATTATCGGACGTTCCGCGAGCGCATGGCCGATTTTCCGATAGAGATCGAGTGCCTGAGCCGCTTCCGCGGCCGCGCCGAGCAACGCGACATCGTGAAGCGGCTCGCCGACGGACGAATCGACATCATCATAGGCACGCACAGACTGCTCTCCGACGACGTGCGTTTCAAGAACCTGGGACTTCTGGTGATAGACGAAGAGCAGCGTTTCGGCGTCGCCCAGAAGGAGCGCCTGAAACGGTTCCGCGCGACCGTGGACGTTCTCACTCTGACGGCGACGCCCATACCGCGGACGCTGCACATGGCGCTGGCCGGCGTGCGCGACATATCGGTTCTGGCGACGCCGCCGCCCGCCAAACGCGCGGTGCTCACACGCGTCTGCACCTACGACGGAAACCTGATTCGAAAAGCGATCCTGCGGGAGTTGGCGCGCGGCGGACAGGTCTTCTTCGTCCACAACCGCGTGCGGACCATGGACCGGATGCTGTCCGAACTGTCCCGCACGGTTCCGGAGGCCCGCATCCGCGTCGGGCACGGCCAGATGGACGAACGCGCCCTGGCGGCGACCATGTCGGACTTCTTAGAGCGGCGTTTCGACGTGCTGCTCTGCACCACCATCATAGAGAGCGGACTCGACATGCCGAACGTCAACACGATAATCATCAACAACGCGCACACTTTCGGTCTGGCGGACCTGCATCAGTTGCGCGGCCGCGTCGGGCGACACGCCGCGCAGGCGTTCGCTTATTTTCTCACGCCGCCGCGCCGCCGCGTCCCGCGCGACGCGCGACGCCGACTGGACGCGATCGAGGAGTTCGACCAACTCGGCGCGGGCTTTCGCTTGGCGCTGCGCGACCTCGAGATACGCGGCGCGGGCAACCTGCTCGGCCGCGAACAGGCCGGTCACATCTTCGCCGTCGGCTACGAACTCTACGTCCGCCTGCTGGCGGAGGCCGTCGCCAAACTCCGCAGGCGTCCGCATCGCCGGGCCGAGCCGGTGGACGTCGCGCTGGATGTTCCCGCGTTCATACCGGACGACTACATCGGCGACATGCGACAGAGGATGGAGCAGTACCGGAAGATAGCCGAAGCCGCGACGGTCGAGCGCCTCGAAGAGTTGCGCGCGGCGCTCCACGACCGTTACGGCCGACCGCCGAGGGAGGTCGAAAACCTCTTCATGAAAGCGCATCTCGGCGTGCTGGCGCGACCCCTTTCGGTCCGCCTGATACGTCGCACCGCGGACGATCTCGTCCTGCGTCACTCCGACGGCAGGCGCGCCGCCGCGATCGTGGCGGCTTTCCCGCGCGCCGCGAGATTCGTCGGTAAAGACGAAATTCGTATCGCCCTGCCCCGCCGGCTTCGCGGCGCTTCCGACGCGGACATCCTGTCGCTCGCGCTCTCGCGTCTCAAAAAATGCGCGGACCTCGTCGAATCGTGAGCGCCGCCGCCGCTCAGAAACGAACCGCGCGCGCTATCGTCGGGTCCAGCCCGGGTATCTGCCCGGCGAAGACCGCTTCCATCTGCTCGATCAGTTGATGGGTCAACTTGCGCATCTCGTCCTCGGAGCGATGGCTGAACGGATTGAGTTCGCGCAGGCGCTCCGGCGGTATGCCCGGCACCTCGACCGGCACCAGCACCCTTTCGCCCCAGAACGGATGAGGTTCGTAACGGACCGCGCCGCGCGCCGCCTGTAAAAGAAAAACGGCGGTCTCGGCTATCTTCGGACCGGTGCCGCCGACCGGCTTTTTCAGCCCGTCCACCACCTCGAAAACCGGCTGGGCGACTCCGTCCACGTACTCGTAGGAGGTACCGATCCTGCCGGTGGTGTTGATGAGATAGCATTCGAGGGCGTCCTCACCCGTCTTCCGGTGCCTCTCCAGCCTGCTCACCAGAAACTCGCGGAAGCGGTGCACGTGATCGTGACGCCGGGCGCGCTTGCCGATTATGAACGGATTGTAAAGCGGCACGAAACGGACCATACCGGCCAGTTCCGGAGCCTGCGCGGGATGTCCCACGGTCCGGCCGGCGGCGAGAACGGCCGCGGCGAAGTCCGGGTCGTTCAACTTCACCCACGCATGATCCACCAAGAAGCCCGGCGTTATGAAAACCGCCATGTTCGGCGGAAAATGTATGTCTATGGAGCCGTCGAAATACGGGCGCATGTCGTCCAGATACATCACGGTGCGGGCGTTGCGGTTGAGAGCGCCGCGATAGTAGAGCGTCTCGCCGAGAAAGTCCGGATTGCCGTCCGGACCCACACCCGTGTTCTCGTGAAGGGCGCGCGAGGCCATGCCCGCCTTGTAGATCGCGATCTGGCTCTCGTCGACGTCCTCGGTCTTGGTCCACGAGCCGCGTTCGGAGCCCAGACAGCAGTCCTCGAAGAGGGCGACGATGTCGTCGTTCTTTATGAACTGGTTGCGCACCCACGACAGCACGTCGAGACCGCGTCGACGAAAAGCCTCCGCGTTGCTCTCGTCGAAGACCCACATGGAGTGAGTGGACTTGCCGCTGCCCGTCAGACCCCAGACGAGCATGCCGACCTTGCGCCACTTTCCGTCGACGGTGAGCGCCTCGTACTCCTTCGTGCCGGCGTGCACGCCGACGCCGCCCTTCAGGAAAACGTGATGGATCCAGTGCGTGAGCGCCATCTTCTTCCACTCGCCCTGATACGACGAGACCATGAGCGTCGTGAACCAGTGCTCCGGAAAGCGGACGACGAACATCGGCGTCTTGCCGTCCGGCATCTTCGCGGGACACCACATGCCGGGCAGCATCAGCGCCTCCATGTCGGGTTTCGAGTCGGCGGCCGGCTCATAAACCAACTCCCGCCAGCGGAAGGGCAGATCCGGATACCGCGCGTCGTTGTAGATGCGGCAGTGGAAACGGACCCTCTCGTCCTGACCGTAGACGCCGTCCACCCTCAACAGCGGGTTCGGCGCCAGAACGTACTCGAGCGCGCTCCGCATGAACAGTTTGTGCTGGTCGGTGAGTTGGTCGTTCTCCTCGACCACCGACGTCATGGCGGGCGAGCGCGACCATATGTTCGAGGCCCATCCCCACGCGCCGTTCGCGTAACGCACGCCGTAGAACGACGCCTGCTTCAGAAGCGCTTCATAGGAGGGGTTGTCGTGACACGCCGTCTGTCCCGCGGACTTCTTCCACTCGAGAATGTCGTGAAAGGTATCGATGAAGGCCTCGATGGTCATCTTCTCCAGAGCGGGAATGCGAGGAGGCATCGTAACGACTCCCAAAAGAAGAACGGCAGGCGATTAGAACGCGCGCCCGTAAGGGAGTCAACCCCCGGGCCGGAAAAATCACGGCAGATGCGGCCACGGCAGTCCCGGCGCGGCGAACCACGATTCGACGCCGTCGAGCAGCAGTCGCGACCACGATTCCATTTCGTCGCGACGGCGGCGGATCTCCGACAGTTCCGCGAACGCGCCGCTCATCGTCGACTTCTCGGCGACTTCGACCGCCGGCGTCGGTACCTCCACGCGGAAGACGAGGCCGAAATGGACGGCGCCCACCTCGTTCGCGTCGTCGTTCAGAAAGCCTACGAAGCGGACGCTGAAAGGCGCGTTCACGTGCATCTCCTCGCGCAGTTCACGCAGGAGTCCGGCCGCTATGAGCGCGTCGGCGTCCGCCGGGTCGCCGTCGATCGGATTTATGTGGCCGCCGACGCCCATCGAGAAAAGGTTGCGCAGTCGGGCTTCGTCCTGCGACGCGTGGCGGCGGAACAGGAACAGTGAATCGCCGCACTTCAGGGGCAGATAGGGGATCAACTGTTTCTGTCGCGGATCCTCTTCGACGGCGGCGCGGTCCGCGAAACGCGCCTCCCTGCGTATCGGAACGAGAAGACGACGACCGACCCCGTCCGCCGGCAGAAAGCCGTCGAACGGCCTCACGTGTCGGAAAAGCGCGTCGCGCGGGACCACCAGTACCCGTTCCGCACCGCTTCCGCTCATCCGTCGTTCTCCCTCCGCACCACGATACTCGCGCGCTGGTCGTAATCGGTGACGACCGAAGGCGTGGTGTTCGTCCGCAAGCGCAACGAGATCCAGACGCGGACGCTCGCCCGCTCGAGCAGGCCGCGGTCGACTTTCAGAAAGCCGTCGATGGACGCGGCCATCTCGACGTTCACAAGACGTCCGGCCGGCGAGTCTTCGACGACCGCCGCGGCGTCGACGAGAGTCACCGCGTAGCCGTCGCGAGCCGGCTCGAAACGCATCCGCCAGCGAAGAGAGCCCACGTTCGGAACCCCGAACGCGCAGGCGCGTTCGAAAGCGGTCGCCTTCTCCGGAAAGACGTGCGGCAGCGACATCGCCAGAGCGCAGGTCAAAAGCGCCGTGGCCCGCTCGGAAGAGACGCCGCTTCGTTCCAGGCCGCGCTCGAGCCACGGAAGTTCGACTTCGCCCTCCGCCGGAACGACGTCGCGGCGGAGCATGCCTTCGAGGTGGACCGCCTCCGACGGCGCCTCGCGTCCCGCGGACCCCTCCGAATCGTACGTCTGCTGTCTGCGACGATGAAGAAGTTCGAGATGAGAGCGGAGGAGCCGCCAGGACGGAACGGTCACGCCGCGCACCTGATGAAGCGGCCTCAACGCGCAGATCATCCGGGCGGACTTCAAAGACAGCGCCGCGCGGCCGCTGGCCTCGCGAAGTCCGTACCCCAGAACGTAAAGCGTCTCGATCGTGCGCTCGGACGTCGGCTGTCCTTCCACGGTCGTGCGAACGGTTAAAAGCGAAGCCTGCTCCGCGTGGAAAACCGCCCCGTCCGCGGACGGACCCGCGCCGCCCGCCAGAAGAAACGCGCCGAGCAGAGTCATAAAGACGGCCGCGGCTCTCATCTTCGCCCTCCCGGCGGCGGTCCGGCCGCAGACGTCATGATCGTCCCTCCACGACGGACGCGACACGTCCGGCGGCCTCCACGGGCGCGACGGGCGCGACGCCCGCGCGGGCGCGAAGGCCGCTCAAAACGATCCCAACACGAAACAGTCGCCCGCTCCACGAAGTCCCTCAGAAATCGTCCGGCTTCCCGGCGGGTTTGTCCGGCTTCTCAGCGGGCTTGTCCGGCTTCGGCTGCACCTTCTCCTCGCGCGGATTCGGCGTAACCG
>CAYPNR010000060.1:4792-6634 GCA_964412125.1 uncultured Planctomycetota bacterium | reverse complement strand
GCGGGCTTGTCCGGCTTCGGCTGCACCTTCTCCTCGCGCGGATTCGGCGTAACCGGAGTGGGTTGCTCCTTCTTTTCGGGCCGGACGATCTTCGGCGCCTCCTTCATCAGTTCCACACTGCTCTTTGCGTCGATCTTGACGGTCTGCGCGGGTGCGCCGGCGGCACCGCCGCCTATCTCCAGAGTTATCACGACCTTGTTCGTCACACCGAGCGCGCGGCCGGCCGTTATGTCGAAACGGGCCTCGCCTTTCCCTTCGCTCTTATCGGTGACTTTCATTCCCATCTTCTGCCACATCGCCATCACTCTCTTGAAAACGCCGCCGAACTCGACCGACTTGAGTTTGAGCGCTATGACGCCGATCTTGTGGCCCTCCTTCTCGACCACTTCCTTCAACGTCGCCTCCCACGTCATGATTCCGCCGGTGCCCTTGGTCTTGTGCTCCCACTTGTCGCCGATCTTGACCGGCCGGGACGGCAGGACGTTGAGCGCGGACATCACCTGTCCGCCGTCACGCTCGGCGACTTCCTTCGCCTGCTCCTCCGTCAGACCGGCTTCCTTCAATATTTTCGCCATCTTCCCGAAGCCCTTCAGTTCGCTCATCTCGCCGTTCGGCGCGATCTTGAACGTGAACTCCGAGTCCAGCACGGCCTTGAAAATCTTCTCCGTCGTCTCGTTCAGACCCTTGCTCTCGCCCTTCTCGGAGTCGAACGACTGTTTGCCCATCATCGTCTCGGCCTTGTGCACCATCTTCAGAACGTGCATCTTCATCGACGCCTTGCCGTCCTCGCCCACGTCGGTCGTCTCGACCCTGAGCACCTGTTCGTTGCTCTGCGTCGCGGCCATGCCTCCCTGGTCGGTCTCGACGGCGCCCTTCAACTTGTAGTGGTTCACCTCTTCCTTCTTGAACTTCAACTTCAGATCGTAAGTCTCCTCTCCCTCGGCCACCAGCAGGCCGAACGCCACCACCAGCACCAATCCCGTCATCAGTCCCCTCGTCATGAAACATTCCTCCATCAATACAGGTTCCGACTCTCCTACTTACTTCGTTCCGCCGGCTTCTCCGGCTCCTTTTCTTCGGAAGGCTTCTCCGCCGGCTTCCGCGGCGCGACGTCGGCGGGCATCTCCTTGCTGAAGCCGATCCGCGACTCCTCTTTCACTTCGTATCCGGCGCGTCCGCCGATCTTGATGCTCCACTTTCGAGCGCTCTTCATCTTCCGCGGCAGACCCGTGGCGGCGTCGCGCTCCACTTCGCCTTCGCCGCCGCCCTCGATCGTGAGACCGACTCCTCGCTCGCGCAGTCGCTTTATCTGAGACAGAATCTGCCGGCTGGTCACTTCGAAGCCGGTCACCTCCATCTTCACGGTGAACGTGTCCTCGCCGAGCGACTGCAGAGTCCTGCGCTCCCTGTACCGCCCTTGAAGGCCGCGTGAGGCCGACTCCCACGTGTCTCCCACCTTCACGGACTTCTCGGGAAGTCGTAAAAACAGCGGCGAAAGCGTCTCTTTGTGAATCCTCTCCGACTCCTTGGGATCGACGCCGGAGAGTTTCTCGGTCTCGAGACGGTCCTTCAACATCTCCCGCCAGCCGGTCAGGTCCTTCACCGCGCCGTCCGGAGCGAGCGTCAGCGTCAGATCGTGTTCGAGTCTGCGCTTGAGCGCCAACTTCTGCGGCTCCGGCAGCGTCGCCTTGCCGGTCTCGCGCGAGTCGAACTCCAGAACCTCGCCCCTGAAAGACTGTTTGAAGTGAAGATACACCACCCGCGCCTTCAACGTGACGGTGCCGTCCTCGGCGACCTTCTCCACGGAGTAGCGCGTCACCGCGTCCTGCTCGATGACCACGT
>CAYPNR010000060.1:0-4692 GCA_964412125.1 uncultured Planctomycetota bacterium | reverse complement strand
CCAAGCGCTCGAAAATCCGAAAAAGGCGGCACCCGGATTCGAACCGGGGATCAGGGATTTGCAATCCCTTGCCTTACCACTTGGCCATGCCGCCGCCGCCTTCAAAATCTACATGCCGACGGAGACCTGTCAAGCAAAAACGCGGCCCGCGCACGGCCGTCGACCGCGCCCGCGAGGCGAGGACGGCTTGACATCCGACGTCCGGGCGGGCAGAATTGTGGTTCTTTTGCTCTTGGGGACGTACGAGCGGAGGAACGGTCATGGGAATCTATCTCGGCGTGGACATAGGCTCCGTGGCGCTGAAGGCGGTGCTGGTCGACGAGAATCGAAAGGTGCTGGAGACGCGTTACGTACGCACGCACGGCCAGCCGCTGGAGACGGCGCTCGAGGTGCTGCGCGAAATATTCTCCCGGCACGAGCGCTCCGAGATACGCGGAATGGCCGCGACCGGCTACGCCGGCAAGACTCTGGCGGAGGTGCTGGGCGTGCCGTTCGTGAACGAGATAGTGGCGCAGGCGACCGCCGCCGGCTTCTTTCATCCGGAGGCGCGCACCATTGTGGAGATCGGAGGCGAGGACTCCAAACTCATAAAAGTGGACGCCTCCGGCGGCCAGGTCCGCGTGCGCGACTTCCGTATGAACACTCTCTGCGCGGCAGGCACCGGCTCGTTTCTGGACCAGCAGGCGGCGCGACTCGGCGTCTCGATAGAGGAGTTCGGCCGACTCGCGTTGAAGTGCGGGCATCCGCCGCGCATCGCCGGCAGATGCTCGGTGTTCGCCAAGACCGACATGATACATCTCCAGCAGGAGGCGACGCCGGTGGAGGCGATCATCGCCGGTCTCTGTCACGCGCTCGTGCGCAACTACGTCTCGAACATCGCCAAGCGCAGCGATTTCGAGACGCCGATCGTGTTTCAGGGCGGCGTGGCGGCGAACGCCGGCATAAGACGCGCGTTCGAGGACATACTCGACTGCGAGTTGATCGTGCCGGAGCATCACGCGCACATGGGCGCCATAGGCGTCGTGCTGCCGCTGGTCGACGAGGCCGAAGAAACGCCGTTCGCCGACCTCTCCGAGATCGAGCGGTTCATCGCCTCCCGCGAAGTGGAGGTGCGGTACCTCGCGCCGCTGGAGCCGCAGGACTATCGAACGGTCACCACCCCGGAGAAGCCGGACGCGAAAGACGACGGGCCGCTGGACGTCTGGGTCGGCGTCGACATAGGCTCGATATCGACCAACGTCGTGGCGATAGACCGCAAGAGACGCGTTCTGGCGCGACGCTATCTCATGACGGCGGGGCGTCCGATAGAGGCGGTGAAGACCGGTCTTTTCGAGGTGGGCCGGGAACTGGGAGAGAGAGCGCGCGTGCTCGGCGTCTGCACCACCGGCAGCGGCCGCTACCTGATCGCCGACGTGATAGGCGGCGACGCGGTGAAGAACGAAATAACGGCGCACGCAACCGGCGCGGTCCACATGGACCCGGAAGTCGACACCATCTTCGAGATCGGCGGTCAGGACTCCAAATACATCTCACTCGACCACGGCGTCATAGTCGACTTCACGATGAACAAGGTCTGCGCGGCCGGCACCGGCTCGTTTCTGGAGGAGCAGGCGGAGAAACTGGGCGTCGACATCGTCGGGGAGTTCGGCGAAACGGCGCTGCGCTCGGAGAAGCCGGCCGACCTGGGCGAGCGCTGCACCGTCTTCATGGAGACGCAACTCAACCACCTGATGCAGCAGGGCGTGCCGAAGGACCGCCTGATCGCGGGGCTCTCGTACTCCATCGTGTCGAACTATCTGAACAAGGTGGTGGAGTTCCGACGCGTCGGCGAGAAGATATTTTTCCAGGGCGGCGTGGCGGCGAACAAAGGCGTGAAGGCGGCCTTCGACAGGGTGACCGGCAAGAAGGTGACCGTACCGCCGCATCACGACGTGCTGGGCGCCGTGGGCGCGGCGATCATCGCGCAGCGGCGCCTGCCGGAAGGCCCCAGCAGATTCAAAGGCTTCGACCTGCGCGCGATGAAGTACCAGGTCGAGTCGTTCGAGTGCACCGACTGTCCCAACCACTGCGAGATAAACAGGGTGCTGATAGAGGGCGAAGAGCCGCTGTACTACGGCAGCCGCTGCGGCAAATACGACGTGAAACGCGAGAAACTGGGCCGCGGACTGCCGCGTCTCTTCCGCGAACGCGAACGCATGCTCATCGAGGACGCCTATCCGCGCAGCGAGCCGGCCCGGCCCAACGGCAAGACCGTCGGTCTGCCCCGCGTCTCGCTGTTCCACGAGTTGTGTCCCTTCTATAAAGCGTTCCTGACCGAGTGCGGCTTCAAAGTGGTCCTCTCCGACGCCACCAATCGCCAGACCATCAATCGCGGCCTCGACACCGTCCAGGCGGAGTTCTGCTTCCCCATCAAGGTCGCGCACGGCCATGTGGTCAACCTGCTCGAGAAAGGCGTGGACTATGTGTTTCTGCCGTGCGTGGTGAACTCCGAGCCGCTCGCCAGGGGAGTGGAGCGCTCCTACAACTGCGTGTACGTACAGGCGCTGCCGTACATACTGCGCGCGGCGATCGACTTCGAGGCCCGCGGCGCGGAGCCGCTGGTGCCGGTTCTGCACTTCGAGTGGGGCCACAAGAAATGGGTGGAGCGACCGCTTGTCGCGATGGCGGAGCGCCTGGGCGTGCCGCGCGGCGTCGCCAGACGCGCGGTGAAGCGCGCCTTCGCCGCACAGGCACGTTTCTATCGCATGACGGAGGAGCGCGGACGCGAAATACTGGCCTCGCTGGAGCGCGACCAGAAAGCGCTGGTCATCGTGAGCCGGCCGTACAACGGATTCGACTCCGGACTCAATCTCAACATCCCCGAGAAACTGCGCGACATGGGCGTTCTCGCGATGCCGATGGACTTTCTGCCGCTGTCCGACGACGTCGGTCTCTCCGACGAGTTTCCGCACATGTACTGGAAGTACGGACAGAGGATACTGGCGGCGGCGCGACTGATCGCGGACGACGAGCGCCTCTGGCCGGTCTACATCTCCAACTTCGGCTGCGGTCCCGACTCGTTCATCCAGAAGTTCTTCGTGAAGGCGCTGGACGGCAAAGCGTGTCTGTTCATCGAGATAGACGAGCACTCCGCGGACGTGGGCGCCATCACCCGTTGCGAAGCGTTTCTCGACTCGCTCGCCCACGCCCGCAAGAAACGCACCAAACCCGTCCGCGCCGCAAAAATACCGTTCGACCTCAATCGCGATCGTCGCGTAATGTGGATACCTTACATGGACGATCACGGCTACGCGCTGGCCGCGGCCATGCGCTCCTGCGGCGTGCCCGCCAGACATATGCCGCTGTCGGACGAGCGCACTCTCGATCTCGGGCGTCGCCACACCTCCGGCAAGGAGTGCTACCCCTGCATCATCACCACCGGCGACATGCTGAAGATAGTCTTCGACGACGATTTCGCGCCGGAGAGCCACGCTTTCTTCATGCCCGACGCGCGCGGCCCGTGTCGCTTCGGCCAGTACAACCGCTTCCACAGAATGCTGCTGGACGAACTCGGCTTCGAACAGGTGCCGATCATCAACATGGACCAGACCCACGACTACGGAGAGGATCTCAAGCGCATGGGACAGGGCTTCCGTCGTCTCGCCTGGCGCGGCATTCTGGTGGTGGACATGATGAAGAAGATGCTGCTGGAGCGACGGCCCTACGAAGTGGAGCGCGGCGCCTGCGATCGACTCTACTGGAGGCTGATGGCCGAACTGGAGGAGTTGCTCGAGCGCGGCCTGGGTGCGGAGGTGATGCGTTTTCCACAGAAGGTGGTCCGCGAGTTCTCCGCGATAGAACTCGACCGCTCCGAGCCGAAGCCCAGGATCGGCATCGTCGGCGAGATATTCGTGCGCTCCAACGAGTTCGCGAACAACTTCATCGTGCGCCGCCTCGAAGCGGCCGGCGCGCAGGTCACGCTTCCGGCGTTCGAGGAGTGGATGAACTACATCGACTACGAACGCGTCTGCGACTACAGAGTCTGGCGCCAGTACGGCCGTCTCATCAAGGAGTACATCACGCAGTACGTGGCCGGCGCCGACAAACGAAGGATCCAACGCATGTTCGACGGCGAAGTCTCATGTTTCGCCGTCGAGCCGCCCACGAGTCAACTGATGAAGATGAGCGACCGCTACATGACCGAGTTCATCCGCGGCGAAGCGACGCTTTCTCTGTCGAAGGCGCTCGAGTACTACGAGCACGACTACAGCGGCGTGGTCAATCTCTCGCCGTTCCAGTGTCTGCCGGGCACCACGGTCAACGCCATACTGGAGCGTTTCAAACGCGACTTCGACGACATGCCCGTGCTGAAGATGGCGTACGACGGCACGCTTCAGGCGGGCGAGCAGATGCGGATAGAAGCGTTCGTGCATCAGGCGCGACAGTTCATGCGACGCCGCAGCGGCGCGCGCAGATCGGTCCTGGTGCCGTGAAGCGGAGTCGCGCGCGGCGCGGATCCGCGAAAACGCGAACGGACCCGGCCGCGGAGGGTCAAATATATCGGGGAGCCTGTAATCGCCGCTGAAGGAGGAACGGAAGATGACGACAAGGCTGTTGCTGACGTTGTTTGCGGCCCTCACACTGACGGGAGGCGCGGTCTCTCAGGAGCGCGGCGCGCGCGACGATCTCACGCCGCAGACGCGTAAGGCCGTC
>CAYPNR010000059.1:0-14293 GCA_964412125.1 uncultured Planctomycetota bacterium | reverse complement strand
GGAGCGCGGAAAGATGATAAAGAAAGCGGGTGTCGTCGGCGCCGGCACCATGGGCGCCGGAATCGCGCAGGTCTTCGCCGCAAGCGGCTACGAAACCGTCATGGTGGACGTCAAGGAGGAGTTCGTCCGGGCCGGACTCGCCAAAATAAAGAAAAGCCTGGACAGGCTCGTGAGCAAGGGTCGAATGGAGAGCGCCGACGCCGACGCCGCTCTCAAGCGGATCGAAACCGGCGTCGGTCTCGCCGGGCTCGCCGACTGTGACATCGTGGTCGAGGCGGTCTTCGAAGATCTGAAAGTCAAGGCCGACATCTTCAAGAGTCTCGACGAGATATGTCGCGAAGACGCCGTTCTCTCGTCGAACACCTCGAGCATATCGATAACGAAACTGGCCGCCGGCGTGAGGCGTCCCGAGAACGTCATCGGCATGCACTTCATGAATCCTGTGCCGGTCATGAAACTGGTGGAGGTGATAAAGGGCCTGCGAACGTCGGAGCGGGCGACGGAGATCGTAATGGACCTGGCCCGCAAACTCGGCAAGGAGCCGGTGCTGGTCAACGACTCGCCCGGCTTCGTCTCCAATCGCGTGCTGCTGCCCATGATAAACGAAGCGATATACGCTCTCTACGAGGGCGTCGCCACGGCCGAAGCCATAGACACCGTCATGAAACTCGGCATGAATCATCCCATGGGACCGCTGACACTGGCCGACCTGATAGGGCTGGATGTCTGCCTGAACATTCTTGAAGTCCTGCATCGCGACCTCGGCGACCCCAAATACAGGCCGTGTCCGCTCCTGAAGAAGATGGTGGACGCCGGAATGCTCGGCAGAAAGACCGGAAGGGGATTTTACGAATACTGAGGCCGGTTGTGGGAGGACAAGGAATGAAGTTGAAAGAACTTCTGGCGCTGGTGGACGAGATCAAGAAAGATCTTTCTTACACGCGTTCGCTGCAGGAGCGCTGGCAGAAGGAGAAACGCCGTTTTCCGATTCTGTTCGCGGCCATCGGCCGGCAGATCGAGTTCTTCAACAAGAACATAGCGCGACTCTTCGACGCGGAAGTCGTCGAGACCGGACTCGACGCCTACGTGAGGGATCGCCTCAAGACGTTGCGCTCCCGCGGCGGCAAGGCGCCCGTGGTCGAGTTGCAGACGCTGGAGTCGGCCGCCAAGGAGGCTTCGCGCCTGCGCGAGGAGAAAGGTAAGAAGGACGCCAGCAAACTCGCAAGCAAGGTGAAGAAGGCCGTCGACGGTCATCTGCCCAGGGGCGCGAAAAGCGAAGCGCGGCTGCGCGAACTCGGAAAGCAGGTCGTGGAGGAGATCGGCGGCTCGGAAAAATAAAGGCGCTCAGACGCCGTCGGCGGCACATGAGCCGTTTTCGCTTGACAAAGCGCCGACCGGCTTGTAATACTTCCCGACCGGCCGCGATTGTTGGAGGTGTCAGATATGCCGCGCGTATGCGGCGTGGATATTCCCGCCGGCAAACCGACGTGGATCGCGCTCACCTACATTCACGGCGTGGGCAAGACCTGCGCCTTGAAGGTGATCAAGGAGTGCGGCGTGGACGGACGAAAACGGGCGCGGGAGTTGACCGAGGAGGAGTTGAGCCGCGTCTCCTCCTATATCGAGCGCAACTTCGAGATAGAGGGAACGCTTCGACGCAGAGTGGCCCAGGACATTCAACGTCTCAAGGACATCCGCTGCTATCGCGGCCACAGACACGTCGTCGGTCTTCCGGCGCGCGGCCAGCGCACCCGTACGAACGCGCGCACGCGCAAAGGGCCGCGTAAGACCGTCGCGAAGAAGCCCTCGGTCAAGGCCCGTAAAGGTTAACACCGTCGCTTGAGGAGAACGACTCATGCCGAGACGCTCGCCGCGGGGACGCTCGAAGAAAGGCAAACGCGCCCCCGTCAAGGGAATCGTCCACATAAGAAGCACCTTCAACAACACAATCATCACCATAACCGACACCTCCGGAGCGACGGTGGTCTCCGAGAGCGGCGGCTCCATCGGTTACAAAGGCTCGCGTAAGAGCACGCCTTTCGCCGCGCAGCGCGCGGCCGAGGCCGCCGCGCAGAAGGCGATAAAGTTCGGCATGCGCGAAGTCGAGGTCCGCGTCAAGGGACCGGGACCGGGTCGCGAGCCGGCCGTACGCGCGCTCGCCACCGCCGGCCTGACCATCCGCTCCATAGAGGACGTGACGCCGGTTCCGCACGACGGCTGCCGCGCTCCCAAGCGACGTAAGGTCTGACCGCGGACGTCCGCGTCGCGATCGCTTGAAATGCCCCTCTTTCGACCTATAATGGCCCCTCTGTCGGTACTGATGGGAGTTCCACCCGGTGCCGGAATACCATCCGGAACAGTTCGAGCGGAAATGGCAGCGTTTCTGGGACGAGCGGGGACTGATGCGCGCCGCGGAGACGCCCGACAGGGAAAAGAAGTATTACGTCCTGGTCATGTTCGCCTATCCCTCCGGCGACATCCACATGGGACACTTCCGCAACTACAGCATCGGCGACGCGGTGGCGCGTTACGCGCTCATGCGCGGGTGTGAGGTCCTGCATCCGTTCGGCTGGGACGCTTTCGGCCTGCCGGCGGAGGAGGCGGCCATAAAACACGGCAAGCATCCGCGGGAGTGGACGCTGGGCAACATCGAGGTGGGCCGCCGGACCTTGAAGGACTGCGGTATCCTGTTCGACTGGAGCCGCGAGGTGACCACGTGTCTGCCGGAGTACTACCGGTGGACGCAATGGATGTTCCTGCTGATGCACGAGCGCGGACTCGCCTATCGCGCCTCGTCGACGGTCAACTGGTGTCCGGGCTGCAAAACGGTGCTGGCCAACGAGCAGGTCGCCGACGGCAGATGCTGGCGATGCTCCTCGGAGGTGCAGAAACGCGAACTCGAACAGTGGTTTCTCCGCATAACGGACTACGCCGACCGCCTGCTCGACGACCTGGAGAAGGTGGACTGGCCGGAAGCGGTGAAAGCGATGCAGCGCAACTGGATAGGACGCTCCGAAGGAACCATCATCAAGTTCAGGGCGGAGACCGGCCAGGAGATACCCGTATTCACGACCCGCGCGGACACGGTTTTCGGCGTGACGTTTGTGGTGCTGGCGCCGGAGCACCCGCTGGCGCTCGAACTC
This sequence comes from uncultured Planctomycetota bacterium, assembly GCA_964412125.1. GTDB lineage: Bacteria > Planctomycetota > SKW154 > SKW154 > SKW154 > CAYPNR01. The sequence goes on along the minus strand of CAYPNR010000059.1, from coordinate 11,150 downwards.
GCCGCCGGCACGGGAGAGGAAGCGGCGGTCAGGCGTTACGTGGAGGAGGCGCTCGAGAAGCCGGAATACCTGCGCGTCTCGGAGGAGCGCGAGAAGGAAGGCGTCTTCGTCGGCCGCAGCGCCGTCAATCCGCTGAACGGCGAACGCGTGCCGATACTGGTGGGAGACTACGTGCTCTACCACTACGGAACGGGCGCGGTGATGGGAGTGCCGGCGCACGACCAGCGCGACTTCGAGTTCGCCGGGAAATACGGTCTGCCGATCCGCGCGGTGGTGAGGCCGCCCGACGCGCGGCTCCCGAACGGAGCGGAGATGGAAGCCGCATACACCGACCACGGAGTGATGTTCAACTCCGGCGACTTCGACGGCCTTTCGAGCGAGGAAGGGATAAGGCGACTGAACGAGTGGCTCGCGGAACGGGACCTCGGCGGAGCGAAAGTGACATACAGGCTGCGGGACTGGCTGATAAGCCGCCAGCGTTTCTGGGGCGCGCCGATTCCGATGGTCCACTGCGAAAAGTGCGGCGTCGTGCCCGTGCCGGCCGACCAACTGCCCGTCCTCCTGCCGGAGGGCGAGATCGACTTCATACCGAAGGGACGCTCGCCGCTGGAGGACGCGTCCGAGTTCGTCGACACGATCTGTCCCGCCTGCGGCGGCTCCGCCAGGCGCGATCCCGACACCATGGACACTTTCGTCTGCTCGTCGTGGTACCATCTGCGGTACACCGACCCGCGCAACGAGAGCGAGCCTTTCTCCCGCGAGAAGGCGGAAGCGTGGATGCCGGCGGACGTCTACATCGGCGGAATAGAGCACGCCTGCGGCCATCTCATCTACTTCCGCTTCTTCACCAAGGTGCTGCACGACGCCGGTCGTCTGCCGTTCGACGAGCCCGTTTTGCGGCTCTACAACCACGGCATGGTTCTGGACGAAAAAGGCGAGGTGATGAGCAAGTCGAAGGGCAACGTGGTGAGTCCGCGGGAGTTGGTGGAGGCGGAAGGCGCGGACGTGACGCGACTTGCGATGTTCTTCGCCGCGCCCAGCGACGCGGAGGTGCGCTGGACGAAGGAAGGCGTGACCGGCGCGCGACGCTTCCTCAACCGCGTCTGGAACACGATCGTCAACAAGTGTCCCTGGACGGGCGAGCGTCCCGCGAGGGAGTTCGACTGGCGTCGACTGGAAGGCGCGGAAAAGGCGCTCTGGAGAAAACTGCAGGAGACCATCAAGCGCTGCAGACGCGAACTGGACGGCCGTTTCGCTTTCAACACCGCCGTCGCCGCGCTCATGGAACTGCTGAACGCGGTGGAGGACTCGTCTCTGCTGGAGGCGCATGACGAGTCGTCGCGCGATCTTCTTCGTCGCGTGCTGGAGGCCTACATCACGCTTCTTGCGCCGCTGGCGCCGCACATCGCCGAGGAGTTGTGGAAGCGCACCGGCCATACGGACTCCGTCTTCCGCGCGCCGTATCCGGAGTTCGACGCCGAAGCCGCGAAAGAGGAGACGGTCGAGATACCGGTGCAGGTGAACGGCAAGGTGCGCGGACGCGTCATAGTGGCCGCGGAAGCGGACGAGGAGACCGTGAAGGACGCGGCGCTCAAGGAGCGGAGCGTCGCCAGACACCTGACGGGCAAGACCATCCGTAAAGCGGTCTACGTGCCGGGCAGGATACTGAACATCGTCGCGAAGTAGTCCGCTTGACAGGAACCGCTCGACGGTTATACTTTGAGCCGACGGGCCGCTAGCTCAGTCGGTCAGAGCGCTACCTTCACAAGGTAGAGGTCGCTGGTTCGAGTCCAGCGCGGCCCATTTTTTCTTCTCCGCCTCCGCGGAGGCGGCCGGCGCATCAGACCGGAAACCGACGACCGCGAGCGCTTTCGGAGTTCGTCCGGCGGTTGACCGACGGTCGCGAAGGTCGTAGAATGGAACCGAAAGGAGGCCCGACGAGGATGAGGCTTTTTGCGTCACTGGCGGTGCTCGTGTTCGCCGGCTGCCACTGCGGCGGAGGCGCGATTCCCGAGGTGCCGCCGGCGGTGGTCGTGCCGCCCGGCGCGCCGTCGGTACGCGTGCTCCTGCGTCGCGACGCGGACGTCCTGCGCGTCTCCTGCGACACGACGCTTCTGTCTTCGGGGCGGACGTGGGAGGCCGGAACGGAACTGGAGGTCCGCGCCGACGGAGGGACGGTGGTCGCGGGCGGGCTGCGCGCCGGGAGGATCGAGTTCAGCGCGGTCGCCGACGGAACGCTCCGTCTCGACGGCAGACGCTATCGCGGCCGGTTCGTCGTGACGGCGGTCGACGGCAGGCTGCGACTGGTGAACGTGCTGCCGATGGAGTCGTATCTCGCCGGCGTGGTCGGCCGCGAGATGAGTCCGAGTTTCTGCATGGAAGCGTTGAAGGCGCAGGCGATAGCGGCGCGCACCTACGCGCTCGATCGGATGCGGTCGAGCAAAAACAAGGACCACGACATCACCACCGGCCAGGAGGCCCAGGTCTACGGCGGCGTGGACGGCGAATCGGACGGCGTTCGCCGCGCGGTGGGCGAAACCGCCGGTGAAGTGCTGCACTACGACGGCAAGATTTTTCCGGCGTTCTACCACTCCACCTGCGGAGGTCGAACGAGCGCCGCGTGGTTCGTCTTCGGCGACGACAGACGCGTCCGCATTCCGCCGCTGCGCGGAGGCGTCGAGTGCACCTACTGCAAGGAGAGTCCGCGATACGAATGGACGGTGCGGCTGTCGCAGCGCGACGCCTTGAAGATACTGAAGAAGGCGGGTCACGTCGTCTCCGTCGTCAAAGAGATGACTCCGATAAAGACGGACGGTCACGGCAGGTGCCGCGCCGTGGAGTTCCAGACGGAGAAGGGCCTGCTGGCGCTGCCGGCGGGGAAGTTCCGCGCGTTTTCACCGGTGCCCGTCCACTCCACGCGGATGACGATAAGGAAGGAAGGCGACGCTTTCGTGGTCGAGGGCCACGGCTGGGGACACGGCGTGGGAATGTGTCAGTGGGGCGCGCAGGGCATGGCGGAGATGGGATTCTCGGCGCGCGAGATTCTCGGGTTCTACTATCCGGAGTCGAGGGTTGTCCGCATCTACTGAACGCCCGGCGACGCGCGCGGGCGACGCGCGCGGGAGACCTCTGCGTCTCCTGCTCGTCGGAAAGCCGGGCTGCGGCAAAACGACTCTCCTGCTCAGGCTCCTGAGCCGCTTTCCCAACCGCTTCTCGGGCTTCGTCACCGAGGAGCGTCGCGGCCGCGACGGCGAGCGCGTCGGTTTCTCGGTCCGCACCCTCCGTACGGGCCGCACAGCCGTTCTCGCCTCCAGGACGATCCGCCCGGCGCATCGCGTCGGCCGTTACGGAGTGGACGTCGCCGCGTTCGAGCGCTGCGTGACCGCCGAGGTGGAAGAAGCGCTGGAGGAAGGACGTCCGCTGGCGATGGACGAAATCGGCGGAATGGAGTTGCTGTCGGAGAAGTTCCGCGCGCTCGTGGAGCGGACGCTGGACTCCGAAAGCCATCTTGTGGCGACGATCCACGCGCGCAGGCATCCCTTCACGGACCGGCTGAAGGAGCGCTCCGACGTGCGGATCGTACGGGTGCGACGCGGGGACGCGGATCGCCTGCTTGCGGAGGCGACGTTGAGCGTCGCCGAGGAGGTGATGGGACTGACACCGGTTCCGGTGGGGGTGTTTCGAACGCCTTTCCGCGACCCGACCGAAGCGCCGCGCCAGGGCGCCGAGACGGAGGGCTGGATAGACATCCATCAGGAGTACGCGGAGGCCGCCACTGGGCTGCGGCCGGGCGCGCGACTGGACGTATACTGGTGGATGGACGCGGCGTCGCGGAGCCTGAGCGTGGCGGGAGCCGAGGGGAAGAAGAGAGGCGTTTTCGGTCTGCGTTCGCCGTCGCGACCGAACCCCGTCGGCCACACGCGGGTGCGGCTGCTGGCGATAGACGGACGACGCCTGCGCGTGAAGGGCGTGGACGCGGTGGACGGCTCGATCGTGATAGACGTGAAAGCGGCGCTTGAGGGGGCGTGCTGATGGAAGAGCAGTCCGACGGCCACATGGTGATCTCGGCCGACTTTCTCTACAACGGCGACTACACGTTCTTCGAAAACGTCGAACTGGCGGTGAGCGACGGAAAGATACGGGAGTTGCGGGAGCGCCACCAGGGCTCCTCCGGCACCATACCGACGCTGGAGATGGGTGGAGCGCTCATCATGCCGGGACTGGTGAACGCGCACACCCATCTGGAGTTGGGCTTCCTTCACGGACGCCTCGAGCCGACCGACGACTTTCCGTCATGGCTGCAGGAGGTGAAGTCGCGGCGCGAGAGCGCGGACGCGGAAACACTGGCGACGGCGGCGGCGGACGGCATCGCCGCCGCGACGGCGTCCGGGACCACTCTGATAGTGGACCACACCAGTTCGGACGCCGCCGTTCCGGCGCTCGCCGCCGCGCCCGTCCGCACCGTCGCCGCGCTCGAGACGGCCGGCTTCGAGGCGGACAGGCATGTGGAGTACGAGAACCGTCTGGCGGAGCGGCTCCGCTCCACCGAGCCGGGCGAGATGCACCGTGTGGGAATCGCGCCGCACTCCGTCTATCGCGTCTCCGAGCCGCTGCTGACCTTCTGCGTGGAGGTCGCGCGACGCGAGGAGTTGCTCTTCTCGGTGCACGCGGCCGAGCATCCCGGGGAACTGGAGTTGATGAAGGAGGGGACCGGCGAGTTCAGGACGCTGCTGGAGCGGATGGGAACGGACCTCGGCGGCTGGGAGGCGCCCGGCGTCAGCGCCGTCGAGTATCTGCATCGCCTGGGCGCGCTCGACGGACGAACCTTGTGCGTCCACTGCAACTATCTCGACGAGCCGGACGTCGCCTTTCTTCGTCTGTCCGGAGCGGCCGTCGTCTACTGTCCGCGGTCGCACGCCTATTTCGGACACCGGGAGCATCCCATGCAACTCCTGCTGCGCCGCGGAGTGCACGTGGTGCTCGGCACCGACTCGCTGGCGTCCTCGCCGAGTGTGAGCGTGCTGGACGAGTTACGTTTCCTGAAGCGCCGGTACGACTATCCGTCGGACATGCTGGTGTCTCTGGCGACGGCGCAGGCCGGCGCGGCGGTCTGGGGCGGGTCGCTGGGCAAGTTGGAGGTCGGCGCGCCGGCCGACTTCTGCGTCATCGAGATACCCGAGCGCGTGGACTCGCCGCAGGAGGCGCTCGACGTCGCGCTCCTGGAAGACACACGTGTGTTGATGACGGTCTGCGCCGGACGTCCCGTTCACATGGCCGCATCATGAGCCGCCGACCGGCGGTTCCGCGACGCGAAACGGACACGACGAGCGCGCCGGCGCGCGCGCGCGAGGCGGTTTTGGCTTGACCCGTCCCCCGAACGGGCTATATTTTCGAGGCGTTTCCACGAAAGGAACCCCAGTGGCCGAAGCGAGCGTGAAGGTTTACGTCGTCGCGGGCGGCAGACTGCTGAAGCACCGGGGTCGCCGGGACGCGCCGGACGTCCGGGCCGTTCTCGAAGCGCTGCGCGAACGCTTCGGAGCGGACTTCGGACGCGACGTCTACGACGGCACTCTCAAAGACGAACAGGTGCTGCTCCTGAACGACCGGGCGCTGCGCGACGACGATCTCGACACGCCGCTGTCGGACGGCGACGTGCTCTTTCTGTTCACCGCGATTTCGGGAGGATAGCCCTCTTGGAGATACAAACGTGATGCGGGAGTCGGTGGAAAAAGTGCTCAACGAAGTGATCGACCCGGCGCTACGGAACCACGGCGGAGGCGTGGAACTGGTCAACGTGCGCGAGGAGGACGGCGTGGTCGAGGTGCGCCTCATAGGAGCGTGTCACGGCTGAGCGGGAGCGGTCTACACGCTCAGCGGGTTCGTTGAGCGGGAGTTGAAGAGACGCGTCCCGGAAGTGAAAAGGGTGGAGGCGATATTCTAAGGGAGCCGCCCGAGGAGCGACAAGACGCATCCCGGCGGAGCGGGAACTGTCGCGGCCACGGACGCCGGAACCCGTCGACAGGAGGCGCTTTGCGATGGACATCAGCGCGATCGCCGGGAGCGTGTGGGCGCTGCTCTGCCAGATGGCGCCGTATCTCCTGCTGGGTTTCGTCTTCTCGTCGCTTCTGCACGCGTTCGTTCCGCCTTCGCTGCTGCAGCGGCGCCTCGGCGGCGGCGTCGGCTCGGTGGCGCTGGCGACGGTGGTCGGCGCGCCTCTGCCGATGTGCTCCTGCTCGGTTCTGCCGGCGGCGATGACGCTGCGCCAGCGCGGCGCTTCGCCGGGAGCGACCGCCGCCTTTCTGACCGCCACGCCCATCACTTCCGTCGACTCCATATTCGTGACTTACGCTTTCTTCGGGGCGGCGTTCGCCGCTTATCGGGTCGGCGCGTCGCTGGCCGCGGCGTTCGTGGTGGGCGTGGTGGTGCACCTGCTCGGCCGCCGCGACGCGCCGGCGCCGCCGCAGACCGACGCGTGTTCCCTCTGCGGCTCCGTCGAGCCGCATCGCCATTCGCTGAAGGAGCGTCTCGTAAAGGGGCTGGAGCACGGCTTCCTCACACTGCCCCGGTCCATCGGCCGCTGGATACTGCTGGGCGTCGTGGCGGGCGGCGTCCTGAGCGCGCTGCTGCCGGTGGAGCGGGTGCGCGACTTCGGCGCCGGATGGACGGGTCCCCTCATCATGCTGCTTGTCGGCGTCCCTCTCTACGTCTGCTCGACCGGCAGCGTGCCGATAGGAGCGGCGCTGGTCGCGGGCGGCTTCTCGACCGGCAGCGCCCTGGTCTTCCTGCTGGTGGGACCGGCCTCGAACATCGCCTCGCTTCTGGTGCTGTGGCGGTCCATGGGGCGGCGGTTCGTCGTGGTGACGCTTCTGTCGCTGGCGGCCGTCTCGCTGGGCGTGGCGTACGTGCTGGACAACTTTCTGGCGGAGCGGATCGCGCCGGCGCCGGCGCCCTCCGGCGACGCCGGTGTGGGACGCTGGCTCCATATCGCGAGCGCCCTGGCGCTTCTTGCGCTGATGCTGGCGGCGCATCTGCCGCTCGCGCGTCGCCCGAAGCCGCCCGCAAACGAAAGCGACGGTCCGCCGGAGACGCCGGGCGGCCACGGTTGCTGCGCGCACGCAGGCGGATAGCGGCGCGGCGGCTCAGCGGCGCAGCGGCAGACGAATAATGAAACGCGTCCCTTTTCCGTAGGCGGAATCGAAACCGAGTTCGCCGCCGTGGTCCTCGATGATGCGACGCGCTATCGGCAGACCCAGACCGGTGCCCGCCGAGCGCGTGGTGAAGAACGGTTGAAAGACACGGTCACGCAGGTCGTCGGGAATGCCGCGACCGGTGTCCTCCACGATTATGACGGCGCGATCGCCTTCGGAGCGGGTCGTGATACTGATGCGTCTGTCGCGCTCCGGATCGACCGCGGCGACCTCCTCTATGGCGGCCTGAGCGTTTCGGACGATGTTGATGAGCACCTGTTTTATCTTGTCGGCGTCGATCATTATCTCGTCCATCCCCTCGTCGAGATCGGTGACGATGCTGATCCCCTTCTCTTCGAGAGTTGCTTTTTCCTGGAGGACGACGTCGTCGACCAGGCGATTGACGTTGTGCGCCTCCAGGACCGGCGGCATGGGGCGGGCGAGGTTCATCAACTCCGAGAGGATGCGTTCGAGACGCTCCACTTCGCCCACTATGACGTAAGCGTTGGCCCGAACCTTCGGCGAGTCTTGAGGATTCTTGTGGATCATGCGCGCGAATCCGCCGATGGTGACGAGCGGGTTGCGAATCTCGTGCGCGACCTTGGCGGCCATTCGACCGACGGCGGCCAACTGCTCCACCTGTATGGCGCGTCTCTGGGCGGCCTCGAGTTGGCGATACGCCTCCTGCAGTTGCTCCACTTTCTCCTCCAGTTCGCCGTAGGCGCCGGCCGTGTGTATCGCCAGCGCGGCCTGCGACGAAAACGTCTCCAGCAACTCCACCTGCTCCTCCGTGATGGGACGGCCGGAGAAACGATTGTCGGCGACCACCAGCCCGAGCGGTCGCCGTTTCGAGATGAGCGGCACGACGACGAACTCGGAAGTGCCGAGGAACGAAAGCAGTTCGGAACGAACGGTCTCGGCTCCGTCTCCGCGGACGACGTAGGTGCGCCGCTCCGCGAGAGCGGCCACCGGCAGCGCGTCGTCGCTCAACGAGAAAAGAAGACGCTCGCATTCGGGAATGTGCAGGACGCTTTCACGGTCCTCCAGATGGTCGTAGGCGGCGATAAGTTCGTCCAGCGACTGCTGTCGTCCTGCGATCTCGTCCCAGACGCGACGCGCCTCCTCGGCGGTGACCGGCCCCACGCCCATGCGGCCGCGCAGCACGCTGCCCTGCTCGTCCACCAGCAGAAGAAAGGCGCGTGTGAAGCCTATGGCGACGCCCGCCGTCACGCAGGTGAGTATGGTGAACAGGACGCGCTCTATCTCCAGGGTTCCGCGCATGTCCACGGCGACCTTGCGAAGCATGGCGAGAATGTCGCGCTGCTTGACCGAACTGGTGACGTCGTCTATCACCATCAGCACCTGAACGGGATGGAACGGAAGACGGGTCATCCATATGTCGAGGAGCATTCGACCCGCGCCGCGCTCGGAATGGAAGCCGGCCTGCATCATCCTGGTGCTCTCGCCGGAGGCCAGGACGCGTCGGAAGTCGTGGACCAGTTCGCCGTAGGCGAGAAGGCGGCCCTCGAAGACTTCGCTCAGTTCCGTGGCGACGGCGCCTTCCGGCACGTCGAGCATACGATGGAAGAGACGGTTGGCGAAGACGAGACGCATCTCGGAGTCGAGCGCCGCCACCGCCAGCGGCATCCCCTCCACGATCTGGCGGTTGATGTCCTCGAGACGGCGGATGCGCAGATACTGCGTCTCGATCTTGCGACGCAGGCGGACCTGCTCCGGCCCGCATTTCTCCCGCGCCTCGCGCAACGCCTGTTCGAGTTCGCGATAGTCCACGGGCTTGCGCAGGAAACGCACCCCCTCCGGCAGAACCAGATCGCTGCCGTACGGCGCGACCACTATCACACGTCCGGCCAGCACGTCCACCTGCTCGAGCCACTCGCCGCGCTCGCCGACGGGCACGTATCGCGGATCCTCGTCCAGGATGAGGAGCACGTCCGGCGTGAGATGGCGGCGGGCGCGCTCGAAGCCGCGAAACCATCGCCACGAGAAACCCGCCCCCTCCAGCAACCGACACAGACGTTCGCCTTCCTCCCAGTCCCGGCTCACCAGCACCGCGCGCGGGGGGTCAGTTTTCCCGGACATCTATTCTCAACTCCCTTATCGCCACCTCTTCCGGCTCCAGGGTCAGGTCCCAGGCGTAGACGACGCAGTAGCCCTGATGCGTGGTTACGGTCACGCCCGGGGTCGCGAACAGTTTCTGCATCCGCGTCACGACGGGATAGACGAGCCCCTCCGCGCCGTCGGCGCGAATCAGGACGCTCGGCCCGTCTCCGGTGTCCGTGATGTTCAACGCGCCGCGACCGAAGACGGAGAGTCGCCCCGCGGGCAGTTTATTCGCGTCCGCCTCGAGTTCGGCCGTCTCACGCGGAACGGCGAGATTGGACTCGACCACCAGCGTGAAGCGCAGCGGCGACTTCTGCGGATTGGCGACGATGGCGCTGACGATGAGCCGCGCCTCCTTGCGACGGAGACGAATACGCTTGTTCAGGCGGACCGGCCCGACGCGCGGCGCCTCCAGGACGATATCCGCGCTGGTCTCCAGCGCCGCCGGCAGGTACTGCATCTCCGCCGCGCCCTCCAGTCGCACGCGACAGGCGGCCCGCCAGCGCGGATTGCGGAGCGACGCGGGTTTGACGCCGGGCGGCACCGTGTAGAAGACGCCTATGTCGCGCGGCCCGGCGTCCGCCGAACGACAACCGCCGGGACGGTCCTGACGGTAGCGGCTCAGCAGATCGCCGAGATTGCGTCTTGCCGGCAGGTAGTCCAACTCGTAGACGTTGAAGTCGCCTCCGTCCACGAACGCGCGCAGCAGCACGCCGTCCATCCGAACGTCGCTTGCGGCGCCCGGCACCACCTCCACTCGATGCACCGAGAGGTTCTCGTCGCCCGCCTCCTCTTCGGCCTCCAGCAGGTTCTCGTAGACGGCTCTCCGCAGGAACGGAAAATGTATGCCGCCGAAGTCGCCGTGCCAGTAGGCGCAATTGCACTGCGCCCGCCACAGCGGGATCTCCGCGCGACGGCGTTTCGCTTCGTCCAACTCCGCCGCGACCCGTCGACTCACGCCCAGCATTCTTCCGTACATACGCGCCGCTTCGCGATACTTCACGAAGAAACTGCGGAAGGAGGCGCCGCGCACGAACATCTTGCCGTTCTCGCCCAGTCTTCTTTTCGCGGCCTGATACATCCTGTGAGCGTCGGGCGGCAGCGCCCACTCGGTCAACTCGCGATAGGCCGCCTCCGGCAGATAGATTCTGCCGCGCGGCTCGTGTCTGCCCAGCGCCTCGCACGGCAGCGCCATCCGCAGCCAGTCCGCGCCCTTCACCGCTCTCATGAAACGTGAAAACCATTTCCTGTCGTATATGATGCGTTTGGTGTTCTTCCACACGCCGAACTTCTCTCCGTCGTCCCCGTAGGTTATGATCGTGTCCCGTCCGCGGAACTTCCCAAGATGCGCGATCGTCTCCTCCACGGGCGAAAAAGGAATGAGATAGCGAAGCCTCTCGTTCATCGGCAGCACCGCCATGACGTCGCCGACGTGCTCGGCGAGAAAGTGCCCGAGGACGTCGCGCTCGAAGACGCCGGCCCAGTGGAAATGCGTGTCGTCCAGAAGAGTGTAGCGGATGCGCAGACGCCACAGAAGGCGTATCACCGACTGGTCCCAGACCCGCTCGGCCATCCACATGCCTCTCGGCTCGACGCCGAACCGCCTCCGCATCCATTCGCGATACATCTCCACCTGCCCGATGACGTCGCGCTCCGGCAGAATCGGCAGGATCGGCTCGTAGAAGCCGCCGCATATCAACTCCACCTGGTCGCGCTCGAGCAGGCGCTCGATGAGATCGAGATACTCCGGTGCGCGGCGCTCCGCGTACTCCAGCAGCACGCCGCTGGTGTGAAGGCCGAAGCGGAACTCCGGCTCTTCGAGAGCGGCCTTCAGGAACGGAA
>CAYPNR010000058.1:12068-14306 GCA_964412125.1 uncultured Planctomycetota bacterium | reverse complement strand
GAGGGCTGCGTCCGGCGGTGGTCACCACCTCCGCCCTGCCGCGCACGTCCGCCACCGTCACCTGCCCGGCGAAGGCTGCGACGCAGATGGAGAGCACCGCCACGGCGACAGAAACACGCATCTCATCCGCGCTCCAAAGCACCTGTATAATTTCATCGTAGAATAGGTACTTTGTCAATGACAAATCCGGAAAATCAAGAGCGACGAATTTGAGGGGCGCGGGAGCGACCTCCGTGGAGGTCGTCGGCCGCCGCGCCCGCGTCGGCGCTCATTTGTGCGGCTTGCGCCTCCTCGGCTCGACGATACGCGCGGTGATGCCGGCCTCGCGGAAGCGTTTGTAAAGAGCCGCGGCTCGTTCCCTGCTCACGTTACGCGCGACGTTCACTATCATCTGGCCTTCGCAGCGCGTGCGCGCGTCTTTCTCGTCGATGGAGAGTTCCTCCACCATTATCGCGACGGCTCTTCGTCTCTTCTCCGGAGCGCTGTGGATGCGGGAGATGACGATGCCGTAGCCGCCGCCCGCCTCTTTTCGAGCCGCCTCCCGGTTCTCCGGCGCGGGCGGCTTGACGGACGCGTGTATCCGGGTGGGACGCACGGGTCGCGCCGAAGGCGCTTTTTCGCCGCCCCGCTTCTTCTTCGCCGCCCTCAGTTTCTCCATCGCCTTGCGTTTCTTCCTCGCCTCCATTATCCGCAGGAGTTCCTCGGGCGGCACTTCTTCGTAGGTGGGCTTCTCCTCGGGCGGAGCCTCCGCGACTTCCGGCTCGGCCGCGGGCGACTCCTCCGGCGTTTCCTCCGCTCCCAGCAGCGCCGGATGTTCCTCCTCCGGCAGTTCTTTCAGACTCTCCAGAAGCACCGCTCCCGGCGTTTCCGCCTCCTCCGGCGCGGGCGCCGCGGGCGGCTCCTCTTCCGCCGCTTCGACCGCTTCCTCTTCCACGTCCTCCGTCGCTTCCGCCTCTTCGGCGTCGCCGGTGCCCAGCGACGGCAACTCCTCCATTAAGGGCTCCGGCTCCGGCTCCGGCTCTCCTTGGTCCTCCGGCAGGTCGGAAGACTCTTCTTCCTCCTCCTCGGCCTCTCTGAGCCCCCGCTCGAAGTCTTCCAGGTTCAGGTCGAGCGCCTCTTCGCGGATGCCCACGTCCTGATCGGACGACGGGAAGGGCACCGCCAGCGGCTCTTTGACTATCGGCAGTTCCTCTTTCAGTACGTCCAGTTCCTCCTCCGGCAACTCCAGCGCCTCCGCCGACTCTTCCGCCGGCGACACCGCGACCGCTTCTCCTTCGCCTCCGCCCGGCGCGGCCGGCCACGCTTTGCTCTCCTTCATCTCCAGAAGACGCCTTATCTCCTCCTGCGCGCGGGCCTCCTGCGCGTCTTCGGCGGACAACTGCCGCAGATGAAACATCGCGCCGCACGCCGGACAGTGAAAGACCAGTTTCTCGTCGATCACGAACTCGTACTTGTCCACGCCGACCTCTTCCTTGACGGCCGCTTCCAACTCCTCCTTGCCCGCCTTTCTCCGTCGCTTCTTCCGCGCCGGCGGCTTCTCCTTTTCAGGCTTCCGCCGCTCCTCGTCTTTGTTCTCCCCGGCTTTTCCCTCTTCCTCTTCGGGCTCCTTCCCCTCTTTTTCCTTCTTCCCCTTCCCCTTCTCCTTCTCCGGGCCGGCCGTCTTCTTGGCGGGTTCTTCTTTCTCGCTTTCGCGCTTCTCGCTTTCGCGCTCGACAATCTCTTTCAGGATTCGAGGAGGCTCGGGCCACTGTATCTTCGGCAGATGTTCGGCCTCTTCGTCGATCGTTTCGAGACGGGCGCCCAGACGCGAGACGCTTTCGAGACGATTCATCAACTCTTGGGACTCCTCTTCGTCCAGTTCGCCGAACAGGACGATCGGCGCGGAGTTGAGAATGTCTTCGACCTCGCCGGCGCCCACTCCGAAAAGCGACGCCATCTCTTCTTTCAGACGGGTCAGGTTCTCCTCGTCATGTCCTTTGAGGACCAGGTTGTATCGCCGTTTCGCGGCCATTATCGCAACCTCCCCACGCTCCGCGCAAATGTTAGCCCTCGCTCGCGGAGTTGTCAACCGTTGTCGGTCGAAAAGAGACGGTTCCTTCCGTGTCGGTCACCTTCCCGTCAGCGCCTCGTGCAGATCCGCCAGCGCCCTGGTGCCGTGTCCCCGACCGACCACGAAGAGAACCGCGCCGCCGCTCTTCTGCGCCATCAGCACTTCCGCGTCCGCCAGCGCTTCGACGC
>CAYPNR010000058.1:9982-11968 GCA_964412125.1 uncultured Planctomycetota bacterium | reverse complement strand
GAGTTGGCCATCGCCAGCGGGAGCAGGCCGCAGTCGTCGAGCGCCGCGTCGATGGCGCTCAGGTCGGCCAGAATCGGACTGATCCGATGCGTCCGCACCGAGAGCACGCCGACCGGCGCGAATCGCGTGACGACCACGCGTCCCGCGCCGCGCGGCCCGATCAGCGTGCCGGGCTCGTCGGGTCGAAGCGTCGAGAGTATGCGCAGGGGTATGCGCTTCCGCAGCAGCGGGATCAATGTTTTGGGATGGAGGACCGTCGCTCCGAAATGCGCCACTTCCGCCGCCTCCCAGTAACTGAGACGGTCCACCGGCTCGGCGCCCGGCACGCGGCGCGGATCGGCGCTCATCAGTCCCGGCGTGTCGGTCCATATCTGCAACTCTTCCGCGCCCACCGACGCCGCTATCACGCTGGCCGTGTAGTCGGAACCGTTGCGGCCGATGGTCGTTATGCGGCCCCGTCGGGTCCTTCCGACGAAGCCGGTCACCACGGGCAGACGCCGCCGACGCTTGAGATTCGCGCCGAGCGCGCGCTCGATGCCCGGCAGAGGTCCGGCCCGCGTGTGGTTTTCGTCGGTCAGAAAGCCGACCTCTCCCGCCTCTACGGCTTCGGCGTCGACGCCGGAGACGCGCAGCGCTCCGGCGAACAGCGTCGCGCTGAGACGCTCGCCGAACGACAGCACGCGATCGAGCGTCGCCGGCGCGACCTCGCCCACCATCTGTACGCCGCGCAGCAGCGCTTCGAGCCGGAACAGCAGCGGCTCCAGAAGTCGTTCCGGAAGACCGAGGTCGCGTGCCAGGCGGAGATGAAGTCTTCTCACGGTCGCGGCGCTTCCCTTGCCCTGCAGCGCGCGGCGGCACGCCGCCAAGAGCGTGTCGGTGGTCCGCCCGATCGCCGAGACCACCACCACCGGCCGCCGCTCCAGGGCCTTCTTGACCGCGTCGACGCAGGTCCTTATTCGTGACTCGTCCGACAGGGAACTGCCGCCGAACTTCATCACCATCACTTGGGCGGTTCCCCTTCGTGTATCGTCACCCTCTTCACCACAACCGGCTCTTTGGGACGGTGGAACGGCTCGGGGCCGATGAAGACCTCCTCCACTTCCACCCCTTCGATCTTTTTGACGACGTCCATTCCCTTCACCACCTTCCCGAAGACGCAGAACTTGCCGTCGCGGTCCGGCAGCGTGCCTGTGACGATGTAGAACTGACTTCCGTGGGAGTCGTTCACGTTGTCGCTCTTGCGCTCCATCGCCACCGCGCCGGGGACGTGCTTGTAAGGCGTCGTCTCCAGCGGCGCCCCGTGTTTGGGCCCGCCGGTTCCGTCGTTTCTTTCGCAGCCGGTCTGGATCAGCATGCCTTTGACGACGCGGAAGAAGTGGAGTCCGTTGTAGAAGAGGTCGTCGGCGCGGTCGATGAAGTTCGCGCAGGTCCGAGGCGCTTCTTTTGTATGCAGTTTCATGGTGATCTCGCCGAACGAGGTCTCGATCACGGCGTAGGACGGACCGAGTGTCGAGGTGCAGCCGAAGGCCCCCGCCAGGGCGCACAGCAGCAACCATTTCATCGCTTCACCTCCACAAAAGCATTCTCGGTCCCGATCAGTATACGACTCCGTCATCGTTTTTCAACGCCCGGGAGGCCGCTCGCCGGCTCGGGACGCCGCTTTTTTGGTTGAAAACCATCTTCGCCCCTTCAATAATGATTCCTGAGATTCCCGGTGAGGTGCGTGCTTATGCGCTTGCTGGTGTTGATGCTGCTCTGCGCGGCGGCGGGTTGCGTGATGGAGGTGCAGGTGACGCCCGAGCCGCCTCGAGAGTATTACAAGCCCAAAGTGTTCGAGGACGGACGCTATCTGATCAACCCGTATCGCGAGCCGGGCACCGTGGGGCCGCGTTTCCCTTACCGATTGGTCTACGACGAGGAGTCCGGTCTCTATCGCACGGTGCCCGCCGAGAGGACGGGCGCGCCGCCCCTCGACATGTTCGAACC
>CAYPNR010000058.1:0-9882 GCA_964412125.1 uncultured Planctomycetota bacterium | reverse complement strand
CATCCCAACATCATTCAGATGTACGCTTACGGAATCAAAGACGGCATTCCCTATTTCGCGATGGAGTTCGTCGAGGGCACCGACCTCGCCGCGCTCCTCCGCTCGCGGGGCAGGTTCCCGGTCCGGGAGGCGCTGCGCGTGACCAAGGACGTGGCCAAGGCGCTGGCCGCCGCGGAGAAGCGGAAGGTCGTGCATCGCGACATAAAGCCTTCCAACATAATGGTCAAGGAGGACGGCACCGTCAAGGTCATGGACTTCGGTCTCGCCAAGGCGATAGGCAGTCAGTCCATGGTGACTCAGGCGAACATGGTGCTGGGCACGCCGCATTACATGAGTCCCGAGCAGGGCAAAGGCGCGCAGGTGGACGTCCGTTCCGACCTCTACAGTCTGGGCGTGGTGCTGTTCGAGTTGCTCACCGGCGAGGTTCCGTTCAAGGCGGACACGCCGACTTCGCTCATCTACCAGCACATCTACGAGCAGCCGCCGCCGCTGCGCGGGAAGAATCCCGAGATTCCGCCGGCCGTGGAGAGTCTGGTGATCAAGATGCTCGCCAAGGAGCCGGATCAACGTTTCCAGAGTCCGGTGGACGTGGTGAAGGTGATAGAGCAGTTGGAGTCCGGCGCCACGCCGAGCGCGGGCGGACCGATGACGCTGGAGATAGATCTGCCGCCGTCGGAGGCGGCCACTCTCAAGCAGGAGCGGCCGGCGGTGGACCAGCGTCAGACCGACGCGAGAAGAGTGACTCCCGTCGGCGAGACGACTCCCGCGACGCCCGCTTCCGGCCAGCAGTTGACCGTGGTGGTGAAGAGTCGACCGTGGGTGCCGATAGTGATCACGTTGATCATTCTCGGCGCGGTCGGCGGCGGCGTGTATTTCGCCTATCGCAGGGGCCTTTTCCGCAGGGTGAGCGAGCCTCCGCGACCGACGCCGAACGGACAACAGAAGCCGAACGGCCAGAAGCCGGACGGGCAACAGAAGCCAGACGGTCAGAAACCTCCGCCCAAGCCTCCGCCGCCGGTCGGTCACGCGAAGGTTCGTTTCCCGGCGTCCAAACTGCTCGGCCGACTGCCGTCCGGCACGGTCGCCACCATCCGCGCCACCGGCACTCCTCCCGTCCACGGAATTCGTCTCGACTCCGACATCGAGGTGGAGGAGGGCCGCTACACGGTCCGCATGGAGAGGAAGGGTTACGAGCCCGTCGAGGTCTCGCTCATCGTCGACGAGACCGGCGTCAGTCCGCCGCTGACTACGGTCAGGCCCGAGTGGCGTCTCCGAAAGGATCTGCAGGAGGCCCTGGACGCCGCGGAGAACTACCGTATCGAGAAGAAGTTCGAACTGGCGGTGCGGGAGTTGGAGAAGGTGGTGAAGGTGATTCCCGACTACGACGGGGGCAAGGTGAGACAGAATCTCGAGCGGATGAGGACGCTGCAGGAGAAGCAGGTGAAGGCGGAAGACCTGCTTGCGCAGGCGCTGGTGGCCCGCGGCGAAGGGAAATGGGAGAAGGTTCTGAGCGTACTCGAGGAAGTGACACGCGACTACAGGGACGTGTTACGCGACTTCGAGAAGCGTGTGGTGCCGCTGGAGAGCGAGGCGCGCGGGGAGTCCCAGAAGTCCAAGAAATTCGACGTGCTCGTGGAAGAGGCCAGGCGGCACATACGCGAAGGCGATCTCGACAGGGCGGAGATGAGCATCGGGCGCGCGCGCGACCTCCGACCGGAGGGAGAAGGCCTGGCGGAACTTTCCGAGAAGGTGGTGGTTCTGCGACGCCTGCTTGCGGACGCCAGGGAGGCGCTTGCGAAGCACGATTACGAGAAGACGCTTTCGCTGGTCGCGACCTACGTGAGGGACGCGCCGCAGTGCCGGCTCGGCAAGAAGATCAAGCGGGAAGCGGAGGCCGCGCGTTCCGACGAACGGCGGCTGCGCGGGAAGATCGGAAGCGCGTCGGCGAAGATAAGAGCGGCCGTCGAAGCGAACCCGGACGCGGTTCCGAAGATGGTGGACGAGACGCTCGCGCTTCTCAATCTGCTGAAGGAGAGGCACGGCAGGGACGTCGCGGCGGAGGTGCGCAAACTGGAGGCGGCCAGAGAAAAGGCGCTCACCGGGTCGGTGAGACGGCGGGCGCTGGCGCTGGTCCGACGCATAGACGAAGCGAGTGCCAAACTGCGGCTCAAGGAACTTCTCGCGCTGGTGGATCCGCAGAGTTCCGAGGAGCGCGAGGCGCTGCGCCGGCAGTTCGAGACGATGCTCGCCTCGTCGTTGCGGGTGGTGCGCTCCTCACACGAGGTCGAGAGAGTGGAAGTGTCGGCCGACCGCCGCCGCGTCAGGGTGGAGGTCGTTCATCACTACTGTTATGTGGAGAAGGACAGCGGCGCCTCTATCGAAGGCTCGCAGCGGAAGGTGTTCCATCTTTTGGAGAGAGACGGGCGATGGTATCTGGAAAAGATAGAGTTGCGCTGATCGTCGCGCTCGCGCTCGCATGCGCTCCCCTGGCGGCGCAGCAACGCCGGCCGATCGTCGGCAAGGTGTCGGAGATCGGCGCCGAAGGGGTGGTGGTGAACGTCGGCCGCAACAACGGCGTCCGCGAGGGCACCGAATTCGAAGTATGGCGGCCGCAGAGAGTCGTCTATCTTCCCCTCTCCGGACGGAAAGGCAAACAGATACTGGTCGAGAAGAAGGTGATAGCGCGGCTGGTGACGCGTCGCGCGCTGGCGGATACGTCCGTCTGCTCCATCCTCTCCGGCAAGGCCGACGAGTTGAAGGCCGAGATGGCCCGTTCCGAACTGACGGTGGTGGAGGTGGAGCCGGTTCTGAAGCGCGCCGCCAACGTGCGGCCCTACATCGACGCCCTCACCGCGAGTCCGCAGAGAATGGTGCCTTCCCAACAGGCGCGAATCGTCTGCAAGGTGGTGGACGCCGACGACGACCGTCACGTCTATCGCTGGAGCACCAACGGCGGCAGTCTGCGACCGGAAGTCTCGCTCGACGGCCGCTGCGTCTGGACGGCGCCGTCCGCGCCCGGCAGATACACCGTCACGGTGGAGGTCTGGGACCCCAAAGGCGGAGTCGCCAGAAGCAGTGTGGCGCTGCAGGTGCTCAAGCCGAGTCGGGAGCCCGTCGGCTATCGTATAGACGCGGTGTTCGGCTACACCCGCCCGGCGTTCCTGCAGGCGTCCGCGGTCGCTTTCGACGAGTCCGGCAACACGTTGCTGGTGGACGGTCGGCAGCGGAAGGTGGTCTTCTTCGACCGCGACGGCGTTCCGCTGCGCGTCAGTCTGCCGTACGCCGAAAAGCACAGGTTCGTCGATATTCTGGTCTCCGGCGGCCGTTATTATCTGGTGGACGCCGCGTACAACAGCGTGTGGGTCTACGACTCCCGCGACGCCATATTCAAAGCGAATCCGGTCTTGAAGATAGGCGTCCGCGGCACCGGCAACGGCGCTTTCGCCGCGCCGCCGCGCCCGGCGGTCGCGCCCGACGGTCGTCTCTTCATGCTCGATCCGCTGCAGGGCTACATCCAGATCTACGCCGCCGACGGCACCTTCCTCTACGGCATCGGCCACCGCGGCGCGGACGAAACCGGCTTTCGACAGCCGGTGGCGCTCGGCTTCGACAGAACCGGCCTGCTCTACGTCCTGGATCGCGCCCGCAAGCGGATATTCGTCCTCAAGGGCTACACCGTCACCGGCAGCGTTCCGCTGCAGAAGAAGTTGGTCGACCCGGTGGACATGGCGGTCGATCCGTCCAGCGGCAATCTGATAGTGCTCGACAGAGGCGCCTCATGTGTGCGTGTGATCTCGCCGTCCGGTCGGACTCTGGTGACCTTCGGACGAAAAGGCGGGCTTGCGGCCCTCTCGGAGCCGTCGTCGCTCGCCTATCATCCCGGCGGCTTCGTGTATGTGATCTGCGATAAGGGCAAGGTGATCCGCCGCTATCGGGTGGACGGCTCGTTCATGGGCGTCAAGGGGCTGGTGAAACTCTGGCCGCTGAGCGACATGGCGGTCGCGCCCGACGGCGGATTCTACGTCGCCTTCGGCGAACAGAAGATCGCGCGTCTCAGCGACGACGGCTGGGTCGTCTCGGTCTTCGGCGGATACGGAACAAAGGAGGGCCGTTTCGTGCAGCCCGCGGCCATGGCGTGCGACGGCGAAGGAAATCTTTACGTGGCGGACGCGGGCACGCTCAAGATCAGCAAGTTCAACAGGTTCGGCGAGTTCATGGGCCGCTTCGGCTCCGCGTCCTCGGAGCGGCAGCGCAGAGTCGACTCGATCGTGGACCTCTACGTCCGGAAGGGCTCGGTTTTCCTGCTGCAGGACCGCGGCACCTATTTCGTACAGGTCTTCGGCAAGGACGGCCGTATGAACGCGTGGTACCCCTCCTCCGAGGGCAGGATAGACGATCCGGTGCAACTGGCGGTCGACGACGCGGGCAACACTTACGTGTACAACTACGACGCGGAGATATATCGTTTCGACTCCGGTGGTTTGAGGGTCGGCGGAAGAATAAGGCTTCGTTCGTATCTTGCGGACATGCTCGTCGACCAGCACGGCTCCATAGTGGCGCTGGACGCCTACGAGCCGAGGCTTATCAGGATAAATCCCGCCAGCGGCACCCGACGGAAGTTTCGTCTGCCCTCGCGGTTTTTCACGGTTCCCTGCCGTATCGGACTTGACTCCACCGGCCGGGTATTTATACTCGACACCGAGACGGGCCTGGTGGTTCGTCTCGTTCCGACATACGGTGGGTGAGCGGGCGACGCGGAGCCGCGTCGCGCCGGAAAGTGGAAGGAGGTGATGCGCGGTGCTGAGAGTGAAGGCGCGGGGAGAGGAGTCTCTTGACCATCTTCTGAAGCGGTTCAAGAAACTCTGTGAGAAGGAAGGACTGAACAAGGATGTTAAACGCTCGGCGCATTACGAGAAGCCGAGCGAGCAGAGACGCAGACAGGCGCGACAGGTCCGCAAACGGGAACTGAAGCGCATTCAGCAGCAGGCCAGACGCGACATGGAGGCGAAAAAGCGCAGGCGCAGGCTCCTTCGGCCGTAGAAGCAATGGAAGAAGTCGTCAACATCCGCAACCTCCGGAAGGTCTATCGTTCGTTCCTGCCCCGGGTCAACGTCGTGGCCGTGGACGACGTCTCCTTCAGCGTCGCTCGCGGAGAGGTCTTCGGCCTGCTCGGACCCAACGGCTCCGGCAAGACCACCACTCTCAAGTCGCTTCTGGGCCTCATAAGGCCCACCTCCGGCAGCATCACCGTCTTCGGCATGCCGCCCACCTCCCGTAAGGTGCGCGCGCGCGTGGGATATCTGCCGGAGGCGACGCCGCTCTACGGCTTCCTGGACGCTTACGAGACGCTCGACTTCTTCGGCCGCCTCAGCGGCCTCTCGCGTAAGGAGGCGAGAAAGCGCGCGGAGGCGCTCTTCGAGAGACTCGATTTGAAGGCGCCGCGCAGACGTATCTCGTCCTACTCGAAAGGCATGGCGCGAAAGGTGGCTTTCGCTCAGGCCGTGCTCGCCGGACCGGGCCTTCTCGTTCTCGACGAGCCGACCGGCGGACTCGATCCGGTCTCGGCGGTCGCCGTCAAGGAGATACTCGCGGAGATGAAGGCCGCCGGCACGACCATGATCGTCTCCAGCCACATCCTCTCCGAAATACAGCAGATGTGCGACCGCGCGGTGATACTCGCGGAGGGACGGGTCCGCGCGGAAGGCTCGCTCGATCGCCTTCTCGAGCGGGAGGGATACGTACGCGTCACGCTCAAGGCGCGTATAGAGGACAAAGAACAGGTGCTCTCCGCGCTGGACTCCGCCGGCCTCCGCGTGGAAAGCATCGAGGCCGACAGCGTGGGGCTCGACACACTGTTTCTCAGGGTGATCGGACGCAATGTGGCAGGTGGCGAAAGTAGTGTTTAAGGCGAACCTGCGTTCGCCTTCGATGATCATAGGCGTTCTCGCCTGCGCCCTGCTGGCGGCGGCGACCGCCGCCATACCCGTTCCGGTCGAGGAGGCCGCGAGCGAGGTCGGCGTGGAAGCGCATCTGTTCTTTCTCACCGTCTTTCTCTGCTTCCTCGGCGCCCTTCTCGCCTCCTCCACCATCGCCAGGGACCGCGTCACGGCCAGACTCACGCTTCTGTCCACGCGTCCCTTGAGGGCGGTCGGTCTGATCGTGGGCACCTGGCTCGGCGTCGTCGCCTTTCTTTCCGTACTGGCGCTCGTCTCTTTCGTCTTCGGCTTCATCGCCCTGCCCCGGCCGGAGAAGGCGCCGCGTAGACTGCTGCCGCCGCGGACCGCCTGCGTCCCCGGCGGATACGTTTCGCTTCGCCACGCGCTCTCGGTGCTGCCGTGCGGACTGCCTCACGCCGGCCTCGCCGAGGCCGCCTGCTGCCTTGAGGCGGGCGGCGCGCGCCGGAGAAGAACCTGGCTCGACGAAACCGAGCCGCAGCAGGTCTTCCTGTTCGAGCCGGACTCGCCGACCGGCCGTCTCTGGATCACCGCGGTCGTCAGCCGCGTCCTCAAGACGCCGATCATCGTCTCCGTCAAGACCGAGCGCGGCGTCACCACCCGTCAGGTCGTCCTCCGCGACGAGGCGCCGCTGGAACTCACGTTTCCTCCCGCCTCCGGCCCCGTGACCGTGACGGTCACTCTGACGCCGTGGAGCGCTCCGGTGGGCTTTCGGATGGAGCCGGACGAGAGCGGTCTTCCGGAGAAGTCGGTGATGCTGGTGGTCGGACGGTCGCCGTACGTTCTGCAGTACCTGCTGGGCGTGGCGGCGGCGCTTTTCAAGGCCGCGGCGCTCGCCGCGGCCGGCGTATTCTGCGCGTCCTTCCTTTCTCCGGCAATATCGTCATTACTCGCAGTTTTCTTATTTTTCCTATCCGCCGTCTCCCGCTACGTCGTCCACATGCTCGCCGTCGTCAGAGTCCCGCACCTCCATCACGGCCACGTCGTCGCTCCTTCCTCCGCGCTGAAGTTCGTCTATCTGCTGGTGGACTGGGTCTGCCGCGCCGTTCCCGCACTCGGACGCTATCCCGCGGAAACCTTCCTCACCGGCGGACGCGCCCTCACCGGCGGCTTCTTCCTCGGACTGCTGGTCTATCTCCTGCCGTACCTGGTCGGCTTTCTGGGACTGGCGGTGGCTCTCTACCTCAGACCGCCGCACGAGGTGACGCTTTCGGAGCAGGCCAGATGAAACTCCTCATCGCCATGTCGCTCTTCCTCGCCGCCGCCGCGGTCCTCTCCTACAGCGGCGAACGCGCCGTCTCGGCGGATCTGCCGCGTCTGTCGCCGGGCGAGTTCGTGGCCTCCGTGCTGCTGGCCGCCGCGCGGCCCATCGCCGTAGCCGTTCTCTGGTCCAAGACCACCGACCTTCGTGAGGAGCGGGACTACGACCATCTTCTCGCGCTGTACCAGACCATTCTGAAACTCGAGCCGACCTTCGCGCCGGCCTGGGAGCATTTCGTCTACGACATGACCATCGATCTTCCGTTCAGGGAGACCGATCCCGAAAAGCAGTTCGCGTGGGCGAAGAAAGGAATCCTGCTCGGCTATCAGGGCGTTGCGAAGACGCCGCACTCCTCCCGCGTCGCGGGGCAGGTCGCCTGGACGTTCATGTACTACAAGGTGCGCTATCCCAGACTCGCGCGACGCGTGGAGACCGATCGCGAACTGAATCCGGAGCGGCTGGACATGTACCGCCTCGCGCTGAAGTACGCGAAAGTGGCCTCGCCGAGACGCCACAGGACGCTGTTTCCGGAGTGGACCGCGGACCTCGCCTGGAGGAGACTCCTGGAGGAGGCGGAGAGGCCGGAGGAGAAGAGGCGCCTGGCGCGTGAGGCGCTGGACTTCTGGCGTGAGGTGGTGACGCGGACGCGTTTCGTGGACGAGGCGCGCAAGACCATAAAAGAGTGGCGCCGGCGCCTGGCGGACCTGGGGGGAGGCGAGTGAGACGACTCCGCCTTTTCATCGCGCTGGAGGTCTCGCCGGAGGTGCGCGAGCGCCTGGTGGAGGCGCAACGGGCGATCGCGGCCGCCGACGCCGCCGTCAAATGGGTCCGACGGGACAACATTCATCTGACCGTCAAGTTCATAGGCGAGACCGACCAGGCCGTGGTCCCGGAGATATGCGGCATTCTGGAGAGAGCCGCCGCGGCGGTGGAGGCTTTTTCGTACTCGGTGGAGTCGGTGGGCACGTTTCCGAAGAACGGTCCGCCGCGGGTGATCTGGGCCGGCGTGCGCGAAGGCGCCGGGCCGATCGTCTCCCTCTTCGGAGGTGTCAACGACTCTCTCAGGCGTGTCGGCGTCCAGTACGAGAGACGGCGATTCGTGCCGCACATCACGCTCGGCCGCGTCCGCGCGCGTCGCGGACTTCCGCCGGACTTCCACGCCGCCGTGGACTCTTTTCGGGACCGCGTCTTCGGCGTGTGCGCGGCGCGTGAGGCGCTGTTGATCGCGAGCGAACTGACGCGGAAGGGCCCGATTTACACGCCGCTTCACAGGGCGCCGCTCGGCGCGGGATGAGCGCTATATATACTGTCCTCCGTCCACTCTTATCACCTCGCCGGTGATGTGTCGCGCCCAGTCGCTGGCGAGGAACAGTACGCAATGGGCCACGTCCTCCGGCGCGCCGAGCCGCCCGAGAACTATCTCCGCCAGCGCCGCCTCACGTACCTTCTCCGGCGCCTCACGCATGATGTCGGTCTCGATCAGACCGGGAGCCACCGCGTTCACCGTGACCCGAGACCGGCCCAACTCCCGCGCCAGCGCCTTGGTGAAGCCTATCACTCCGGCCTTCGCCGCCGAGTAGTTCGTCTGGCCGAACTTCCCGCGCAGGCCGTTTATGCTCGTTATGTTTATGATTCGTCCCGACTTTCTCTCCCGCATCGTCCCGACCGCGTGTCGTACGTAGTTGAAGTAGCCTTTCAGGTCCGTTGCGATCACCTCGTCCCACTGCTGCTCGGTCATCTTCCAACTGACCGCGTCCCGATTCATGCCGGCGTTGTTCACCAGTATGTCCAGTCCGCCGAAGGTCTTGAGCGTCTCTTCAACGACCTGCCCCACGCGCGCGAAGTCCGCCGAGTCCGCCTGATACGCCTCGGCCCCGCGTCCCATGTCCTTGATTTTCGAGACCACCTCGGCGGCCGCGTCCGCGCGCGTCCGATAGGTTATCGCCACGTTCGCGCCGTGCTCGGCCAGCACGAGCGCGCACGCTCTTCCTATGCCGCGACTTCCGCCGGTGACCAGCGCCGCTTTTCCGTCCAGCAGTCCCATTCGTCGTCTCCCAAAGACCGTTTTCCCCGCGCGCCGGGATCCGCGCCCGGCGCCTCAGAGCAGGCCGGCGGCCTGCAGGAGCGGTTTCGTCAGGCGACGTGCTATCACTATTCTCTGTATCTCGCTCGTTCCTTCCCCTATTTCGCAGAGTTTGACGTCGCGGTACATTCTCTCCACGGGATACTCGCGGGAGTAACCGTTTGCGCCCATGACCTGGATCGCGTTGCGGCAGGCGCGCATGGCGGCCTCGGAGGCGTAGAGTTTGCACATGGCGCTCTCCTTGACGAACGGAACGCCGGCGTCCTTCAGCCGCGCGGCCTGATAGACCAAGAGTTTCGCCGCCTCCATCTCCGTCGCCATGTCGGCGAGTTTCGCCTGTATCATCTGATGTCGGCAGATGGGCACGCCGAACTGTTTGCGTTCGACGGAGTATCTGAGCGCGACCTCGGCGGCGCCCTCCCCCAGTCCCAGCGCCAGAGCGCCTATGGAGATGCGGCCTCCGTCCAGCGTCTTCATGAACTGAACGAAACCGTCGCCCTCCCCGCCCAAGAGATTCTCCTCGGGCACTTCGACGTCTTCGAATATCAACTCGCAGGTGTTGGAGCCGCGCAGGCCCAGTTTGT
>CAYPNR010000057.1:12992-14807 GCA_964412125.1 uncultured Planctomycetota bacterium | reverse complement strand
CCCAGACCTCTCGCCGCTTCGAGCACCGTCGTCCCCTCCGGCACCCGCGTCCTTATGCCATCTATGGTCAGTTCAACCATATCCGTCATGATCGTGTTCCTCAAACGACCTTTATCGCCTCAAACTTGCAGACGGTCCGACAGATCCCGCACTTTATGCACCTGTCCGCGTCTATTTTGTGCGGCTGCTTTTTCTTTCCGGTTATCGCGTCCTGTGGACAGGCTTTGGCGCAGGCGCCGCATCCCACGCATTTTTCCTCATCTATGGAAAAGGTGATGAGCGCCCTGCACGCCCCTGCCGGACACCGCTTGTCTTTGATATGGGCCTCGTATTCGTCCCGGAAGTAGCGTATCGTCGAGAGAACCGGGTTGGCCGCGGTTTTGCCGAGGCCGCAAAGCGACGCTTCCTTCAGGACGCCGCTGAGTTCCTCCAGCAACTCGATGTCTCCGTCTCCGCCTTTTCCTTCCACTATCCCGGTCAGAACGTCCAGCATCCTGTCGAGTCCCTCGCGGCAAGGAGTGCATTTGCCGCAGGACTCCTCGGTCAGGAACTTCACGAAATATCTGGCGATGTCCACCATGCAGGTGGTCTCGTCCATCACGATCATTCCGCCTGAACCCATCATCGAGCCGATTTCTGAAAGTCTTTCGTAATCCACCTCGGTGTCGAGGAGACTCGCCGGGATGCATCCGCCGGAAGGGCCGCCCGTCTGAACGGCCTTCAACCGCTTGCCGTCGCGCAGCCCACCGCCTGTGTCGTAGACAATCTCCCGCAGGGTGGTGCCCATCGGCACCTCGACCAGCCCTGTGTTGTTCACCTTTCCCACAAGGGAGAAGATTTTTGTGCCCTTGCTTGTGGCGGTGCCGATTTTCGAGTACCAGTCCGCGCCGCGGTTGATTATCAAAGGCACATTCGCCCACGTCTCCACGTTGTTCAGGTTCGTCGGTTTTCCATGCAGTCCGCTGGTCGTGGTGTGGATGTGCTTGGGGCGCGGCTCACCGATCTGGCCTTCGAGTGATGCTATCAGCGCCGTGGACTCGCCACACACAAACGCCCCGCCGCCGCGACACACCTCTATGTCGAAGTCGAACCCGGAGCCAAGGATGTCTTCCCCCAGAAGACCGTACCTGCGGGTCTGTTCAAGGGCTATCCCCAGGTTCTTCACCGCAAGGGGATACTCGTGGCGGACGTAAACAAAGCCCTTGTGCGCGCCTATGGCGAACGCGCCTATGAGCATCCCCTCGATCACACTGTGCGGGTTGCCTTCGAGGAGACTCCTGTCCATATACGCCCCGGGGTCGCCTTCGTCGGCGTTGCATATCACATAGCGCACCCCGTCGGGCGCAGGCGCGTTCCGGCACGCTTCCCATTTCCGCCCCGTCGGAAAGCCCGCCCCGCCGCGGCCGCGAAGGCCCGACCGCTTGATTTCGTCTATTATCCGCTCCGGCGTCATCTCAAACAACGCTTTCGCAAGCGCAGAATAGCCGTCTATCGCGATGTAGTCCTCTATCTCCGTCGGGTCTATCAGTCCGTTGTTGCCGAGCACGAGCCTCATCTGCTTCTTGTAGAACGGCACTTCGTCCTCGTGAACAACCCTCTTTCCCGTCGTCGGGTCCACATACAACAGTCGCTCGACGACTTCCTCGCCGAGGAGGGATTTTTCGACGATCTCCGGAACATCGTCGGGGCTGACCCGAACATACAATATTCTTTCCGGATGGAGCACGACCAGGGGGCCGCATTCACAGAAGCCGTGGCAGCCCGTGGTTTTGAGGGTGATCCGTGGAGACAGACGTCGACGTCGCAGTTCATCCT
>CAYPNR010000057.1:0-12892 GCA_964412125.1 uncultured Planctomycetota bacterium | reverse complement strand
AGCATGACCATTTCCCTTTGTCCTCCTCGCATCGATGGTGCCGTATTTCTCCAGTATCGCCTCTACCTTTTCGGGGCCCACCATCTCGTGATACTTACCGTCAACGACGACCACCGGTCCCAACGCACAGGCTCCAAGGCAGTTCACCGTCTCCAGCGTGAACTCCATGTCGTCGGTCGTCCCTCCCGGCTCCACCCCGAGCAACCTTTTCAACTGCCCGAGGACGGCGGGCGCCCCTCGCACATAACAGGCCGTGCCCAGGCAAACGCTCACGAGATGCTTCCCGCGGGGTGTCAGACTGAACGCCTTGAAAAACGTCGCCACTCCATAGACCTGAATGGGTGGAACGCCCAGCCGCTCCGAAACCCTCCGAAGCGCATCCTGCGGGAGATACCCGAACTCATCCTGGACGTCCTGCAGCATCGCTATCAGTTGCTCTCTTCTGCAACCGTGCGCTTCTACTATCTCATCTATTCTTTCAAGCCTTCTCTCTTTCATCTTCTATCTCCTGTCACATCCTCTTATCCGCGTTTTTTCCACCATACCGGGACGGAAGCGGCTCTCGAATTCCCTGACGGCGCCGGCTTCGAACGCCTGCTCGCAGGCGGGATCCTCGGGGTCGGGGACCACCAGCCAACCGCGGCTCTTCAACCGTCAAAGGCAGTTGGCGCACATACCCGAGGAGAGCACGTGGTCTTTCGATCTCAGGCGGGTACCCGTAGCCTCATTCCTGTTGGGTCTGCTGAGAGTCATCGCATACTCTCCTAACAAACAGGAGCACCGCGCTCACGATAAGAACGGCGGGGTGGTTGTCAAAAAAAAACGATTTTTCGCCCTTTCTCGAAAGAACGGCCCTTTCGGAGAAGGGGACGTCTCGACCCGGCGAAAGAGCCGTTGCTCCCGGCGGCGCATGAGATTACGCGGCGGGGAAGTCGGCGGCGGCCGTGTCGTCCGCGCCCCGCAAATTCCTACTCCGGCGGCGCGTCCACGCCGAACACCATGCCGCCCTCGCGCAGAACGCGCTCGGCTTCCTCGAGCAGGTCGCGTCGCAGTCGTATCGAAAGGCCGCAGTCGCTCGACAGCCAGCGCGGTGTCGCCACCGTCTCGTGGTCCACGCCGGCTCCGGAGAGCAGTTTGGAGGCGCGGAGGAGTTCGTAAGTCGAGCGCAGCAGGAGATGTACTTCACTCCCGCGCGATCCGCGCGACGACTTCCGCGGCATATTCGATCTCCCGTTCCGTGGTGAGCAGTCCGATAGAGAAACGCACGGTTCCGTTCGGATAGGTGCCGATGGTGCGATGCGCCGAAGGCGCGCAGTGAAGACCGACCCGGCACGCCACGCCCGCGTCCCACAATCTCTGCGCGAGTTCTCCTCCGTCCGTCCCGCCGAGTGTGAAACCGACCACCGCTATCTGTCGACGGTCTCCCGGACCGTAGAGGCGCACGCCGTCCACGGCGCTCAGGCGCTCGATCAGAAGCGCGGTCAGCCGCCGCTTGTGGGCTTCCACTTTTTCCATCCCCGTCTCCCGCAGGTGTCGGATGCCGGCCTCCAGCGAGGCCAGCGGCGCCAGAGGCAACGTCCCGCTCTCCAGCCTGTCCGGCAGAAACTCCGGCTGCGTCTCCTCGGCCGATCGCGAGCCGGTGCCGCCCGTCACCAGCGGCTTTATCCTTCCGCCGAGCGCGGCGTCGCTCATCACCAGGCCGCCCGCGCCCTGTATGCCGAGCAGCCCCTTGTGGGATGTGAACGCAAGCAGTGATATTCCCATCCGCTCCATGTCCACCGGTACGGTGCCGGCGGACTGGGCGGCGTCCACCAGGAGCGGAACGCCTGCTTTCGCGCACGCCGCGCCTATCCCGGCGAGCGGCGCCGTCGTGCCGACCACGTTCGAGATGTGGTTGACCACCACCAGACCGTAATCGCCGCTCCGGAGAGCGTCCTCGAACGCTTCCGCCTCCAGCGTTCCGTCGTCGGAGGCGCTTACGACGTCGTAGTCGAGCCGTCCGAGAAGGCGGAGGTCGTTGAGCGTGCGCATCACGCAGTTGTGCTCCATGCTCGTGGTGAGCACGCGCGGCGGCCGCAGATCGAGGCCGCGAAGCGCCAGATTGACCGCTTCCGTCGCGTTCCTGCAGAACACCACGCCCGAGGCGTCCTTCACGCCGAAGAACTCCGCCACGCCGGTGCGGACGCGCCAGACCATCTCCCCGGCCTCGAGCGCCTCGGCGTAGCCCGAACGTCCGGGGTTGCAGGAGAGTCGCGACACCGTCTCGGAAACCGCGCGAAGGACCGACTCCGGTCGCCTGTAGGTGGTCGCCGCATTGTCCAGATATGCTTTCACTATCCGCGCCTCACCCGCTACAATAGCCAGTGTAGCACGCGGCGGGGCTTCCTTCAACCCGCGACCGACCTATAGGAGAGCGACGTGTCAAAGGGTCCGCAGACGAGGCGCGGCGAGGCACCACACGGAATCGTGGACGCGCGACGCGTCGGCGCTTCCTCTCTGCTGGTCAGATTCGCAGACGAAAGATCACGTGAGGCGTTCCTCGGCCGGCTCCGCCCGCCCGCGGAGGAGCCGCCTTCCGAGTCCGTCCACGCCGACGTCGCCCTTCCTTTGAACCCCGTGTTCACGTTCGACACGTTCGTGCCGACCGCCGGAACGCGTATGGCCCACATAGCGGCGCTCTCGGCGGCCGAGGGCGCGGGGCCGGCCAGAAACCCCGTCTATCTCTGGGGCGAGAGCGGAACGGGCAAGACGCATCTGCTGCAGGCGGCCTGCGCCAGGGCTCAGGCGCGGCGGGGAAAGGCGCTCTACACCTGCGCGGAGCACTTCGCCAACGTCTACATAGAGGCCGCCCGCGGAGGAACCGCCTCCGGGCCCCTGGCCGCCGTAAAAGACTCTTCCTTAGTGGCGATCGACGACATACAATTCCTGAAGAAGACCGCCCGCACGGCGCGCTCCCTCACCAGAACGCTGCTCGCGGCCCGAAAGGAAGGCGTGCTCATACTCCTTTCGGGAAACAGGGCTCCGGAACGCCTCACGAAAACCTCCCCCTTGCTGGGGCAGTTGCTTCACGAGGGTCTCACCTGCAGGATGCTGCCGCCGACCGGCGAAGAGATGCGGAACCTGGTTCGGAGCCGGGCGCTGCTGCTCGACGTGAGCGTCGGAGAGGAGCAAGTGGAGGCGATCGCGTCTTCAGTGTCGTCCCCGCACGAGGTGGACGGCGCGTTGATGGCCGCTTTGATCGCGCCGTCCAGTGCGATCGTTCCCACACCCGCGGCCGTCGTCGAGTGGCTGCGATCGCGTCTTCCCGGCACCGGAGAGTCCGCGGCGCGGCAGGCCGTGGCGTGGACGCTGAAGGAGAAGATGGGTCTGTCGGGGCCGGGCGTGATGCGGTTTTTCGGAAGGGAGTGGCGCGGCAGAGTGTCCTACGCTGTAAAAAGAGGAGGCAAGTTTATAGAAAGTCTGCCAAACGGCGAGGATGTGATCTCGGAGTTGGTCAAACTACTTGACGCTGCTTTAAAGGAAACATAAACTAATACACCACCGGATGACGGGCGTTTTCCGTAAGGAGGAGAACCGGAACTTCACCGGATTCGAACGCACGCGACGCTCATTTTTCTACAGTACGCAACACCTTATGAAAACTGGTTTCGGTCGCTATACGAACACAAGGGAGGTGACGGTATGAAGGTAGTGATAAGTGAAAAAGAGAAGTTGAAGGACCTTTCCTCCTTGTGCTTCGCGGCGGTGAACCCGAAGAGTCCTCTTCCCATGCTGTCCATGGTGGAGATGCAGACGGAAGGAGACCACTTGCTGATACGCGGAACCGACATGGACGTGGAGGTGCGCGTCAGGATTCCGGCCGAGGTGTCCGAAGGCGGTCGCGCGATCGTTCGTGAGGACTCTTTCAAGGGCATACTCGACAGGGCGGAATACGAGACCATCAGCATCGAGTCGGACGAAGAAGAAGTCAGGATCGAGACAGGCAGGAGCCGTTTCAGTTTGAGAGTACAGGGGAAGGAATTTCCCGAGCCCATGGAGTTCGAGAAGACCTCCTCCTGCGTCGTGGACGGAGAGAAGATACGTTCCGCCATAGCCAAGACGGAGTTCTCGGTCAGCACCGAACGGACGCGTTACGCTCTGAACGGAATACTGATGAACGCGGCGGGAGGGAAGTTCCGGATGGTATCGACCGACGGCAGGCGTCTGAGCATGGTTCAGACGGAAGTCGCGGAGGGTGAAGGTGAGTCTTCCGGCTTGATCGTTCCGCTGAAGGCGCTTCGGATATGCAAGGTGCTCGCGCGCACGCAGCCGGGAGAGATACGAGTGGAGTTTTCCGACTCGCACGTGGCGTTCGATAGCGCGGACGTGAGGGTCGTGAGCCGCACCGTGGACGGTCAGTTCCCGGACTACGACGCGGTGATACCCCGCAACTGCAGCAAGACGGTCGTTGCGGACAGGGATCTGCTCGAGCAGAGCGTGGTGGAAGGCTCCCTGCTCGGCGACAGGGAGGCCAGGGCCATAGTCGTCGATCTCAAGCCCGGGTCGATGACGCTGTCCTCCAGGAGCATGGAAGGGGAGCAGGCTCTCCGCACGATGGATGTGGACTACGACGGACCGGACTTCCGTATCTCTTTCAATCCGAACTATCTGCTCGATCCGGTGCGGGCGATGAACACCGAGCGCGTCCGCCTGTGCTTCAAGGAGAAGGACTCGGCGGCGCTTCTTCTCTCCGAGGACGAGCCGCAGGACAGATACGTCGTTATGCCTCTCACACTCGAATAATGAAGCGGATACAGGACATTCTCGCGGCGATAGGGAAGTCGGCGGAGCGGGCGCGTCGGCGCTACAAAAAAGCGGCGGAGGCCCTGCGTCGCGCCCTCACCGACACAGGCGTGTCCGCCGGCATCAGCGCGGTGCGGAAGGGATGTGTATATCTCGTCGTGGGGACCCAATCGGAGAAGACCCAGATAGAGTGTTTCCTGAAAGGACGCCTCCTCGAAGAAATGGAGAGAACGCTCGGACCCGGTAAGATCACCGACGTAAAGGTTCGCGTCATCGAGGAAGGGGAATGAGATGCCGGGAGAGTACACCGCAGACGACATAAAAGTGCTCGAGGGCCTTGAAGGGGTTCGTCGGCGCCCCGCCATGTACATAGGAGACACCTCCTCCGGAGGAATGCATCATCTGCTCTTCGAGGTGGTGGACAACTCCGTCGACGAGGTGATGGCCGGCTACTGCAGTGAGATACTCGTCCGGATCAACGAGGACGGCTCGGCGACCGTCGTCGACAACGGAAGAGGCATACCGGTCGGAAAGCACAAAGAAACGGGGCTTTCCGCGCTCGAGGTGGTGATGACCCGCCTCCACGCCGGAGGAAAGTTCGAGCAGAAGGCGTATCGGGTCTCCGGCGGACTGCACGGAGTGGGGGTTTCCGTGGTCAACGCTTTGAGTCAGTGGCTGGAGGTGGAGGTCGCCGACGGCAAGTATTTGTGGCATCAGCGCTACGAAAGAGGGCGGACGGCGACTCCTCTGTCCAAACGCGGCAAGACCGACCGCCGCGGGACCAAGGTCGTCTTCAAACCCGATCCGGAGATATTCAGCGAGGCGGAGTTTTCGTTCGAGACGGTGGCGCGCAGGATGCGGGAGGTGGCGTTTCTCAATCCGCGCGTGACCATAACGGTCGAGGAGGAAGGCAAGGAGAAAAAGGAGTCGTTCCACTACGAGAAGGGCCTGAGGGACTTCGTGGAGTATCTGAACTCGGCCAAGAACGTCCTTCACAAGGACGTGATAGTCGTGTCCGGCGACCACGGAAACGTGCACGTGGAGGCGGCGTTGCAGTACCACGACGGCTACACCGAGTCGATAGCGTCGTTTGTGAACACGATAAACACGGTGGAAGGCGGCACGCACGTATCCGGCTTCCGCAGCGGACTCACCCGGACGCTGAACAGGTATCTGAAGAAGGAGGGGGTGCTCAAGGGGCAGAAATCCTTGTCGGGTGAGGACTTTCGAGAGGGACTGACCGCGGTGATAGCCCTGCGCATGCCGGAGCCGCAGTTCGAGAGTCAGACGAAGATAAAACTCGGCAACCGTGAGGTGCAGGGCCTGGTGGAGAGCGTTCTGAGCGAGGGGTTGAGCGAGTATCTCGAGGAGCATCCGAAGACGGCGCGGGCCATAGGACAGAAGGCCGTGACGGCCGCGCGCGCGCGCGAGGCCGCGCGCAAGGCGAAGGAACTCGTTCACAGAAAGGATCCGCTCAGCAGTGGAAGTCTGCCGGGGAAACTCGCGGACTGTTCGAGCCGCGACAGGGAGACCACGGAGTTGTTCTTGGTGGAGGGAGACTCGGCCGGCGGAACGGCGAAGACGGGACGCGACCGGCGTTTCCAGGCGATTCTGCCGCTGCGGGGGAAGATACTGAACGTGGAGAAGGCGCGTATAGAGAAGGTGCTCGGCCATGAGGAGATCCGCGCCATCGTCCAGGCGCTCGGCGTGGGGATCGGCGACGAGGACATGGACCTGGAACGGCTGCGGTACAACAAGGTGATCATCATGACGGACGCGGACGTCGACGGCAGTCACATCCGAACGCTTCTGCTGACGTTTTTCTACCGGCACATGAACCCGCTGGTCAGGGAGAACCACATCTACGTCGCGCAGCCGCCGCTGTACCGCATAAAACGCGGCAAGAAGGAGTTTTATCTCCACAGCGACGTCGAACTGAAGAAGTGGCTTGTGGAGTTGGGCATGGAGGCCGTGAAGGTGCGCCGCGTCGGCGGCGGTCAGGCCATTCGTTCGGACGTGCTCCGGCGCGTTTTGAGAACGCTCGCCGACCTGGAGCGTCTCGACCGCGCCTTCAGGCACGTTCGGATGACGCTGTCGTCGTATCTGGCGCTGTGGGACGCGAAGAAGGGGCACTTTCCCCTATACTGGCTGCGGACCAGGGACGGCGAGATACACTACCTCTACAGCGAGGACGAGTTCGAGAAGATGCAGCGCCGCCTGGAGAAGGAGAAGAGCGGCGAGTTGGAGATCGCCTCCTTCGAGGACGTCTCCGGCGAGGCGGACGTGGACGTACTGTTTCACGAGTTTCGCGAGCGGAGCGAAGTGGAGCAGAGGGTCACGACGCTGATGGCGGCCGGCTTCTCGGTGGAGGACCTGTTCGGCGATCGCGAGAGGACGAACCGTTTCGCCGTGGAGCACGACGGCGGGGAGCGGAAGGCGGCCTCGCTCGCCGAGGTTTCCGAACTGGTGAAGCGGACCGGCACCAGAGGCGCCGACATACAGCGCTACAAGGGGCTCGGCGAGATGAACGCCGACCAACTCTGGCGCACCACCATGGATCCGGAGCGACGCACGCTGATGCGGGTGGCGGTGGACGACGCCGCCGAGGCGGATCGCCTGTTCACCATACTGATGGGCTCCCAGGTCGAGCCGCGACGCGAGTTCATAGAGAAGTACGCCCTGGACGTACGTCGCCTCGACGTCTGAGTCGTGGAGGGACGCGGATGCTGCTCGCCGTGATGGCCGACAGTCACGACAATCTGCCGCTGGTCCGTCGCGCGGTCGCGCGTGCGACCGCGGCGCGCGCGACCGCGATAGTGCATCTCGGCGACATAGTCGCGCCTTTCGCCGCGCGTATCGTCGCCGAATCGGGCGTCCCCGTCTACGCCGTCTTCGGCAACAACGACGGCGAGAGACGGGTGCTGGCGAAAGAACTGCCGGGAATAGTCGATCCGCCGAGAACGTTGGAGTTGGACGGCCGCAGACTCGTACTGTTTCACGCCCCGCCGGAGACCGCGCCTCCCTGCGACGCGGTCCTGTTCGGCCACACGCACAAGCCCTCCGCACAGGTCCGCGACGGCGTTCTGCGACTCAATCCCGGCGAGGCGGGAGGGTGGCTGTTCGGAGAGCCGTCGATGGCGCTGCTGGAGACAAAGACTCTCGCCTGCGAGTTCGTACGACTGGACGAGTGACTCTACGGCGCCTCGAACTCCTTCTTGACAGGCTCCACCTTGAACGGACCCGCGCCCTTCCACTCCATGCGGCCGGTCAGTTTCTTGCCCTTCAGTTCCGCCGGAACCCGCCAGCGGGGCAGACAGATGCCGCCTCAGCCGTACTTGAACTTGTGGCGGAACACTTCCTTGCCCTTGTGCTCCACTATGAACGTCGGCAGCGTGTCCACCGGCTTGCCGTTGCGGGTGAGGCGGAAATCGCGACCCTGAGCGTCGGTAAACTCCGGCGCCGCGGAGACGCGTCCGTCCTTGGCGACGATCGCCGAAAGCGCTTTTATCGGCTCGATCGCTCCCACCTCCGCGCCTTTCTTGACCACCAGACCGTCCAGCGGCACCTCCAGTCGCCAGATCGCGCCTTCGTACTTCCGCTGCAGAACGGCCGTCGTGTTCTCCAGCGTTCCCGCCGGCAGCCAGACCGCGCCGTCTTTGGGATAGTAGACGTGTCGGACGCCGCCCGACTCCCTCTCCACGTACGTCACGTCGGGCGCCGCCACCCTCATGAGGCCTTCGACTTTCGTGGTCTCGACGCGGCCGCGGATCGCGCCTTCCTCGGACATCCAGACGCGTCCGCCCAGCCGAAGCGGACCGTAGTACACCCATAAGGCGTCGCTTTTGGTCGTGTCCTCGAAAACCGCGACCGGCGCGAGACCCGGTCGCCATATCAGATTGACGGCCCGCCCTTGAAATTCAGTCTCGCCGCTCCACCAGCCGTCCACGTGAAAACTGTTCTTCCAGACGTGCGGCTTGATGAGGACGTTGGTCTTGAGAGCGCCTCCGTCCACCTTGAACGTGAACGGCAGTCGCATCCGTGTCTCCCGGCGTCCCACCACCGTCTCGCTCACCGTCTTCCATTCGCCGTCTTTCTCGGCGAGCGCCACGAGCGCCCTGTCGTCCGACTCGTACGCCAGCAGGTAGACGCTTTCGCCCCACACCAGTCGCCACCACGTCCAGTCTCCCTTGTAGAGATCGTGCTTCGCGGGGGCTTTTTCTTCCTCTATCAGTTTCAGTCGCAGAGGCGGCGGCCACTTCACCTCCTCCTTCGGCTCCGTGTATCGCAGTTCCGTCTCCCGGACCTCCTCTCCGGCAAGCGCCGCGAACGCAAACAGAACGACGCAGCCCGCAACGACCGTCAGCCGCACGTCGCTGTCCTCCACATACTCCCCGACATTCGTATTATACGACCGGAGCGGCTCTTCCGCGAGGGAAAACCGGCCGCCCGGGCGCCTGCGAGGCGTCTTCGACGACGGTCGACGTGGTTTTGCGCCGCGGACGTGTATAATGGCGCGCGTAATCGTTCTTTCGGGGGGACGAGAGTGCGACCCGTGGTGGCGTTGAACTGCAACTGGACGAGGGCGGGCGGCAGACCGAGACTGATAGGCGACAGCCGCTACAGCGACGCGGTCTTCGACGCCGGAGGCGAGCCCGTGGTGGCGGGCTGCATAGCGGAGGACGCCTACGTCGAGCGGCTCCTGGCTCTCGCCGACGGAGTGGTGCTGGTCGGCTCGGACGATCTGGACCCGCGTCTGTACGGCGAGACGCGCAGTCATCCCAAGACGGTCAGGATGCATCGCCGCAGGCAGGCGTTCGACCTGGCGTTCGGGGAAGCGGCGCTGAAGAGAGGAAAACCGATTCTCGGCGTCTGCGGAGGTCTGCAGTTGGTCAACGTTCTGATGGGCGGGAGTCTCTGGCAGCATCTCGAGACGGCCGACGCGCACAAGGGGCCGAAAAAAGACCCGCGAAGGCATCCGATAGAGATCGCGGCGGGGACGCATCTGGCGCGCATCCTCGGCGCGGGGGAGACCGTGGTGAACTCGTTCCACCATCAGGGCGTGAGACGCGTGGCGGACGGCCTGCGCGTGAGCGCGCGCGCGCCCGACGACGTGCTGGAAGGTCTGGAGACCGCGGACGGACGTGTCGTACTGGTGCAATGGCATCCCGAGCGGGAGGTCGGAGGAACGCGGGATGCGCTGTTCGGCTGGCTGGTGGAGGCGGCGCGACGCGGCTTCAGGAGAGTCGAAGGCCGCGGGGGATGACCGCGACGCCGCCGGGACTGACGGAGAGACGCGCGCGGTCGGCCTCCGAGTCCCATCCTATTTGGAAGCCTGCGGGAACCACGACGTTTTTGTCGATGATGGCGCGTCTGACGCGGGCGCCGGGACCTATGACGACGTGGTTGAAGACGACCGCGTCCTCGACGACGGCGCCGCGCCTCACCACGATGTCGGGCGAGAGCACGCTGTGGCGGACGGTCGCGCCGGAGACCACGCAGCCGGCGGACAGAATCGAGTTCTCGACCACGGCCGGGGTGTCGGCGGCCGGCGAGACCACTTTCGCCGGCGGCGAATTGGCCTGCCAGGTGCGGATGGGCCAGGAGCGATCGTAGAGATTGAAACGCGGCTCTATGTCGAGCAACTCCATGTTCGCCTCGTAGTAGGCGTCCACCGTGCCGATG
The DNA here is from genome assembly GCA_964412125.1 of uncultured Planctomycetota bacterium. Taxonomy (GTDB): domain Bacteria; phylum Planctomycetota; class SKW154; order SKW154; family SKW154; genus CAYPNR01. The sequence continues at coordinate 2,428 of CAYPNR010000057.1, read as the reverse complement.
TCGCGCCAGTAAGCGCCTTGCTCGGGATGCTCTTCGGACGAGAAGTCGTAGGCGAACACCCGTCGTCCGCCTATCTCCCGGGGTATCACGTCCCGGCCGAAGTCGTGCGTGGTGTCGGACGATTTCGCGTCGTTCACCACGCAGCGGATGAGAGTGCGGGTGTTGAACAGGTATATTCCCATCGAGCAGAAGGCGCGACTCCGGTCGCCCGGCATCGGCCTGGGGGCGGACGGTTTCTCCTGAAATCCCACTATCCGCCCCTCCGCGTCGGCTTCGACCACTCCGAACCGCGTCGCCTCCTCCAGGGGAACCGGTATGCAGGCCACGGTCACTTCGGCGTCCTTCTCCTGATGGTGGCGCAGCATCCGGGCGTAGTTCATCTTGTAGACGTGGTCGCCGGAGAGGATCAGCACCCGTTCCGGTCGGTGCTCCTGAAGGGCGTAAATGTTCTGATAGACGGCGTCGGCCGTGCCGCGGTACCACGTCTCCACCGTCCGCTGCTGCGGAGGTATGGGCTGGACGAACTCGTCGAGTTCGCCGCGGAAGCGCGACTGCCAGCCTTCTGCGATGTGGCGGTTCAGCGACATGGAGCGATACTGGGTGAGGAGGTATATTTTATGGAGACCGGAGTTGAGGCAGTTCGACAGAGAGAAATCGATGATGCGATAGATGCCGCCGAAGGGCACGGACGGTTTCGCCCTGTCCCGCGTCAGCGGCCACAGGCGCTCGCCTTTTCCGCCGGCGAGTATCATCACCAGCGTCGAGCGGAACGGCGAGGTCTCGACGTCCATTCGGAGGAGTCCTCAAACGTCGTTCCGGAAGCGGAGCGCTCGAGCGGCGCGGCTCATTCTCCGCCGCGGGCGGAGAGAACCTCCTTGATCCGCTTCTTCAGTTCCGTAAGGTCGCTGGACTTTATGATGTAGTGCTCGGCCGTCCAGGTCATGAAGTTGTCCTTGTAGTGGGCGTAAGCGGTGTGGATGATGATGGGAAGGGTGTTGTCGCGGGAGAGAATGCGACCCAGCGCTTCGATGCCGTCCACCACCGGCATGTTGATGTCCAGCACCACCAGATCCACGTCGCGCTCCTTGACGATGTTCACGGCTTCCTGGCCGTCGGCCGCCGTGAGAACCTCATAGCCTTCGCTTTCGAGTTCCTGTCTGTAGAGTTCGCGCTGGTTGGCGTCGTCCTCCACTATCAGCAGGCGTGCCATTTTTCGTCCCCCCAGACTCCGCCGCTACGGCGCCTCAAGCAGATACATCTCCCGTATCAGCCAGCGGCCTTCGGGAAAAATGAGTCTCAAAAACACGTCCTTTTCCTGTCCCGATGTCTGTACGGAAACCACCTTCAGAACCGTGCGGCCGTCCACCGACACGGTGTAGACGCCGTCGAGGAAGCGTATTTCTATGTCGAACCACTCGCCGACGCACAGGGTCGTCTTCCCGAAGGTCTCCTGACCGGCGGCCTCCGCCATCCGCAGGCCCTCTCCGCCCACGGGAATGTCGAGATGGACGACGTTGAACTTGCTGTACGGCAGACGTATGCGCAGCGGCGCGGACGTCTGCTCCGCCATCACCTGCAGGCGGAGTACGTAACGCGGCAGTACCGCTTGCGAGAGACGAAGCACACCCTCGCCGACGGAGCGGAGCGCGTCTCCGAACTCGTCGCCGACGTCGGCCGTCTCGAACTTGCCTTTCTCGCGGGAGAGGACTCTCGTCCAGTTCGCGGAGAACAGCAGCCGTCTGTGGCGGGTGACCTCGCGCATGAAGGCGCGTTCCCGAACGGCCTCGACGAGTGCTTTTCCGACGGCGGTTCGCGGCGAGCCGAGCGCCTTGAGAGAGCGCGCGTCGTCGCCGTGCAGGAAGAGATGAGCGGCCTCGCACAGCGCCCGTTCGTCGGCCGGAAGTCCGCGTCGGGCGAACTCCTCCACCGTCTCCCGCTTGAGATCGGCCAGTTTGATCTCCACCTCCGCCCCCATTTTCGTTTTGACGCGAAGCACGCCTTTCTTCTCGTCGAAGGAGACGAGTTTGCCGGAGCAGTCTATGTTGCTCCGCAGCACCAGGCCCGTCACTTGAGAGCCGACGGCGCTTTTCAGATAGGAGAGATGCGAGCGCTGGAAGCGCGCGGCCGCCTCGATCCAGGCGGCGGCCGTCTCCAGACGTTTTCCGAACAGACGCGAAGCGGTGGACTCGCTCCTGACGGCTTCGAGTCGCGCAAGTCCTTTCTGGTAGAGTCCGGAGGCGGCTTCTGTGAAGGCCGCGTCCACGGCCGCCAGCATGCGGATGCGCGCGAGCATGACCCGGCGCTTGTAACGCGCCTTCATGGCGGCCACCTCCCTGCGCGCCTTCTCGGCGAACTCTTCGAGTCCCCATCCGAGCGCCGGCTTGAGTTCCTCCTCCGCCTTCGGAATCAGTCCCTCCTTCTCCCTGCG